>NZ_JBFWZI010000366.1:0-2538 GCF_050185545.1 Reyranella sp. | reverse complement strand
CCGAGCAACTAGAGGATTCGAGAGATGCAATACGCCGCTTCCGAGTTGAGTCCGCACGAACGCTACAAGCTTCTGATCTCCTTCGTGCTGCCCCGGCCGATCGCCTGGGTGACGACCATCGGGCCGACCGGAACGGTCAATGCCGCGCCGTTCAGCTATTTCAATGTCTTCGCGGAGGACCCGCCGCTGGTGATGTTCGCCGTTAACAAGCGACCGGACGGGCGGCTCAAGGACACCTGGACCAACATCAAGCGTACCGGGGAGTTCGTCGTGAACCTGGCCGACGAGCCGCTGGCCCGCGCCATGCACGAGTCGAGCGGCGATTTCCCGCCCGAGATCGGCGAGCCCGACTATCTCGGGCTGAAACTCGTGCCGTCGGTCGACGTCAAGCCACCCAGGCTGGCCGACGCGCCGTGGTCGTTGGAGTGCAAGATCTGGCAGGTGCTCAACGTCAAGGACGAACGCCAGCTCATCATCGGCGAGGGATTGCGCTTCCACCTCCGCGACGAGCTGTGGGATCCCAAGGCGATGCGGGTGCACATGGAGAAGTATCATCCGATCGGCCGCATGTTCGCCGATCGCTACTGCCGGACCGACGATCGCGTCGTTTTTCCGGCAGCCGAAGGGCCAAAGAAGGCGGCCGCCGCAGATTGATCACTGACGCCCGGACGCAGGGAGGATGTAAGCTCGATTGGAGCAATCCGCCTGCGAGCAATGACCGCGCTTTCCCGGGAAGATCGGCCACGATGGCTGGCCGCGCTGCTGATGGGCCTGCTGTTCATCCTGGCCCTGCTCATCGGCTCGTGGTTCCTGCGGGCCTGCGCGCCGGTCGGGCCGCTCACCAGTGTCTCCACGATCGAGACACCGGCGCCGCCCGCACCGCCGCCACCGCCCGATCCCACACCCGTTCTCAAGGCTTCGCTCGACGAAGCTGAGGCCGACGGCCGCAAGCTGCGGGCCGAGGTCGCGGCGCTGGAGGCCGAGATCAAGTCGAAGCTCGCGCAGTGCAAGCCGGTCGAGCCGCCCAAGCCTGTCGCCCCACCGCCCAAGCCCGTCGAGCGTCCCAAGCCGCCGCCGGTTGCCGCGGCACCACCGCCACCCTTGCCCGCCGATCGCTGGGCGCAGAAGGACCTCGGGATGCTGCAAGGGTGCTGGCGCCTGGGTCGCGACACCGAGGGCAATATCGGGCTCGCAGGGCGCACGGAGCGATGCGCGGTCAAGGCCGGCCGCATCTGCTTCGGCAGCAATGGCAGCGGCGAGCGACGCACGACGGCCCATTGCCCGGGGACAGGCACGATCACGTGCACGGCGCCGATCACCGCGCGATTCGGCAACGACAATTCCCTGGGCACGACGCAGCCGCCCGTGCCGTGCACGCCCCCTCAGGCCTCCTGGAACGGCCCGCCCAACAGCCTGACATGCCGGCGCGTCAGCGACACGCTGGCGATCTGCCGCGACAGGCTGAATTTCGAGCACGAGTTCCGCCGCGAGTAGGCGGCTCATGCGGACCGCGGGCATCCCGCCCGCTCATATCATGAGCGGGCGGGATGCCCGCGGTCCAAGAGGCCATGACCTCCTGGTCAGGCCGCCCAACCCAGACGCGAGCGCCCGATCGCCATCGATACCGCCGCCTGGCTGGGCTCGACGACCGGAAGGCCGACATGGCGCTGCAGGCGATCGCGGTAGCGCGCCATGCCGGCGCAGCCCATGACCAGAACGTCGGCGCCGTCCTCGTCGCGCAGCTCGACGGCGACCTCGGCCATGCGGGCGAAGGTCGTGGCTTCGTTGGCGAGCTCGACGACACTGAGGCCGATTGCCCGGTCACCCGCCATGCGCTCGCTCACGCCCATCTGGCCGACATAGCGCAGGTGGCGCGGAATGGATTTGCGCAGGATGGAAATGACGCCAAAGCGTTGGCCCAGGGTCATCGCCGTCAGGATGCCGCACTCGGCGATGCCCAGCACCGGTTTGGTGGTGAGCTCGCGCGCCGCATGCAGGCCGGGGTCGGAATAGCAGGCGATGACGAAGGCAGAGCAATCGTTGTCGCGCTTCCTTACCATCTCGCCGATCGGCGCCACGACCTGCTCGACATGCGCCTGGCTTTCGATGCCTGGCGGGCCGTCCTTCAGGGTGACGCATTCGATCGACGGGCCGCCTGCCAGGCGCAGCGGCTCCATGGCGGCATCGATACCCCGGGTGACGGCTTCGGTGGAGTTCGGGTTGATGACGAGGATGCGGTCGGACATGGCAGCCAACATGGCCTGTAAATTGCCATTCAGCAACGCGTGTTCTACGGTTGATCCACGGGGATTTCTTGGAAGGGAGGGACTTCAGATGCTGAAACGTCGCCTGGCGGCCGTCGCGATTGCGACGCTTATCGGAGCGGCACCGCTGCTCGCGCAGGACAAGCAGCCGCCGCTGCGCACGGGGGTCGACGGCACGTTCGCGCCGCACGCCATGCCAAAGCTGGGCGGCGGCACGGAAGGGTTCCAGATCGACGTCTTCACCGAGGTGGCGCGCCGCATGAAGCGCGAGATC
>NZ_JBFWZI010000365.1:0-2617 GCF_050185545.1 Reyranella sp. | reverse complement strand
GGCGTTTGCCCCACCAGATCGGCGAACTCGACGAAGATGGCTGGCCAGGTGCTGAAGTAGCCCTGCATCCGCACCGACGGCAGCCGCCGCAGCACGGTCGCCGCTTCGACCAGCCGTTCCTCGACCATGGCCGGGGTCCAATCAGTCATGCCTGGTCTCCTGGCGTTTGCGGCCCGCGCCGTAGAGTTTGTCGCCCAGTTGCCGGATCAGTTCCCGCTCGGGCCAGCTCAGCCGCTCATCGTCCTGCTCGACCACCAGCACGCCCTGCTCGCGCCAGCCATCGCGCTTGACCTGCTCGGGCGGCCGGCGCGCCCCGCCATACCCGCGCGGCGCCCATCTCATCGGCTGACCTCCTGCAGCACGGCGGCATAGCCCGCGATGTCGAGGATCGAATCCTGGTGCCTGGGATCGTGGGCCAGACGGGTGAGCTTCAGGTCGATCAGGCACAGCACGACCTGTGCTGGTGTGATGGGATGCCCCAGCGTGATCGACCAGCGCCTGGCGACGGCGGCCATGGAAACAGCCGGATCGCCATAGGCTTTGCGGCGCTCAGCAACCACCGACGTGGCATGCCGGAGCATCGTCTCCCCGCTCATCGCACGCCGCCATCGGTTTCGATGGCCCAGAGCAGGATGGCGATGGCGTCGGCTTCATTGTCGTCGGCCGGCGAGAAGCCGCGGGCGCGGATGGCGGCCATGACGGCGGCCTTGTCGGCATTGCCCTTCGCCGCGACGTGCCGCTTGATGGTGCCGACGGGCACGCCCTGATAGGCGATCGCGCGGCTCTCGCACCAGGCGGTCAGGATGCCCAGGAAGCCGCCGTAGATGTGGGCGGCATCGGTGCCGACATGGCGGCGGACCTCCTCGAAGTAGATCGCCGCAAGACCGCCGGCATCGGCCGCGATCTGGTCCAGCCAGCTTCGGAAGCGCAGATAGCGCATGCCGCCGCCATCATAGCGGCCGGGGCGGAACGAGACCGTGCCGCTGGTGAGCAGGCTGTCATGGCTGCGCAGCGCCCAGCCGGTCGTGGTGCCGAGATCGAGGCTGAGAATGGCGCGATGCGCATGAGCCGGATGCGGACGGTATGTGATGCCCCGCGCTTCGGCGGGGCCGGTTTCGATGGTCGAGATCATGAATGTCTCCAGGAAGCGCGAGCAAAGGTTCGTTTCACACTGACGGTCCATCGCGGCGGACCGGTCGCTGCCGCCTGGAGACGGCCTGGTCGAAGGAGCATGCCCATCAGAGCACCTCCTCGAGCCAGTTCGGCACAGCGCCGTTCGGGGAACGTGATGAGCGACGTTCCCCCGCATGTTCCCCGGCATAAGCCGCTGAAGTATCAGCGTTTGGGGAACGTGACGAAGGTGGGGAACGTTTTTCCCGATCCTCTATCGCGTGGGCGCAGCCGCGCGCATGCGTTAGTGTCGAAAAACGTTCCCCATGTTCCCCATGTTCCCCGCAGCCTTTGGTTTCAAGGGGTTGGGCCGGGGAACGTTGGTTTTCGACGTTCCCCTTTTCGGTGCAACGTTCCCCGCCCGATGCCTCGACACCCGGCGGAAAACGTTCCCCACGTTCCCCCTCGATCGTGAGCTGCCAGCGCCTGGCCTGATGGGACACGCCCGACGTGCGCACGCGCATCTTGCGGCCGTCGATATCGAACACCCGATCGCGCATGCGGACGAGCGCCTTGCCGAGCCGCGTGCGCTGTGACCGGTCGCCTCCGGCGCCCAGCGGCAGCGGCGGCTCGCAGGTCAGCCCCACCTCATAAAGGTCTCCGGTGCCAACCTCCGCCGTGCCAAAGCGATCCCACCAGGCGCCGATGAAACTGCGCCAGACCGCGCCCTCGCCATCGGCGGCGGCGAGCATCTCGTCGAGATTGGCGAGAAAGCCTTCGATGCCAGCGACCTCGAGAACGCCACCCATGATGCGCGACCAGGTCTCGTAGCTGCCGATCATGCGCCCGCCGCGTGGCCTGCCAGCGGCAAGCCACGCCCGGCACAGCGTGAGGCAGGCCGTGACGAGGCGCGGCCGGTTGGCGCGGACCCAGCTCATGAGATCGGGGTGGCGGAACCCCTCGCGCCGCCAGGGTTGATCCACCCGGGCGTCGAGCCGGATGCGCACGATGCGGCGTGCCATCTCATTGGAGAATTCGGGATTGTTGCCGGTCGCGATCCAGACGCAGCGGATCGGCAATCGCGTCATCTCGGACACACCCAGAATCCGGTCCTCCCAGAAGGGCGCGGTAAGCGCTGCTGCGAGCGCCGAGGAATCGAGCGGGCGGCGCAGATTGTCGATGAGCACCATCGAGGGGATCTGGCGCAGCTTGGCGGTCAGGCGCTTGCGCCACTCTTCGTCGTCGCGACCCTCGGTCATCACGGAGGCGCCGACACCGGTGAGCACGGTCGCGATCGCATCGACCATCAGCGTCGCACCGGTGCCGGGTGTCGGCTTCTCGATCAGATGCAGCGGCGTCGGCGCATCAATCATCGCCCGCAGAAAACCAAGCAGCAGCAACGCCACCGCATGCGCCCGCTCCGCGGAACCGGTGAAGGGGAACTCGCCGAGCATGTCGTCGACGATCAGACCGCGAGCGCTCGTGATCTCCGCCGGCGACGGGCGCT
>NZ_JBFWZI010000364.1:0-2682 GCF_050185545.1 Reyranella sp. | reverse complement strand
GACGACGCCGTCGATCGAGGCCCAGTCGCCCTCGGTGCCGGGCGCGACGCTGTCGATGCGGCCTTTCACCGTCCACACGCCGCCCTGTTTGGTGACCGTGACGTCGCCCGGCTTGGCGCCCTTGATCTTGGCATAGCGACCCCAGCTGATGCGGCGGGCGTCGGTGAAGAGCTGCGCCTCGGCGTCGGAGGCGATCTGCGTGCGCTCGATCTTGGGGGCGGCCGCCGGCAGCGGCGAGCTGAGGTCCGAGGTCGAGGCGCCTTGCTGGGTGGTCGGCGCCTGCTGCGGCGGTGGCGCCGGATAGTAGGAGGAAGGCGGCTGCGGCGGCGCCTCCCTGGGCGGCGCCTGGGCGAAACCGGCAACCGAGGCGAGCATGGCCGCGACCAGGGTACCGGTCGCCAGAGCGAACCGGGGATGGTCGCTGCGACGGGCACATTCCGTTCGGCTGTTCCAGCCGAACCGAATGTGCTTTAGGGGGCTTCGATTCATTTGCTTGGCTCCTACATCATGCACGCCGCGCGCGCTACCGCTTACCGCCAGGTTTCGGTGGAGCAGTCGGCGCCGGTGGCGCAGCACCGGGCTGTTCGCCGCGCTTGCCGGCCTCGGCGCGTCGCGCCGCCTTGGACTCGGGCGGCACTAGGCGCAGCACCTTGTCGAAATCGGCATTGGCCTGGGGACGCTCGCCGCGCGCGAGATAGGCGAAGCCGCGTTCGAGCAGGGCTTCGGAGTGGTCCGCCGCGACCTTGAGCGCCCGGTTGGCGTCGTCGAGCGCACGCGCCGGGTTGCCGGCATTGCGCCAGGCCGCGGCACGCAGCACCAGGATCTCGACGTTGTTGGGCCGGAGCCGGAGCGCCTGGTCGAGGTCTGAGATCGCGCGCGGCCAGGCGAGCATCGCGGCATAGCTGAGCGCCCGCTCCACCCACAGGTCGGCGTCGTGGCCGTTGAGCTCCAGCGCACGGCCCTGGGCCTCGGCCGCCTTCTCCGCGCCGCCCGCCTCCATCCACGCCTGGCCGGCCTGCGCCCACAACTCGGCGCGCACGCGCGGGCGATCCTGCCCCATGTCGCGGGCGATCGCCTCGAACTGCGCCGCCGCCTGGACGTAGCGGCCGGCCCGGAACATCGCCACCGCCACGCAGTGCCGCGCCGCCAGGCCGCCGCCGTCGGCATGCCACTTCTCGGCCATCGGCAATGCCTTCAGCGGATCGCTGCGCGCCTGCTTCAGGCAGTCGGCGTAGCGCCTGGTGTGATCAGGCGGCGGATCGAGCGGGGTTTCGAATTTCTGCGCCGCAGCCGGTGCGGCGGCCATCACCACGAAGGGCAGCAGGGGAAACGCAAGACGAAACGACAACATGGTTGAAAAGAACCGCGGCGCGATGATCCTGACAAGATGACAGGACGTCTTTTCATTTTCGGCCTGGGCTTCAGCGGCCTTGAAATCGCCAGACTCGCCAAGGCGCAGGGCTGGGCGGTGGCGGGAACCTGCACCACCGCCGACAAGGCGGTCCGGCTCCGCGCCGAGGGCATCGAGGCGCACCTGTTCGACGGCACGCAGGGCCTGGATCTGGATGAAGCAGCGATCGGCGCGCCGGGCCATGTCCTCTGCACCATCGCGCCGGGCACGACGGGCGATCCCGCCGTCGCCCGCTGCGCCCGCCTGCTGCGCCGAGCGCGCTGGCTGGGCTATCTCTCGACCACGGGCGTTTATGGCGACCACGACGGCGGCTGGGTCGACGAGGAGACGCCGGCGCGGCCGAGTCTGCCGCGCAGCATCGCCCGGCTCGACGCCGAGCGCGCCTGGCAGGCGATCGCGCTCGAGGCCGGCGCGGCACTCGACATCTTCCGGCTACCGGGAATCTACGGGCCCGGCCGCAGCACCCTCGACCAGGTGAGAGCCGGCACGGCGCGGCGCATCGACAAGCCCGGCCAGGTGTTCTCGCGCATCCACGTCGCCGACATCGCCGGCACGGTGCTGGCCGCGCTCGGGCGGCCGCACGAGGTGGGTGTCCAGGGGGCGGGCATCTACAATGTCGCCGACGACCTGCCGGCGCCGACCAGCGAGGTGGTCGCCTTCGCCTGCGAGCTTTTAGGCAAGCCGGTGCCGCCCCTGATCCCGTGGGAAGAAGTCGAGCCGACGCTGAGCGCGATGGCGCGCTCGTTCTACGCCGAGAGCCGGCGCGTGCGGAACGACCGCATCAAGCAGGAGCTCGGCGTCACGCTCCGCTATCCGACCTATCGCGAGGGCCTGCGGGCCATCGCGCTGGAAGATCTTCGACCACCACGATGAGGCGGTCGAGGGGGACCTGCGCGCTACCCCGCGAGAAGAGCCTCGACCGTCGTGACGAGGCGATCGAGGAGGGCCTCACGGCGATCGCGGCAGCAGATCCTCGACCGTCGCGATGAGGCGGGCGATGTCGGCGGGCGTGCTCAGTCGATGGTCGCCGCCCTTGACCAGGGTCGTCACCACCTCGGGCGCGGCGAGGTGCTCGGCGATCTGCAGCGAGTACCGCCACGGCACGTCGGGGTCGCTCTGGCCGTGCAGCAGGCGCACCGGGCAGGGCAGCGACAGGGGCTTGTCGAGCAGGAGGTGATTGCGCCCCTCCTCGATCAGCTTCCAGGTGAAGACCGAGGGCTCGGGCGAATACTGCGACGGCCGCTCGAGCCTGCCTTCGCGCTCCAGCGTGG
>NZ_JBFWZI010000363.1:0-2848 GCF_050185545.1 Reyranella sp. | reverse complement strand
GGCATGGCGGAGGTCGATCCCATGCCGATCCTGCGGCGCAACCTGCACGTCCAGGGACTCTACGTCGGCAACCGGCAGATGTTCGAGGCGATGAACCGGGCGATCGCGGCGAACCGACTCAAGCCCGTCGTCGACCGGGTGTTTCCTTTCGCCGAGGCGAAGGAAGCCTATCGGCACATGAAGAGCCAGGCCCATTTCGGCAAGATCGTGATCTCGCATGGCTAGGATCTACGTCATGCTCTTCTGGACCGCGGGCGTCTCGCCCGCTCAAGATGCATGAGCATGAGCGGGCGAGACGCCCGCGGTCCAGAAGAGCATGAGTTCTGAACGCAAGAGGACGTAAATGCAGAACCTGTGGTCCGATAGCGATGCCAAGGATGCGATCGCCCGCCATGCCGCCAAGGGCATCGGCGAGGACCTGGCGCTGCGCGTCTACACGACGCGGCTGCTGGGCGGCGAGCCGCGCCTGGTGCTGCACGGCGGCGGCAACACGTCGGTGAAGACGCGGGTGGCCGACGTCACCGGCGAGCAGGTCGATGTTCTCTGCGTCAAGGGCAGCGGCTGGGACATGGGCACGATCGAGGCGCCCGGCCTGCCGGCCGTGCGGCTCGCCCCGCTCGGCGGCCTGGTCGGCCTGCAGGCGCTCTCCGACGAGGACATGGTCAACATCCAGCGCTGCAACCTGCTCGACAGCAAGGCGCCCAACCCCTCGGTCGAGACGCTGCTGCACGCTTTCCTGCCGCACAAATTCATCGACCACACGCATTCCAATGCGGTGCTGGCGCTGACCGACCAGCCTGACGGCGAAGAACTGGCGCGCGACGTGTTCGGCAAGCGCGCCGCCCTGGTGCCCTACATCATGCCGGGCTTTGCGCTGGCCAAGAAGGCGAGCGAGGTCTCGCGCGCCCATCCCGACGTCGAGGGACTGATCCTGCTGAAGCACGGCATCTTCTCGATGGGCGCCACGGCGGAAGAAGCCTATGTCCGCATGATCGACCTCGTGACCCTGGCCGAGTGGCGGCTGGCCAAGGCGACACGCAAGATATTCCCCGGCGCCAGCCTGCCCGACGCGATCGCCGGCGCTGCCGACGTCGCGCCCATCCTGCGCGGTCTTCTCTCATTGCCGGCCAAGAGCGGTGGCCGCGAGGCCGCGCAGCGCTTCGTCTTCGAGTTCCGCACCAGCGCGCAGATCCTCGCCTATGTCGGCGGCCGCGAGATCGCGCGCTACAGCCAGCAGGGACCGGTGACGCCCGACCATGCGATCCGTACCAAGAACCTGCCGCTGGTCGTGCCGGCGCCCGCGGCCGGCAAGCTCGACGACTTCAGGGCCGGGGCGAAGCAGGCGCTCGACAGGTTCGTCGCCGACTACCACGGCTACTTCGCGCGCCACAATGCGCGCCAGCTGCCGAGCAAGACCGAGCTCGATTCGATTCCGCGCGTCGTGCTTGTGCCAGGCCTCGGCCTGTTCGGACTGGGCAAGTCGTCCAAGGATGCCAGGATTGCGGCCGACCTCGCCGAGACCACGGTCGAGGTAGTGGCCGACGCCGAACGGCTCGGCACCTACCAGTGCATTCCCGAGCCCGACATCTTCGACATCGAGTACTGGTCGCTCGAGCAGGCCAAGCTCGGCGCAGAGGCCGAGAAGCCGCTGGCGCGGCGCATCGTCGTCGTGACCGGTGGCGGCTCGGGCATTGGTGCCGCGACAGCGCAGGCCTTCGCACGCGAGGGCGCCGAGGTGGTCGTGGTCGATCAGGACGGGGCGCGAGCCAAGGATATCGCCGGCAAGGTGAAGGGCCTCGCCATCGCCTGCGATGTGACCAATCCCGCCGAGGTGCGCGTCGCCTTCGATCGCATCGCTGCCACCTACGGCGGCGTCGACATCGTGGTCTCCAATGCCGGCGCGGCATGGCAGGGCAAGATCGGTGATGTCGACGAGGCGACCTTGCGCAAGAGCTTCGAGCTCAATTTCTGGGCCCACCAGAGCGTGGCGCAGAACGCCGTGCGGGTGATGCGCGCCCAGGGCCTGGGCGGCTGCCTGCTGTTCAACACGTCCAAGCAGGCGGTCAATCCCGGTCCCGATTTCGGCCCCTATGGCCTGCCCAAAGCGGCGACCCTGTTCCTGATGCGCCAGTACGCGCTCGACCACGGAGCCGACGGCATCCGTTCCAACGCGGTCAACGCCGACCGCATCCGCTCCGGCCTGCTGACCGACGCGATGATCGCCCAGCGCTCCAAGGCGCGCGGCCTCAGCGAAGCCGACTACATGGGCGGCAACCTGCTCGGCCTCGAGGTCACGGCCGACGACGTCGCCCAATCCTTCGTGGCGCTCGCCAAGGCCAGCAAGAGCACCGGCGCCGTCATCACCGTCGACGGCGGCAACATCGCCGCGGCGCTGCGGTGAGGCGGCACTTCTCGCGCGACTGAAGTTGCCCCGGTTTCGTGGACATCGGCACGATAGTGTTTCAGGAGTCCACCATGGCAAACAGGCATCATGAGCCCTATTCACCGGAGTTCCGTCGGCAAATGGTCGAGCTTGTTCGAGCTGGACGCACGCCCGAAGAACTGTCCCGGGAGTTCGAGCCATCGTCGCAAGCGATCCGCAATTGGGTCGCCCAGGCAGAGCGGGATGAAGGTCATCGCAATGACGGGTTGACGACGGTCGAGCGGGATGAACTGTCTCGGCTGCGACACGAGAACAGGCAGCTGAAGCTTGAGCGGGAGATCCTGTCAAAAGCGGCGGCCTGGTTCGCGCGGGAGACGATCCCGCCGAAGGATTCCGATTCGTGAGCGCGAACCGGGCCGTGTATCCGATCGCCACGATGTGCCGGGTGCTGGGCGTCTCCGCCAG
>NZ_JBFWZI010000362.1:0-2924 GCF_050185545.1 Reyranella sp. | reverse complement strand
GCGCGCTCCGCCTCGGTGCGGTCGGGCGTCTCGTCGGTGACGCCGTAACCTTCCATCTCGCCGCCGGCGAAGGATTGGACGACCATCCCGTCGCGCCGCGGCACGGTCAGGATGTGCTTGTAAACCACCCCGTAGCGGACGTCGGCTTGTGGGATGAGGCGGGCGATCTGGCCACGCACCGGGACGAGCGTCTCGTCCTTCCACAGCGCCCGCGCGCCGTAGCCCGTGCAGTTGATGACCACTCGCTTGCCAAGGGCGGCGATCTGCGCGGGCGAGCCGAAGTCGGCGCGCCGGAACTGGCCGCCGGCAATGAAGAAGTCGTTGAGCAGCGTGTGGCCGTAGTCGGCGATGTTGAAGATCATGATCTCGCTGCGGGCGACGGCCGCCGCCCTGAAAGGGGTGGAGTCGGCCGACACGCGCCGCCATCTGGGCGTCAGGTCGGCAATGCGCCTGCGGTAGGAGGCGAAGTCCAGGGCCGGGCCCGGAGCGGTGGAGCCGCTTGCGCCGGCCCTGTTGGCGCCGGCAGGAGGGGCGGGCGGAGTGATGCTGTATTGATCGACCCACTCCACCGGAGCCCCCGGCAATCCCAGATAGTTGCGGTGCGCTTTGTAGGCGGTTCGCGCCATGTCCTCCCACAGCGTCGCAAAGTCCGGTGCGGCCCTGTCGACCAGCGCGATGCGCGAGTCCGGGGTCCACTCGCCGGTCGCCCTGGCCGAGGTCGTGAGCGGCAGCTGATCGCGCGCGTGGATCGTCACGCGCACGCCGGCGCGCTGGGCGAGGATTGCCGAGGTGAGGCCGAGCGCGCCGCAGCCGATCACCGCGACCTCGTTGGGATTGGCCTGCATCGCCAGCCGCACCGCGCGGGCGCTGGATCCCCAGGAGAGCGACCAGCCGCTGCCGCCATGGCCGTAATTGTGCACGACCAGCGTATCGCCCAGGCGCTCGGCCTCGACGCGCGGCCCGGCGGGGCGGAACGGCCGCAGGCAGACGGCGATGTCGATGATCCGGTCGCTCCGCGCGCGGATCGGCACGAGCGGCGGCGCGGCCTCGAAGGACGATCGACCGGGCATCTGCGAACAGGCCGCTGCCAGCATGCCGCCGCCGATCACGGAGGCCCGCAACAGCCCGCGCCGGCTCAAGCGCGCCCGTTCGCCCATCTCTGCCTCCCCTCCAACGTTGCTGACGGCAGCCTCGCCTCCGAGGTCGCCGGCTCGGCTATGACATTGGGCCTTTGCCGGACATCCGCCGCGCGGCTTGCGCACTCCATCCGCTCGGCCTCTGGTGATGCCTGAAAGGTCGCGACCTGCGGTCACGAGACTACTAACACCATCCACATCCGATACCTACCAGGGGCACATCATGGCCAGCGCCGCCCGTTCAGGTGCTGCTCGCGCCCAGGTCGCCCGAGTTGTATCGAGCGCGGGAATCAGCGGCGGACATTGGCCTTTTGCGTTTGGCCGGGCTTTCGCATATGGAAAAGACACCGTCATCCCGAGCGGAGCGGCCCGATCAGGCGCTGTTTACAGCGCCATTGGCGGCGCAGTCGAGGGACCTTTCTTACTGATGCTGCATGAAGAAAGGTCCCTCCACTGCGCCTCGCTACGCTCGGCTCCCGGTCGGGATGACGGAATAAACTTTCCATATGCGAATGCCCTGTGGCGTTGCCGGGGCCGCGCGCAATAGGCAAAGGGAGAGGCATCCATGACTCGAACGACCGCCGGAATTGGCGGCACCATGGGCGTCGCGGCCGCTCAGCTGGCCGGAACGGCGAGCGCGCAGGATTCACCGGGAAGCGCCGCGCTCGACGCGAGCCTGCGTGGCGCGGTCGAGCGCGGAGACGTGCCCGGCGTGGTCGCGCTGGTCACCGATCGCGAGGGCGTGCTCTATCAGAGCGCCTTCGGCGTCGCCGACGTCGCCACCGGCCGCCCGTTAACGACCGACGCGCTGTTTCGCATCGCCTCCATGACCAAGCCGGTCACGTCGCTGGCCCTGATGCAGCTCGTCGAGCAGGGGCGTCTTGGTCTCGATGACCCGGCCGAGAGATACCTGCCCGAGCTCGCCGGGCTGAAGGTCTTCGAATCGTTCGACGCGGCGAGCGGCGACTACCGGCTTCGCCCGGCGTCGAGACCGGCGACGGTCCGGCACTTCCTGACGCACACGTCGGGCCTGGCCTATCCGTTCACCAGCGCGACCTGGCGCGATTTCAAGCCGCGCGCCGGCGAAGCCTATCCGTTCGGTGGGCCGCTGCTGTTCGATCCGGGCGAGCGCTGGCACTACAGCACCGGCACCGACGTCGTCGGCAGGCTGGTCGAGGTGCTGTCCGGCCAGCAGCTCGAAGAGTATTTCCGCCAGCACATCTTTGCGCCACTCGGGATGGACGACACCTTCTACAACGTTCCGGAGGCGAAAGGGCCGCGGCTCGTGGCGCAACAGCAGCGCGCCGGCGAGCGCATGGACGGCGCCATCGAGCTGCAGGAGCCGCAGCCGGGGCTCGCGATAGCGGCGCCGATCGGCGGTGGCGGCCTCGCCTCGACGGCAAGCGACTACGGGCGCTTCGTGCGCATGCTGCTGAACGGCGGCGCGCTCGACGGGGCGCGCGTGCTGGAGGCCGAGACGGTGGCGCTGATGGGCCGCAATCACATCGGCGAGGTTCCCGTCCCCGCGCTCGAGTCGGCGCTGCCGCGCAGCGCCCACTTCACTTTCATCGCCGATGGTCGCGACAAGTGGGGACTCGGCTTCCTCATCACCGCCGACCAGATACCCGGCAAGCGCTCCCCGGGCAGCCTGAGCTGGGGCGGCATCAACAACACCTTTTTCTGGATCGACCCCGCGCGCAGCATCGCGGGCGTGATCATGATGCAATACCTGCCGTTCGCGGATGCCATGGCGCTGGCCGTCTGCGACGAGTTCGAGCGCGGCGCCTA
>NZ_JBFWZI010000361.1:0-2959 GCF_050185545.1 Reyranella sp. | reverse complement strand
GGGAATCACCCGCGCCGCTCGGCGGCGAGCTGCCGTCGGCGGATCGCGCGTGCGAACCACAGGGCGAGCGCCGGCAGCACGATGGCGGCGGTCCAGAAGACCGGCGTCGCGCCCCAGCGGTCCACGACGGGGGCGGCGAGCGGCACGCCGATCGCCTGGCCGATGAACAGGCAGAGGGCGAACAGCGCCATGCCCGCGCCGCGCGCCTGCGGCGCCATCTGCGTGCCGTGGACCTGCAGCGTGTTGTGCAGCATGTAGAACGACACGCCCGACACCACGATGGCGGCGAACTCCAGCTCGGCCGACGGCGCCAGCGCCATGCCGGCGAAGGCGAGGCCAAGGCCGATGCCACCCCACAGGCAGAGACCGCGTTCGCCCAGCAGGCGCACGAGCTGCGGCGCCACCATCACGTAGAGGAAGCCGCCGCCGCCGAATGCCGCGACCGCGAACCCGACGGCAGCGAAGCCGAGGCCGAAGCGATGGTGCAGGTCGGCACCGACGAAGGTGAAGGCGCCCCAGAACATGCCGCCTTCCAGCGCCACGATCAGGATCACCGTGACGGCCCAGCGCCGGCGCAGCACGGCGATCATCTGGCTCAGCATCGAGCCCGCGGCCTGCTGCCCGCGCCGGGCGATGGCTGGCCGCGCGATCATGACGACGAGCAACGCGCTGCCGGCGATGCTGTAGATCGCCGCCAGCACCCAGAACACGGCGCGCCAGCCCAGCCAGTCGCCGATCGCGCCGCCCAGCGCCGCGCCGGTCATCAGGCCGAGCGTCTGGCCGCTGAGGAAGCGTGCCAGCGTCGCCTGACGGCGGTCGTAGCTCACATTGTCGCCCACCCAGGCGATCGCGAGCGGGATGATCGCCGAGCTGGTGACGCCCGTCAGGAAGCGCGCCAGGGTGAGCAGGCCCAGCGAGGAGGCGAGCGCGGCGAGGACACAGCACAGCGCGGCGGCGATGCAGGCCAGCGCCACCACCGGCATCTTGCCATATCGATCGCCGAACGGGCCGTGCACCAGAACGAACACGCCGTTGGCGAACAGGAAGGCGGTGGCGGCGATCGACGCTTCGCCGACCGTAACGGCGAAGGCGCCGGCGAGCTGGACGAGCAGGGGATCCACGATACGCATGCTGGCGGCCGAGGCGAAGGCCGCGACGGAGAGCAGGACAATTGCGAGCGCAGGAGAGGGCGTGGGAGCGGGCGTGGCAGGCGGGAACGCAGGCCGCGAACCGGCGGCGGGTACTGACATTGGCCGCGGACTTAGCGGCTCACCATCACAAAAGAAAGGCCTGTCGAGGTCCCGACGATGCCCTATCGTGCCGCCATGGAAGAAATCGGTGCCCTGCTCGTCGATCCGGCCGCCTGGGCCGCCCTCGCCACGCTGGTGGTTATGGAGGTCGTCCTCGGCATCGACAACCTGATCTTCATCTCCATCCTCACCAACAAGCTGCCGGAGCATCAGCGCTCGCGCGCGCGCCGGATCGGCATCGGGCTCGCCGTCGTCCTGCGACTCGGCCTGCTCGGCACCGTCGCCTGGGTTGCTCAGCTCACCCAGCCGCTGTTCAATCTTTTCAACCACGACTTTTCCTGGCGCGACCTGATCCTGATCGCCGGTGGCCTGTTCCTGATCTGGAAGGCGACGGACGAGATCCACGGCAACGTCACCGGCGAGCATGCCGAGAAGGCGGCGGCGAGCGGTACCGCCGGCGTAACCCTGGTGGGCGTGATCGGCCAGATCCTGGTGCTCGATCTGGTGTTCTCGCTCGACAGCATCATCACCGCCGTCGGCATGACCAACGACATCCCCGTCATGGTGGTGGCGGTGGTGATCGCGGTCGGCCTGATGCTGCTGGCGGCCGATCCCCTGGCCCGCTTCATCGGCGACAACCCCACCATCGTCATGTTGGCGCTGGGCTTCCTCCTGATGATCGGCGGCACGCTGTTGGCCGAGGGCTTCGGTGTGCACGTGCCCAAAGGCTACATCTATGCGGCCATGGCCTTCTCCGCCCTGGTCGAGGGCCTCAACATGCTGGCGCGACGCCGGCGCAGGTCGAGATAGTGAAGCGGGGTCGGCGTTGTGGGACGCGACGTGACAAGCTGACTTGCCATCAATTGCGAAGGGATGAACACATGCTCCGCCTGCCGTACCACGACCGTTACGCCTACTCGCCGATCGTCGAGCGCAAGGACTACTCCTGGCCCGAGGGCAAGCGCCTCGCGGTCTATCTCGGGCTCAACATCGAGCATTTCGCCTTCGGCGCGGGGGATGGCCATCTCCTGACGGTCGCCGGCACGCCGCCCGACCCGCGCACCTTCGCCTGGCGCGACTACGGCAACCGTGTCGGCGTGTGGCGCTGCCTGGAGCTGTTCGACGAGCTCGGCCTGCCGGCGGCTCACCTGGTCAACACCACGGTGTTCGATTACGCGCCGCAGATCGTCGACGCCATCAAGGCGCGCGGCGACGAATTCATCGGCCACGGCCGCACCAATGCCGAGCGCCACGGCCAGATGTGGGAGGCCGACGAGAAGCGCTTCCTCGAGGAGGTGCGCGACGCCATCGCCCGGGCGTCGGGCAAGCCGCCGCGCGGCTGGATGGCGCCGTGGATGAGCTCGAGCCATCGCACGCCCGATCTCTTGAAGGAGGTGGGCTTCGACTTCCTGATGGATTGGCCGGCCGACGACCAGCCGCTTTGGATGAAAACGCGCTCCGGCCCGCTGATGAGCGTGCCCTATCCGATCGAGATCAACGACAGCCCGCAGATCCTGGTGCGCCATCACACGCCCGAGCAGTTCCGCGACTTCATCATCGGCCAGTTCGAAGAGCTGCTGCGCCAGTCGGCCCGCCAGCCGCTGGTCTGCGGCATCGCGCTCCACACCATGATCGTGGGCCAGCCCTATCGCCTGCGCCTGCTGCGCGAGGCGCTGCAGCACATCGCCAACCATCCGCAGAAGGACAGG
>NZ_JBFWZI010000360.1:0-2991 GCF_050185545.1 Reyranella sp. | reverse complement strand
CGCCCGGGTCACCCGCGGGCTGAGCTGCGTCAGCATCGACAGCCATTTTCCCGCGAGCGGCGGATCGTAGTCGGCGAAGCCGGTGGCATTGCCGCCGGGGCTCGCCAGGCTGCGCACGAAGCCCTGCGCGACCGGATCGGTGACCCGCGCGAAGACGATCGGGATCGTGCGCGTGGCCCGCAGCAGGGCCGCCGTGGCCGGGCTGGTCTGGCAAAAGATGACGTCGGGTGCCAGCGCCACCAGCTCGGACGCGTAACGCTCGATCAGGGCGCCTTCGCCGCCCGCCCAGCGCCATTCGATGGTGAGGTTGTCACCGGCCCGCCATCCGAGAGAGCTGAGAGTCCGGGTGAAGATGTCGGCAAATCCCTTCCACAGCGGGTCGCCGGCGGGGCCTGCCATGAGGGCGCCCAGGCGGCGCACGTCGGCTCTGCGGGGCTGAGCGCCCAGCGGACCCGGCAACAGAGTCGCGACGGTGCCCGCGAGCAGGGCACGCCGCCATACAGGACTGAAGGGCATGACGCCGCGTTTGATACCACGCTGCTGCGAGCATCCGCAGCAACAGGATCAGTCCCTCGCCACGGCCCTCACCACGGTACTGGCGCCGATGCGGCCGCATCGGGTGCCGTCGCCTTCAGGTCGCGCTGCAGCCGGGATCGGGAAAGCTGCCGACGGAACCTTTCCATGTCCGCGCCGACCAGTCGCACGGGCTTGAAGTTCGCATGGGCAAACGGATCGACCGGCTTGCCGTTGCTGATCAGCTCGAAATGGAGGTGGGCGCCCGTGGAGCGACCGGTGCTGCCCACGAAGCCGATCAGCTCGCCGCGCGCCACGACGTGGCCGACTTCCACCTCCGAAGCGAAGCTCCGGAGATGGCCATAGACGGTTGCAAAGTTTCCGGGATGCTCGATGCGGACCCAGTTGCCGTAGCCGCCGTTCGGCCCCGCACCTGTGACCACGCCATCGCCGGCGGCGTAGACCGGGGTGCCGATCGGGGCGACGAGGTCGATGCCTTCGTGCATGTACCAGACGGGAGACGTACGGCCGACGGCGCGCCTTGTCGTGCCAGTTGGCGAGAGCCCCGCCAGCACGCCCCGTTTCGTCGCCACGTTCACGGTGACGTTCATGGCGCGCCCGGTTCCGTGCGTCATGACGGGGCCTCGCGCCGCGAGGTTTTTCGGTTGGTCGAAGGGGTCGGCGCGCATGCCGAAGCGCGACGAGACGGCGATCGTGTCGATCGGCAGCCTCATCGCGGCCGGCGCGGCCGCCTGGCCGCTCGTCAGCCACAGCGTCTCGTCGTGCCTCGCGGCGTGGAAGCGCTGCACACCGATCGTGCCCTTGCGGGTTTGCAGCTCGGCCCAGACCAGCCGACCGACGCCCATCTCCGCTCCCTGCATGGTGAAGGACTGCTGGTAGCGAAGCTGAAAGCGGTCGCCGGCCTGCACGTCGCGCTCGAGGTCGAGGACTGTGCCCAGGGCTTGCTCCACCTCGAGCCTCACGACCGACGGGACTCCCGTCGCGGCCATCGCGCCATCGAGCGAGCGGGCGACGATGCCCGCGAGCACGATCTCGCGCGTGAACGGCAACAGAGCCTGATGGCGCGCCTCCTCGTCGGCGGCGCCCAGCAGCCTCTCCTCGCTCGCAAGGCTTTCATCTGAACGTCTGTCTTCGGAACCGGCCAGCGCCGAGCCATGAACCAGCCAACCTACGCACACGAGTGCCAGGAAGATGCGCTTCATCAGGTGCTTGTCGCGCGATCGAGATGCGTCGGCCAGTTGCCAACTGGTGACATCGAGAGGCAGACGCTCGTGCCTCGCGAAGGCAAACGGGGCGCTCGAAGCGCCCTGTTTGCCGATCTCCGTGTCATGGGCTTCGCGACGAGGGCACTGCCATTCCCCTCCTCGATGGCGCCGTCAGGCTGACATGAGAACAATCGTTGGCCTGCGCCCGACCCAGGACCAGTTCGATTTTCCTCTCGAAGAGAAGGGCCGCCTTGGATTGGCGGCCCTTCAGTGCGATCGGCTCGGCGGTGTGCCGTATTCAGGCCGCGCTCGAAGCGCGCCGGTCGACCGTCAGGAGAGGAAGACCGAGTTCTCCACCTGCTCCCACGCCACGCCGACGAGGCCTATGGCGTGGTTGTCCGAGAAGTAGAGCATCAGGCCGGTGTTCCCGCCGCCGAGATCAACGCCATCCATCACGACCGGGATGGAAGCAGCACCCTGGATGACGAGCTGATCACCTTCGGTCGCATCGAACAGATCACTGCTCTGGTTGAAGTCCCAGATCAGATCGACGCTGTTGGAGTCCGCCACGTTGTAGATGAACGTATCGGGACCATTGCCGCCGATGAGCTGATCGCCCGCGACCTGGAACTGATAGGTCACGACCTCCTCGGTCGAGGTCTCGGTCGTCAGGAGGTCATTCAGCGACGGCGTCGCCTGCTGCTTCACCCAATTGTGTTCGGGATCGGCCAGGGCAGCCGCGCTCGGCATGCCGTTGAACGCGACGAGGTGACCGCCCTCGGGATGCTCGGAGATGTCGAGCGAAACGAAGACCTGCTCGTTCTCCGCAACGACGTGGTGCCCGATTAACTCGGGCGCCGACGCGTAGCTCGTGTAGTAGTAGAAGTAGATATCGACATCGTTCAGCGCGCCGGTTTGCGGCAGATCGGGCGGATCGAACGAGAAGACCTGGACAGCATGGGCTCCGCCTTCATAGGTTCCGTCGCCCCCGACAGCGTAGAGCCCTTCCTTGTGGAGCGAGCCCTCATCGTCCTTGTAGGTCCACACTTGGGCGATTGTCTTGTAACCACCATCGCCGTCCGCAATCGATCCATCCTCGGGAACCGGCCCGGCGGGGCTGGTGAAGTTGAACGCGCTGTGAGTCGTCGTCTCGGTCGTGACGACCCTCGCCGCCTGTCCGCTATCGGCATCGCCTGCCAGCGTGTCGGCGCCGTTCTCGCCGAACAGGATGTCGTTGCCGCCGCCGCCATGC
>NZ_JBFWZI010000359.1:0-3003 GCF_050185545.1 Reyranella sp. | reverse complement strand
CGTGGGAGGGCATTGCCTTTGCGGAATGCACCACGATCGACTCGTTTCTCTCCGCGCAGAAGGGCTACCTCGCCTTCCTGTGGACGCCGCCCGGTGCCGGCAGCGCGCTGCAGTTCAAGTGTGAGACCTGGTCAGTCACCAAGACCAGCGGCAACACCGGGACGGTGAAGGCGCGATTCGAGCAGGTGTTCGACCTGTGACCCTCTCACCCGCACTCTCCGCCGATGCACAGTCGCTGGCGCCCGGCGACATCGTCGTACTGTTCGACATCGACACCACGCCACTGGGCGGCAGCGACGTGTGGTACCTCTGCGCCGGCACGATCAACGGCGCAATGCCGGCATGGCGCGGGCACACCTACACGCCTTTTCCGCTCGAGGCTTCGGGATTCGAGTGGGCAGGTCGCGGAGCCCTGCCCAAGCCCAAGCTCACGGTCGGCAATGTCGCCGGCCTGCTGCTGCCGGCAGTGATCCAGTACAACGATCTGGTCGGCGCCAGGGTGACGCGCTGGAAGACGCTGGTGAAATACCTCGACGGCCAGCCCAACGCGGACCCGAACTCGTGCTTCATTCCGGACATCTATTTCATCGATCGCAAGTCGCAGCAGACAGAGAGCCTCATCGAGTTCGAGCTTGCAGCGGCCCTCGACCAGCAGGGCGTCATGCTGCCGCGTCGCCAGCTGATCCGCGACAATTGCAGCGAGACCTACCGGCGCTGGAACGGAACGGCCTTCGTCTACGGCACCTGCCCCTATGCCGGCGCGGCGAAATTCACCAGCAAGGATGCGTCGACCACCGACCCCGCGGCCGATCAGTGCAGCAAGCGCCTGACCGGCTGCCAAGCCCGCTTCGGCGCCGCCAACGAGCTGCCCTTCTCGGGCTTCCCCGGCATCTCCAAGACGCGGTGAACCCATGTTCGAGATCTCCCCGCGCTGCCGCGACGACATGGTCGAGCACGCCCGAGCCGAGGCGCCGCGCGAGTCCTGCGGCCTGATCCTGGATGACACGTACGTTCCGTGCCGCAATGTGGCCGACGACCCGGTCCGTTCCTTCCAGATCGACGGCGAGGCGATGGTTCTCGCCAGGCAATCGGGTCGGCTGCGTGCCGTCGTCCACTCACATCCCGACGGGCCGGCCTGCCCGACGCGTACGGACATGGCCTATCAGGCGGAGGGAGAAATCCCGTGGGGCATTGTGGCCCTGAACCCGGTGCACGGCGCCGAGCTGTTCTTTTTCGGCGACAGCTTGCCCATTGCCCCCTACGAAGGCCGCGTGTTCCGTCACGGCGTCGCCGACTGCTACGCCCTGGTGCGCGACTGGTACCGTCGGGAAAGGGCTCTGACCTTGCCGCTGACGCCGCGTGATCCCGCCTGGTGGGACAGCGGCCAGAACGTCATCGAGGACAATCTCGGGCAGTTCGAGTTCGATGCGCTTGGGCCAAACGAGGATCTCGAGGTCGGCGACGTACCGTTGTTCCAGGTGGCGTCGACGGTGATCAACCATACCGGCATCTACCTCGGCCACGGCCTGATCCTGCACCATCTCAGCAATCGACTGTCGCGCGTCGACGTGCTTGGGCCGTGGCGCCAGAAGTTTCACCGCAAGACCATGCGACTGGGCTCCCTGGCCGATCGGGGCGGCGTGTAATGCTGCGCAAAGTCTACCTCTATGGCGTGCTCGGGCGCCGCTACGGCTGGCGTCACGAGTTCGACATCGAAAGCTTGCCGGAAGCCGTGTGGGCGCTCGACGCCAACCACCCGGGGTTCAAGCGCGATTTCCTGCGCGGACCTGCCTACTTCTTCGTCAAGGGTGCGACGCGTCGGGCCGGGTTGCCGATGGCGCTGGCCGAGCTGGCCATGCCACTCAGCCGCCACGACCTGCATATCGTGCCAGTCGCCTACGGTCACGGCGGCGGCAATGGCGGCCTGGCCGTCGGCAAGATCGTGCTCGGCGTCGCCATGATCGCCGGCGCGTTCTTCACGGCCGGTGCGATGGCGGTCGGCACCGCTGCTGCGGCGGCCGGGGCCGAGGGCTTGGGCATCCCCGCGTCGGCGGCCGGCCTGGGATTGGGATTCTCGGTGGAGCTGCCGCTGATCGGCGCCGTCACCTACGGCCGCATCGCCGGCATCGGCGCCATGATCGCGTTGGGCGGGGTATCGCAGCTCCTGTCGCCGACGCCACAGGCCGCACCGAGCTACTCGGCGGAGCGACCCGAGGCACGTCCGTCCTTCATCTACAACGGGCCGACCAACACGGCCGAGCAGGGCGGCCCAATTCCGATCGTCTATGGGCGCATGCGAGTAGGCTCGGCCTGCTGTGATGGAGATCCTGGAAACGCGAGCCGTCTTCGGGCGGGGTGGTGCCTTCGCGAAGGGGCAGGGTACGCAGCCGATGGGCCGGGTGCCGAGCGAGGCGCCCAACTCGCTGCAGTCGCGCTCGATCGCCCGGTTCCTCGATGTCTGGTGCGAGGGCGAGATCCGCGGCCTGGTGGCCGAGGACCAGTCGATCTTTTTCAAGACACGCCGCTGCAGAACACCGACGGCACATTCAACTTCACGGGCATCTCGTGGGACACGCGCTATGGCCTGCCGTGGGGGGCGCAATCGTATATGGCGGGCTTCCCGTCGAGTCGCAGCGTCATCCAGGTTGGCAGCGGGCTCGGGATAAAGGTCACGCATTCCGCGCCGGTGACGGTCACCTTCACCGATCCGAGCGCCACCCGGAGCGCGGTGATCGTCAAGCTGTCGATCCCGGCACTCTACGATCAGACCGACAGCGATGGCTCGGTGAAGAACCGCTCCGCCGCCTACAACATCCATCTGAAGACCGGGGCCGGCCCGTTCGTGCTGCAGGTCGCCGACGCCTTCGACGGCAAGTGCACCAGCCCCTACCAGCGCGATCATCGCATCGCCCTGCCGGCCGGAACCTCGTGGCAGCTCAAGGTCGAGCGGCCCGGCGTCGACGTCGACCAGTCGCGCATCAAGGACGAGTTCTACTTCACCTC
>NZ_JBFWZI010000358.1:0-3022 GCF_050185545.1 Reyranella sp. | reverse complement strand
CGCGGGCGTCCCGCCCGCTCTTACTCATGATCATGATCATGAGCGGGCGGGACGCCCGCGGTCCACATGAGCCATGACCCCTCCGTCGCCGTATGACGGCGAAACCTCCCCAGCTCCGCTGGGGAGGAGAAGGGCCCTACACCGCGGGCGCCGCCGTCGCGTAGCCGAACTCTGCGTCGAGCGCGGCGATCTCCTTGCGGAAAGCGTAGGTGAGCTTGTCCGGGCTCACCGTGTAGCGCTCGACCATCTGCGGCCTGGGCGTGAAGGTGTCGTCGACCGCGAACAGCGTGTCGTAGATCAGGTAGCCGAGGCCGCGCGGCGTGAACGACGTCGTGAAGTGCGGATCGAGGATGCGCGACAGGGTCTCGGGGGCGACGCGCAGGACGGACTGCGCCGTGGCCGGCGCGCCGGGCAGAAGCGCCGAGGCCGCCAGGGCAATCAGCGACCAGCAACGTTTGACCATCATGATCTTTGCTCCCCCAGGTCGGCGCGAACGGTGAGGAGTATTTCATTTCCCGCCGGGCGAAAGATGAAGCTCAACTTTGCGCACGCACTGTCCCCCACCTTGGCGCCAGATTGAGCCACGAGGCGGCGGGCGTGATCAGGGGCACGGAAGAGTTCCTTCAAGCGTCTCGAATCCCTGCCCCGTCTTACGCAGGGCATTCGCACCTCCCCCGATGACGGTCGATGACGGGGGAGGGAAAAGAGATGTGTCCACTCTCTGGCAGCGACGCCGGAGAGGAAAATGACGAGCGCGCCCAGAGGCGAATGCACCACCGGCCGTCAGGCGATGGCGCTCCACGCGGTCCAGCGATCCCGCTCGACGATCGGACCGTTGGCCGGCAGCCGTGCCTCGACGTAGGCGATCAGCGTTTCGAGCTCACGATCGTCGAGATCATGCAGGATCGATCGTCCGGTGCGCGCCGCCAGGTCCTCGCGCAGGAGATCGCGGCTCGCGTAGGTCTTGCGCACCTCCCACAGCGAGCGGCTCTCGATGACGCGGAAGCCCGCCGCGCCGAGGGCGCCGCGCACGGCGGCATCGCTCGGCCGCCGCGCTTTCTCGACGGTGAGCAGGCGCGGGAAGCATTCGAAGAAATAGCCCCGGAGATGCTCGGAAGTGCCGGGCAGCGCCACGTCCTCCGGCGTGCGGTCCTGGACGATCAGGGTTCCGCCGGGAACGAGCACGCGACGGGCCTCGGCGAAGCACGCGTCGTAGCTCGGCAGATGGTGGATCAGCGCCCGCTCGAAGACGATGTCGGCGCTGTGCGCCGGCAGGCCGGTCGCCGTGGCCTCGCCGCGATGGAAGGAGATGTCCGACAGCCCGGCGGACTGCTCGCGCGCCGCCGCGACCATCTGCTCGGAGAAGTCGACGCCGACCACGCTGATGGCGCCGAGCTCGTGCCAGCCCAGCGAATAGATGCCGCCGCCGCAGCCGACGTCCGCCACCCGCTTGCCCACCGGATCGACGATCTCGCGCATCGCATCGCCCCAGCCCGGCGAGGCGTGCCGGCCGGTGTAGGCGTCGCGATTGGCCTCGGCATGGAAATCGATCGTCATGATCACGTCCTCCCCGATGACTCATGCGGACCGCGGGCGTATCGCCCGCTAATGGGAAGAGCGGGCGAGACGCCCGCGGTCCGGAAGACCATGACCCCTCCGTCGCGCATGACGCGACACCTCCCCGGATTTGGAAGGAAACTACCCAATCGCCGCCTGCAATGCCTCCACGAACCGGTCGAGCTCCTCCTCCGTATTGTAGACATGCACCGACGCCCGCATCACGTTGACCAGGCCGCGCCCCTTCAGATCCAGGCGCGAGGAGAACTGGGTCGAGACCGAGACATTGATCGCCTGGGCGCGCAGCCGGTCGCGCAGCGCCACGTGATCGGCGCCGGCGACGGCGAAAGTCACGATCGCGCCCTTGACCTCGCCTAGGTCGGTCAGGGTGATGCCCTTCATCGTCGCCAGCCGGCCGCGCAGGCCGTCGGCCAGCTGGCGCAGCCTGCTCCAGATCGGCTCCATGCCGAGCTCGTTGGCCTGGTCGGCGGCCGCCTTGAGGCCGATCACGCCGGCGAAGTAGCGCTCCCAGTTCTCGAAACGGCGGGCGTCGTCGCGCACCGTGTAGGCGTTGTCGTCGGTCCACTTGGCGGCGTGGTTGTCGAGGAAGATCGGCTCGATATGCGCGGTCGTGGCACGCCTGGCGTAGAGGAAGCCAGTGCCGCGCGGGCCGCGCAGGTACTTGCGGCCGGTCATCGACAGGAAGTCGCAGCCGATCCTCTCGACGTCGACCGGCAGCTGGCCGACCGACTGGCAGGCGTCGAGCAGGTAGAGCACGCCGGCCTGCCGGGTGATCCGGCCGATCGCCTCGGCCGGCTGAACGAGGCCGCCCTGGGTCGGCACGTGCGAGACCGACACCAGCCTGGTGCGCCCGTCGACCGCCCGTTCGAGGGCGCCGAGATCGATCTGGCCGTAATTGTCGTCCGGCACCACGACGATCTCGGCGCCGGTCTTCTGCGCCACCTGCAGATAGGAGATGTAGTTCGACGAATATTCGCTGACGCAGGTCAGGATGCGGTCGCCCGGCTTGAACGCGAGCGAGTAGAAGGCGAGGTCCCAGGCGCGGGTGGCGTTCTCGATGAAGGCGATCTCGTCCGGCGCCGCGCCGATCAGCCGGGCGATCGATGGATAGAAGCCTTCGAGCTCTGCGTCCGCCTTGGCTGCCGCCTCGTAGCCGCCGATCTCGGCCTCGAGCCGGAGATGGTCGAGCGTGGCGTCGAGCGTGCGCTTGCTGGGCAAGGCCGACCCGGCGGCGTTGAGATGCAGGACATGGGCGCAGCCGGGCGTTTCGGCGCGCAGTCGGGCGAGATCGAGGCTCACGTCAGTTGGTCCCTTGCTGTATGATGCGATGCATGTCGCTGTCCGGCGCGGTGCTTCGTTTCGTCCTGCCTAAAGCGGTGCCCGAGCCCGAGCAACTTAGCATTGCTCATGCCGGCGATATCCTGCCCGTCACCTTCGTGCGCAG
>NZ_JBFWZI010000357.1:0-3025 GCF_050185545.1 Reyranella sp. | reverse complement strand
CGGCATTGCGGCCGCGTGGCCTCACCACCTACTCGACCTCGAAGGCCGCCGTGATCGGTCTCACCCAAGCGATGGCGGTCGATCACGGCAAGGACCGCATCCGCGTCAACTGCATCTGCCCCGGCCCCGTCTACACGCCGATGGTCTATGCCCGCGGCAACGGCATGAGCGAGGCTGCCCGCGCAACCCGCGCCAAGGCCTCGGTGCTGAAGATCGAGGGCACCGGCTGGGACATCGGCCACGGCGTGCGCTTCCTGATGTCGAACCACGCCCGCTACATCACCGGCCAGGTACTGGTGATCGACGGCGGCGTCACGCTGCAGGGACCCGAGCGCGACTCCGAGACCCACTAGCGGCGGCTGTGCCGCCGACTCACGAAGAAGGAACAAGCCGCAGATAAACACAGATGAGATGATGACATGACTGTCGACGGCAGACGTCTCCCCTCAAGCATCTGCGTGCATCTGTGGCTGAATTCTTCTGCGACTGAACAATCAAACGAGATTTGATCCAGGAGGAAGAATGGCCCGTCTACCCTATCTCGAGCCCGACCAGGTCGCGCCCGAGTATCGCGACATGCTGAAGCGCAACACCAACCTGCACAAGCTCCTGGTCAACTCGCCCGACATGGCGCGCGCCTTCAACGGCGTGGGCAACTTCATCCGCTTCAAGAGCAGGCTCGATCCGCGCCTGCGCGAGCTCGCCATCCTGCAGGTCGGCTGGATGGAGCGTTCGGAGTACGAGTTCACCCATCACGTCAAGATCGGCCGCGAGTTCGGCGTCACCGATGCCGACATCGAAGGCCTGATGGCCGAGACCGAGGGCAAGCCCAGCAAGCTCGAGCCGCTCGCCAGGGCGATACTCAAGGGCGCCCGCGAGATGGTGCGCGACATCGGCATGTCCGACGCGACCTTCGCCGAGATCAGGCAGCACCTCAGCGACGAACACATGACCGACCTGGTGCTGACCATCGCTTTCTACTGCGCCGTGGTGCGCGTGCTGGCGACCATGAAGATCGACAACGAGCCCTACTACAAGGAAGTGCTCCAGCAGTATCCAATTCCGGGAGTGAGCTGACATGCGCCTGAAAGATCGCGTCGCCATCGTCGTTGGCGCGGGCCAAAGCCCCGGCGAGGGCGTCGGCAACGGCCGCGCCACCGCACTCACCTTCGCGCGCGAGGGCGCCAAGGTGCTGTGCGTCGATCACAACCTCAAGAGCGCCGAGGAGACGGTGGCGCTGATCGGCCGGAACCAGGGCACCGCCGTCGCCTTCCGCGCCGACGTCACCCGGGAGGCGGAGCTCAAGGCCATGGCGGCCGACGCGCATGCCCGCTGGGGTCGCATCGACATCCTGCACAACAATGTCGGCGTCTCGATCTCGGGCGGCGATGCCGAGCTGCTCGACCTCACCGAGGAAGCCTACGACCGCTGCATGGCGATCAACCTCAAGGGCACCATCCTCGCCTGCAAGCACGTGATCCCGATCATGCGCGAGCAGAAGAGCGGCGCCATCGTCAACATCTCCTCGATGGCCGCGATCACGACCTATCCCTACGTCGCCTACAAGGCCAGCAAGTCGGCGATGATCGCCTTCACCGAGCAGCTCGCCTACCAGAACGCCAAATACGGCATCCGCGCCAACGTGATCCTGCCCGGCCTGATGAACACGCCGATGGCGGTCGACACGCGCGCCCGCGAGTTCAAGAAGACACGCGCCCAGGTGGAGGCCGAGCGCGACGCCAAGGTGCCGCTGCGCGGCAAGATGGGCACCGGCTGGGACGTCGCCAACGCCGCCCTTTTCCTGGCGTCCGACGAGGCGAACTTCATCACCGGCGTCACCCTGCCGGTCGATGGCGGCGCCAGCGTCCAGACGGGCTGAGACCCGTGACGACGGTCATCCACAACGCGGCGATCGTCACCGTCGACGATCGCGACAGCGTGCACTATGGCGGCGCGATTGCGATCGAAGGCGATCGTGTGGCCGCGGTGGGACCGAGCGCCGAGCTGCTGGCCCGCTACCCGGCGGCCGAGAGGATCGACGGCACCGGCAAGATGGTCATGCCGGGCTTCGCCAACGTCCATACGCACTTCACCATGACCCTGGCGCGCGGCGTGTTCGAGGATCTCTCACCGCCGCACAAGCCGCCTTTCTCGGGCGGCCTGTCGCCGATCCCGCTGCCTGCGATGACACCGGACGAGCGCCGTACCATGGCGCTGCTCGGCGCGCTCGAGGCGCTGCGCAGCGGCACCACGCTGGCGCTCGAGGATTCCACCAACGTCGACGACTATGCCGGTGCCCTGGCCGACACCGGCATGCGCTTCCTGCTGGGCGAGCGGGCCTACGACCGGGTCGGCACCGAGATCGGCGATCCCGCGCCCTATCAGCTCGATCGCGCGCTGGGCCAGCGCCATCTCGGGATCATCGAGGACACCTTCAACAAGTGGAACGGCAAGGCCGATGGCCGCATCCGCATCGCCGTCTCGGCGTGGGCGCCCGACATGTGCTCGCCTGAGCTGTTACAGGACCTGCGCGCCTTGCAGCAGAGGCTGGACACCTGGGCGACCATCCACCTCAACCAGATCTGGGGCGAGGTCGCCGCGGTCAAGGCGCATCGAAATCGCCTGCCGACCGAGTACCTGGCGGATCTCGGCTTCCTCAACGACCGACTTGTGTGTGCCCACTGCCGCTGCATGGAGCCCGGCGAGGAGAAGATTCTGGGCAAGGCCGGCGTCACCGTCTCCTTCAATGCCGCCATCGCCGCCCGCCGCGGTCTCAGCCCGCGCATCGCCGACCTCGAGGCCTACGGATGCACCATCGCCATGGGCAGCGACAACATGGCGGAGGACATGGTCGAGGTACTGCGCACCGGCCTGTTCATGGAACGCATCCGGCGCGAGGACGGCCGCAACCCGACACCCGAGCACGCCCTGCGCTGGGCGACCCGCAACGGCTATCGCGCGCTCGGCATCCCCGACGGCGGCTGGCTGGCGCCCGGCAACAAGGCCGACCTGATCATGGTCGACC
>NZ_JBFWZI010000356.1:0-3067 GCF_050185545.1 Reyranella sp. | reverse complement strand
CAGACCGAGCATGTGCTCAACACCATCAAGTCGGTGATCGAGGCGGCAGGCGGCACCATGGCCGACGTCACCTTCAACCAGATCTTCGTCACCGACTGGGCGAACTACGCCGCCGTCAACGGCGTCTATGCGAAGTTCTTCCCCGGCGACAAGCCCGCGCGCTTCTGCATCCAGTGCGGCCTGGTCAAGAAGGAGTGCCTGGTCGAGATCGCCTCCATCGCGCATGTGGGCAAGACGGGGTGACGCAATCGCGTTCATGCTCTTCCGGACCGCGAGCGTCCCGCTCGCTCTTCGGCTCTGAGCGCGCCCATGAACGACGCATATGAATGCGCCGTGCGAGCGGGGCGCTCGCGGTCCGGAAAAAACTGAACCCTCCCTAGAAACAATGTACTTCGACATTCGAGAGCCCACGAACCGACCGGACGCCACCACCGTGCTGCTGTCCGCCGGCCTCGGCGGTGCCGCGGGCTACTGGGCGCCGCAGCTCGCGGCGCTGCGGGCGCGCTATCGTGTCGTCGCCTACGACCAGGGCGGCACCGGCCGCAACAGCAACGCGCCCGCCCAGGACCACAGCATCACAGCCATGGCCGATGAAGCCGCATCCGTGCTCGACGCCAGCGGGACCGACGCCTGCCATTTCATCGGCCACGCGCTGGGTGGCCTGGTAGGGCTCGAGCTGGCGCTCGCCCGACCAGAGCGCGTGCGCTCACTGACGATCGTGAACGGCTGGGCCGCCGCCCACGCCCACACCCGGCGCTGCTTCGAGATGCGGCTGGCGCTCCTGAAGCACGAAGGGCCGGCCGCCTATGCCCGCGCCCAGCCGATCTTCCTGTTTCCCGCCGACTGGCTGGCGCGCAACGCCGGGCGCGCCGCCCGTGAGGAGGCGCATGCGATCACAGCCTTCCAGGGTGTCGACACGCTGCATCGGCGCATCGCCGCGCTGCTGGCCTTCGATGCGACGGCGCGCCTGGCGAACCTCGGTGTTCCGACCCTGGTGGTCGCGGCGCGCGACGACGTGCTGGTGCCCAGCCTGATGTCCGAGCAGCTCGCGGCTGCCATTCCCGGATCGCGCTTGCACGTCTTCCCTTGGGGGGCGCACGCTGTGAACATCACCGAGCCGGAGGCCTTCAACACTCTCCTGCTGGAATTCCTCGACAGTCATGCCGACCGCCAATCTCGACCAGCTGCCCATCATTGATTTCACCGCGGCGAGCGACGACGCGCTCGCCCGCCAGCTCGACTCGGCGTTCTCGCAGATCGGCTTCTGCTACTTCACAGGCATCGGCGTCGACGCGGCGCTGGTCGAGGGCGTCTTCGACGCCTCGCGCCGCTTCCACGCCCAGCCGCGCTCTGCCAAGGAAGCGATCGCCATGAACCGCTTCCATCGCGGCTACATGGCGCCCAGGACCTCGCTGATCGAGACCTCGAGCGTGGCCCGCGTGACGCGGCCCAACGACAGCGAATCCTTCATGCTGATGCACGAGGTGGCGGCCGACGATCCACGTTACGGGCGGCCGCTCGATGGACCCAATCTGTGGCCCGACCTGGCGAACTTCCGCGCGCCGGTCGAAGCCTACGAGCGGGCCATGCACGCCTTCTGCCTGCGGCGCCTCCTGCCGGCGATGGCTCTGGCGCTCGGCCTGCCGCGCGACTGGTTCGCGCCGCACTTCCGCCAGCCGACCACCTTCCTGCGCCTGCTGCACTATCCGCCGCAGGCGCCGGACGCGCCCGACGACGCCTTCGGCTCGGCGCCGCACACCGACTACGGCTTCATCACCATCCTGGCGCAGGACCAGCAAGGCGGCCTCGAGGTGCGCCGGCGCGACGGCACCTGGCTCGCCGCGCCGCCGATCCCCGGCACCTGGGTCGTGAACGTCGCCGACATGCTGTCGCGCTGGACCAACGGCCGCTGGCAGTCGACGCCGCATCGCGTGAAGAACCTGTCGGGCGGCGATCGCTACTCCTGTCCCTACTTCTTCGACATGTCGATGGACTCGATCGTCGAGGTGCTGCCGACCTGCTACGGCGCCGCCCAGTCGCCGCGCTTTCCGCCGGTGCGCTACGGCGACTATCTGATCGAGCGGCTCGATCGCAACTACGACTACCGCAAGCAGCCGGTCCCGGCATGAGCAGAGACGGGCTTGAAGTCGCGGGGCTCGCCTTCGCCTACGACGGCGCGCTCGCCGTGCGCGACGTCTCGCTGAGCGTGAAGCCAGGCGAGATCGTGGCCCTGCTCGGCGCCAACGGCGCCGGCAAGTCGACCACGGTGCGCATGATCGCGGGCGTCCTGCGCCCGCAGAAGGGCACCATCGATTTCTCGGGCGAGGCGCTGGCCGGGGCGCCCAGCCATCACGTCGTGCGCCGCGGCATCACCCTGGTGCCCGAAGGCCGTCTGGTGTTCCCGCAGATGACGGTGATGGAGAACCTGCAGCTCGGTGCGCACACCAGGCAGCGCGCTTCCATCGCCGGCCTGGTCGACTACGCCTTCAAGCTGTTCCCGCGACTCGCCGAGCGGCGCGGGCAGCTCGCCGGCTCGATGAGCGGCGGCGAGCAGCAGATGCTGGCGATCGCCCGCGGCCTGATGGCCGAGCCGCGCCTCGTCATCCTCGACGAGCCGTCGCTCGGCCTGATGCCGATCGTGACGCAGGAGGTCTTCCGCCTGATCGAGGCGGTGAACAGGACCGGCATCAGCGTGCTGCTGGTCGAGCAGAACCTCCACCAGGCCCTGCGCATCGCCCATCGCGGCTACGTCATCGAGAAGGGCGCCGTGGTGCTGGCGGGAAGCGGCAAGGAGCTTCTGGCCGACAGCTACGTGCAGCGGGCGTTTTTGGGGCGGTAGATCTTCTCCTCCCCAAGCGAAGCTTGGGGCGGTGTCGCGTCTTACGCGACCTGCCTCCTCCGAAGCGAAGCCGCTTCGGCTTCGCGCAGGCAGGCTGAGGGGTCATGAATCATGCGGACCGCGGGCGTCACGCCCGCTCATCTCAAGTGCGGGCGAGACGCCCGCGGTCCCGATTAAACAATAACCCACCCTCGCTGTAAGACCGCGACCCCGCCCCACCGAACCAGG
>NZ_JBFWZI010000355.1:0-3120 GCF_050185545.1 Reyranella sp. | reverse complement strand
TCGACCGCGAATGCCGCCGCGCTGTCAGGCACGCCGTATGGCAGCGCCGAGTTCCTCGAGAACGGCCACATGGACCCGCTGTTCCAGGCGACCGTGCAGGCGACCGAGGAAGCGATCGTCAACGCGATCATCGCCGCGAAAGACATGGTGGGCGAGGGCGGGCGTTATGCGAAGGCGATTCCGCACGCGGAGCTGGTCAGGCTTCTGAAAGAGTACGGCCGCTACGCGAAGCCCGACTAGCGGCGCGCCCCGTCCCGGATCGGCTATGGGGCGTCGACCGAAAAGTCCCCGGCCCCACGGCCCTCCTGGTGCCGGCGCCACATCTCCTGAAACGCAAGTTCCAGGCGCGCCCGAAACCGCGACGTATCGAACAGGCCCTGCCGCGCCCCGTCCGTGGCAAGCCTGGCCCGCAGTTTCTGCACGAGCGCGGGCGAGCGGGCAAGCTCGACCGCGAGATCCTCGTAAGCCGGAAGGCCGGTGACCACAAGCTCCGGCAGCCCGACGGCGCCCAACAGGCTTGCCGCGACTCGCGAGGCGAAGGTGGCGCCTGGCCGCGTGATCACCGGCACGCCAACCCACAAGGCGTCGCTGGCCGACGTGTGGGCTCCGCAGGGCCACGTGTCCAGGAGGAGATCCGCCGACTGATGGCGCGCGATGTGTGCCTGCTGATCGACGCGCGGCGCGAAGACCAGGCGCTCTGGCTCGACGCCGCGGCTCTGCGCCTCGCGCTCGAGGTTCGCGCGCATGAAGCGATTGTCCTCGAGCAGCCAGAGCACGCTGCCCGGCGCGCGCGCCAGGATACGCATCCACGCGTCGAAGACTTCCGGTGACAACTTGACCGGCTGGCAGAAGCCGCAGAAGACAAAGCTCTCCGCAGGCAGGCCGAGCGCTTCCCTTGCCGGCTTCGTTCCCGGCCGTTCCCGCGCCTGGTCGTTGACCTGATAGCTGACCGGAAGGCGGACGATTGCGCTGTCGAAGTGCGCGCTCGACGCGTCGGGGACGACGACGTGATCCGCGATGATGTAATCGACCGCCCTCGTGCCGAGCGGCCCGGGATACGCCAGGAAGTGCGCCACGACCGGCGCCGGCCTGCGCGCGAGAATGCCCCCACGGCCCCCATCGGTCAGGCCATTGAGATCCACGAGAATGTCGACCTCGTCGGCGGCGATGCGCCGGGCCGCGTCCTCGTCGCGCTCGGCCGAGATGTCCGTGAAATGATCGAAAGCCTGCTGGATGCGGCGCCGCAACGGCGACTCATCGTCCGGTCCGGTCGAATAGCCGCGGACCTCGAATCGGTCCCGGTCGTGGCTCTCGATCAGGCCGGCGATCAGCCACGATGTCGGATGATCGCGGAAGTCGGAAGACAGGTAGCCGATGCGCAGGCGATCGTGTGGCGGGCGCTGCCCGCACCCGACCGGCGCCGGTTCGCCGAACTGCCCGGCCCAGAATCGCCTGGCGCAGAGGTTTTGCACGGCGGGATCGTCCGTGATCATGAGCGACAGATGCGGCTTGATCACGGCGTTGCCGCGGCGGACCCGTTCGATCAGTTCGGCCTCCAGCTCCGGCATGCCTCCCCAGGCACACATCGTGCGACGGCAGGAGACTGCCATGCCGAGCGCATAGTCGAGTTCGGCGGCGAAATCCGGGATCGGCCGGAGCAGCCCGATGAGCCGCTCATAACGGGCGACCGCCTGCTCGAGCAGGCCAAGCTGGTGCAACAGCGTGCCCGAGTTCTGCAGCGCGAGCGTGTTCCCGGGATTGAACGAGAGCACGGCGTCGAATTCCGCCAGCGCCTCGGCGTTTCGCCCGGTAACGCGCAGCGCCTCGGCCCTGGCCAGGCGTGTGTCGGCCGACCGCGGGTTCAGGGCGGTCGCGCGGGTCAGGTTCTCGAGCGCCTCGACCGGCAGACCCAGGGCCTGCAGGGCGCGGCCCCGCAGGAGCAGGATGCCCGGGTCCCCGGACGCCGCCTTCGCTGCCTGGTCGAGGCATGAGAGCGCTTCTTCGGCGCGGTCAAGGTCCAGCAGGGCGGTTGCGCGGTTCAGGATTGCCGGCAGGAACGCCGGCCGTACCCGGCACGCCCGCTCGAACGCTTCGAGCGCCTCCGGCAGCCGGCCGGCGGCGACGAGCAGGACGCCGCGAATGTTGAGATTGACGTGGTCGTCGGGCGCAAGCGCGAGCGCGCCCGTGATGGTGGCGAGCGCCCGGTCGCGCTGCCCGAGGCGGTTCTCTATCAGGGCGAGGGAACGCAGCGCCTCGCTCGATCCGGGATTTGACCGCACGACCGTCTCGCACCGGGCTTGAGCCTCGGAAAGCGCATTGCTCGCGAGCAGTGCTGCGACTTCCCTCAATTCCCTTTCGACACTCATGAAGCGGATGATCGCGCCGAAGCGCGCCGGACACTACCGGAGCGCCCCGTCCGGCCCCGGGTTGCCCGCCAGCGCGCGGAATTTCTCGCGCGCCGCTTCCAGGTACTCCAGCGTCGACGCCTTCTCGCCAGCATCGTTCCATCCGCCGCGCGCCTCGGCGGCCTGGATGACGCGATCCATCCAGGCGACGAAGTACGCGGCATCGGCCGGCGCTGCCGGCGCCGCCGTGAGGTCGATGTAGATCGGGCTCGTCGTCGCATAGGGATAGAGATCGAGCACCTGCGGATGCGCCGCGTCGTTCCAGGCGCGCAATACCACCCAGCCGGCCTCCTTCAGCTCGATCGTTCCGGTGAAGTCGTGGCGCCGGCGGTCGCCCGAGAGCTTGAAGCTCCGGATCACGCGGCCGTTCTGCACGAGCTCGAGATGATCCATCGGTACCGGCGAGCGCATCGAGACGCGAAGCGGAACGCCACCGGGCACGCGCGGGATCGAGTCGCCAGGTTTCAGGCCATCGATCTCGAGCCCGAGCAGGGCGGAGTTGCTGACGAAGCTCCGGCCCGATTTCAGCGCGCGGTGCAGCGCCCCGGCCGTGCGCTCGCCGCCGGTCTCGAGGAACACACGGACCAGCCCCAATGGCCCGCGCAGTGACGCGTAATTCGCCATCGCGTCGGTGCCGGCGCCGGCCGGCAGGCGGAAGCCGAGATTCAGCAGCCGGTACCAGATGCCCGCCGTGATGTGATGGTCGGAGAAGCCC
>NZ_JBFWZI010000354.1:0-3169 GCF_050185545.1 Reyranella sp. | reverse complement strand
CCGGCGATGGGCTCACCGCCGCGAGGCGACGTGGAAGGAGACGAGGTAGGCCAGCAGGGTCGCCGGGTAGAGCTGGCCGATGATCGCCTCGATGTTGCTCAGGCTGCGCGCGATGGGATGGACCGGGACGACGTCGCCGAAGCCGACGGTGGTCAGGGTCGTGAAGCTGAAATAGACGAACTCGCTGGGCAACGGCAGCTCGTCGATCACTTTCATGCCCTTGAACGATCCGGGATGGGCGAGGTCGACCAGCGTATACAGGGCCACGAACAGCAGACCGATGGCGAGGTAGAGCAGGACGGCGCCGATCACCCGGTGATAGGTGATGCGCCCGGGCGAGAGCACGGCGCGGCCCACCACCCAGATGATGACGGCGGCGACCAGCAGCCGGCCCAGCCCCTCGAGGAAGATGTCCACGCTGGCCGGGCCGCCGCGCAGGTGGAGGATGAAGGCCACGACGTTGAGGCCGACCGCTGCCACGAGGCAGATCACCGGGATGATGCTGCGCGACAGGAACAGCAACCCAAGCGCCAGCACGGTGAGCAGCGTCGCGCGATAGGGCCGGATGTTGATCAGGTGAGCCGAGCCGAGCGGCGCCACGACGAACAGGTCGAGCAGCAGGAGCGGGGTCAGGCCGGCCAGAGCCCAGTCGCGCCAGTGGTCGGGTGCCTCCTTCGCGAGCGTAGTCAGCCTTTTGAAGCTCATCGGTACGCCGACCTTCCCCGCCCACCCTCGACCTTGTCAATCGCCCGCCTGCCGGCATTGCCCGATTGACCCGCTTCGCCGGGTCTGTAGGGATGGATCGGGAAAAACGAGGAAGCCCGATGAGACAGAAAGCCGCCACCGTCCCCGCCGCTCCGCGGCCCGACCTCGATGCCGAGCTCAACAACCTCGCCATGTCGAAGGCGGCGCAGCCGCTGTTCGATGCGGTGAAGAGGCACATCGACGAGAACGTGGCGCCGATGGCCGAGGAGTTCTATCGCCTGGGCGAGAACCGCAAGGATCCGTGGAGCTGGGCGCCGGGCCAGCTGGAGCTGCTCGAGGTCGCCAAGAACAAGGCCAAGGCGTCCGGCCTGTGGAATTTCTTCCTGCCGAGCCACAACGACATCGGCCGCGGCCTCACCAACCTCGACTATGCCTACATCGCCGCCGAGCTCGGCAAGCAGCCGCTGGCGTCGGAGACGCTGAACTGCTCGGCCCCCGACACCGGCAACATGGAGGTGCTGGAGCGCGTCGGCACGCCCGAGCAGAAGGAGAAGTGGCTGAAGCCGCTGCTCAACGGCGAGATTCGCTCGGCCTTCGCCATGACCGAGCCCGGGGTCGCCTCGTCCGACGCCAAGAACATCGAGACGCGCGCCGAGCTGGTCGGCAACGAATGGGTGATCAACGGCGAGAAGTACTACATCTCCGGCGCCGGCGATCCGCGCTGCAAGATCATGATCACCATGGTCAAGACCAGCCCCGAAGCCTCGCCGCAGTTCCAGCAGTCGCAGATCCTCGTCCCGAAGGACACGCCCGGCGTCCACATCCTCGGGCCCATGCACGTGTTCGGCCATGACCACGCGCCGCGCGGCCACATGCACATCAAGTTCGACAATGTCCGCGTGCCGGCCGAGAACATCCTGCTGGGCGAGGGCCGCGGCTTCGAGATCTCGCAGCTCCGCCTGGGGCCGGGCCGCATCCATCACTGCATGCGCTCGATCGGCCAGGCCGAGAAGGCGCTCGACCTGCTGGTCAAGCGCGGCTCCAAGCGCGTCGCCTTCGGCAAGCCGCTGATCCAGCTCGGCAAGAACCTCGAGACCGTGTCGCGCGCCCGCATCGAGATCGAGGCGATGCGGCTGATGGTGCTGAAGGCCGCCAAGGCGATGGACGTGCTGGGCAACCGCGAGGCGCGGGTGTGGGTCAGCATGGTGAAGGCGATGGTGCCGGAGAAGGTCTGCACCATCATCGACCAGGCGATCCAGATCCACGGCGCCACCGGTATCTCGCAATGGACGCCGCTCGCCGAGATGTACGTCAACCAGCGCCATCTGCGCTTCGCCGACGGGCCGGACGAGGTCCATCACATGGTGGTCGGCCGCGCCGAGATGAGCCGGCACTGACCATGCGGTACGGTTTCTACCTGCCGACCCGCGGGCCGACGGCGACGCGCGACGGCGTCCTGGCGCTCGCCCGCGAGGGCGAGCGGCTCGGCTTCCACTCGGCGATGATCGCCGACCACATCGTCTTCCCGGTCGAGAGCAAGTCGGAGTATCCCTACACGATCGACAAGAAGCATCCCGGCGGCGGTGATGCGCTCGAGACCTTTTCCATCCTGGGCGTGGTGGCGGGCGCCACCGAGCGCCTGCGGCTGGTCACCTCGGTGCTGGTGCTGCCCTATCGCAATCCGGTGCTGACCGCCAAGATGGTGGCGACGCTCGACGTGCTGTCGGGCGGCCGCGTCACCCTGGGCGTCGGCGTCGGCTGGCTGGAGGAGGAGTTCCGGGCGCTGGCCAGCCCCGACTTCGCACGCCGCGGCGCCGTGACAGACGAATGGCTGGCCATCTTCAAGCAGCTCTGGACGACCTCGCCCGCGACCTTCAAGGGCAAGTTCTACCACTACGCCGACATCCGCTGCGAGCCGTTCCCCCTGCAGAAGCCCTATCCGCCGATCTGGGTCGGCGGCCATTCGCCGGCTGCGCTCCGCCGTACGGCGCGCCACGGTGACGGCTGGCACCCGGTCGGCGCCATCGCCGCCTCGCCGCTGCCGCCGCAGGAGATGCGCGCCCACATCGACACGCTGAAGCGGCTGTGCGACGGCGAACGCCGCGACTTCTCCAAGCTCGCTATCTCCTACAAGGCGCCGCTCTACGATGTCGGCATTCCCGACCGCGACGGCACGCGACGCAGCTTCTCCGGCAGCCCCGACGAGATCGCCGGAGACATCCGTTCGTACGCCGCGATCGGCGTGCACGAGCTGATCTTCGATTGCCGCGGCGAATCGATCGCCGCCAGCATCGAGCGCCTGCAACGCTTCGCCGCCGAGGTGATCCCGCTGGTGGGCTGACTTCCTCCCCCGTAGTCGGGGGAGGTGCCCCGTCATACGGGGCGGAGGGGTCATGAATCATGTGGACCGCGGGCGGCGCGCCCGCTCCTGAGAAGAGCGGGCGAGTCGCCCCCCGTCCAAGAG
>NZ_JBFWZI010000353.1:0-3187 GCF_050185545.1 Reyranella sp. | reverse complement strand
TGATCGTGAGCCACATCGGCGACCACTACGTGGTGAAGAACGCCTCGTGGAACGGTCAGGTCGGCGCCGGCCAATCGACGTCGTTCGGCTTCCAGGCGACGCCCGGCAGCGGCGGCACCGCAGCGACCGACTTCACCGTCAACGGCGCCGCCGTGGGCACCGATCCGGCGCCGCCGAGCCTCTCGATCGCCGATGCCTCGGTCGCCGAAGGCGACGGCGGCGCACGCGATCTGGTTTTCACTGTGACACTCTCGAAGGCGGCCAGCGGACCTGTCAGCGTCGCCTATGCGACCAGCAATGGCACGGCGAGCGCCGGCTCGGACTACACCGCGGCGAGCGGCACGCTGACCTTCGCCGCCGGCGAGACATCCAAGACCGTCCGGGTCCAGGTGTCGGGCGACACCGCGGTCGAGAGCAACGAGACCCTGAGCGTCCTGCTGTCCAGCGCCTCCGGCGCCGCCATCGCTGACGGCACCGGCGTCGGCACCATCACCAACGATGACAGCGCCCCCCTGCCGACCCTCGCTCTGGGCGACGCGAGCTTCGCCGAAGGCAGCGCCGCGTCGCCGGGCAGCGGCACCTTCACGGTGACACTGTCGGCCGCCTCCGCCACGACGGTGACGGTAAAGTACGCCACGTCGGACGGCACCGCGGTCGCCGGCAGCGACTACGTCGCCCTATCGGGCACCCTCACCTTCGCGCCGGGCGAGACGCAGAAGACCATCAAGGTCACGGCCATCGGCGATTCGACCGTCGAGGCCAACGAGACCTTCAGCCTCGCACTCTCCAGCGCTTCCGGCGCCACCCTCTTCGACGGCACCGGCGCCGGCACCATCACCAACGACGACACGGCGCCGCCGGTCACGCCGTCCCTTTCAGTGGCCGACACGCCGGTGGTCGAGGGCAATCCGGGCGGCGGCAGTGCAGCCGGAGGCTGGCTCAGCACCGCGGGCAACCAGATCATCGATTCCGCCGGCAGTTCGGTGCAGATCGCCGGCGTCAACTGGTTCGGCTTCGAATCCTCGACCATGGCGCCACACGGCCTGTGGACGCGCGGCTACAAGTCGATGATGGACCAGATGGTGAGCCTGGGGTTCAACACCATCCGCCTTCCCTTCGCCAGCGACACGCTGCATTCGACTGGCACGCCCAACGGCATCGACTTCTCCAAGAATCCCGACCTGCAGGGGCTCAGCGCCCTGCAGATCATGGACAAGATCGTCGACTATGCCGGCCAGATCGGCCTCAGGATCATTCTCGACCATCACCGCAGCGACCTGGGGGCCGGCACCTCGGGCAACGGCCTGTGGTACGACGGCAATCACAGCCAGGCGCAATGGATCGCCGACTGGCAGATGCTGGCGGCGCGCTATGCCGCCAAGCCGCAGGTGATCGGCGCCGACCTGCACAACGAGCCGTACAACGGCACCTGGGGCGGCGGCGGCGTGAACGATTGGGCGCTGGCCGCCGAGCAGGCCGGCAACGCCATCCACGACGTCAACGCCAACTGGCTGATCTTCGTCGAGGGCATCGGCACCTACCAGGGTCAGCCCTACTGGTGGGGCGGAAACCTGATGGGCGTGAAGGACCGGCCGATCCAGCTCGACGTCGCCGACAAGCTGGTCTACTCGGCGCACGACTATCCGAACTCGGTGTGGCCGCAGCCGTGGTTCCAGGGCAGCGACTTCCCGGCCAACCTGCCGGCGAAGTTCGACCAGATGTGGGGCTACATCTACAAGCAGAACATCGCCCCGGTGTGGATCGGCGAGTTCGGCACCAAGCTGGTCGATCCCAAGGACGCGCCGTGGCTCGAGGCCATCACCTCCTACATCTCGGGCGACTTCGACAACAACGGCACGAACGACATCCCCGCCGGCAAGCAGGGGATCAGCTGGACCTACTGGTCGTGGAATCCGAACTCGGGCGACACCGGCGGCATCCTGGCCGACGACTGGAACACGCCGATCCAGGCCAAGCTCGCCTACCTGACCCCCATCCAGTTCGACTTCGACAGCGACGTATCGGGTGGCGGGGCCACCACGGCCACCTTCGTGGTGACCCTGTCGCAGGCGGCAACCAGCACGATCACGGTCGATTATCATACCACCGCCGGCACGGCGGATGCTGCCGACTTCACCGGCGCCACGGGCTCGGTCACCTTCGCGCCCGGCGAGACGACCAAGGTCATCGCGATCACCATCACGCCGGACTTGCTGGTCGAGGGCAACGAGACCTTCAGCCTCGTACTGACCAACGGGGCCGGTGCCACCATCGCGCGCGCCACCGCCGCCGGAACGATCGTCGACGACGACGGCACCGCGCCGCCAACCGATCCTACGGATCCGACCGATCCGACGGACCCGCCGACACCCCCGACCGATCCGTCGGGTGATTTCAGCGGCACCTTCACGGTGACCGATTCGTGGAGCAGCGGGTTCAACGCCACGGTCAAGATCCACAATGACGGATCGGCCGCGACCAGCTGGCAGATCGCGATCGACATGCCGAACCAGATCACCGACATCTGGAACGCCAGGATCATCTCGCACGACGCCGCCGGCTACGTGATCGGCAATGCGACGTGGAACGGCACGCTCGCTGCCAACGGCGAGACCAGCTTCGGCTTCGTCGCCTCGGGTGCGCTCAATCCGGCGGCGGTGAAGGTCCATGGCGTCGAGAGCACGCCGACGACCCCCGATCCGACCGAGCCGCCGGCGAGCCTCGACTACGCGACCATGTTCTCGCCCTACATCGACATGGCCATGCCCGTCGCCGCCGACCTCGGCGCCATCTCGCAGGCGTCGGGCATCAAGAACTTCACCCTGGCCTTCGTGCTCGACTCGAGCCAGGGCATCGGCTGGCAGGGCGTTGGCAGCATCGCCGACGACGGACTCGCCAACGGCTCGACCATCCTGCAGCAGGTGCAGGCGATCCAGGCGGCGGGCGGCAACATCACCATCTCGTTCGGCGGCGCGGCCGGACAGGAAGCGGCCCTGAACGCGCCCGATGCCGTCACGCTGCAGGCCGAGTACCAGTCGGTGATCGACCGCTACAACATCACCTCGATCGATTTCGATATCGAAGGTGCGGCCGTCGTCGACCTGTCGTCGATCCATTTGCGCAACCAGGCGATCGTCGGTCTCGAGGCGGCCAATCCCGATCTCGAGGTACGCTTCACCCTGCCGGT
>NZ_JBFWZI010000352.1:0-3211 GCF_050185545.1 Reyranella sp. | reverse complement strand
ACTCAACGACCAGATCGTCACGATGGACCATCTCGTCGCGGCCGCGGAAGCCCAGGAGCTGCTCGATCTCGGCGCTTTTTCGGCCGGCGATGCGGCGGGCGTCGTCGGCGGCGTAGGCGACCAGGCCGCGCGCCAGCACGCGGCCGGCGCGGTCCTTGACGTCGACCACGTCGCCGCGGCGGAAATCGCCGTCGATCGCCGTCACGCCGGCCGGCAGCAGGCTCTTGCCCGAGGACAGCGCGCGCACCGCGCCGTCGTCGACCGTGAGCGTGCCCGCCGTCTTGAGCGAGCCCTTGATCCACTTCTTGCGCGCCGACAGCGGCGAAGCCTCCGGCACGAACCAGGTGCAGCGCGCGTCGGGCATCGTCAGCCGGCCGAGCGCGCCGACCGGGCGGCCGTCGGCGATCGCCATCCGGCAGCCCGCCGCCATGGCGATGCGGCCGGCGATCAGCTTGGTGGCCATGCCGCCGTTCGACAGCTCCGACGCTGCCCCGCCCGCCATCGCCTCGAGGGCCGGCGTGATCTCGCGGATCTCGGGGATCAGCACCGCGTCGGGGTCGCTGCGCGGATCGCCGGTGTAGAAGCCGTCGATGTCGCTCAGCAGCACCAGGGTGTCGGCCGAGATCATCTCGGCAACGCGCGCACCGAGGCGATCGTTGTCGCCGAAGCGGATCTCGTCGGTCGCCACCGTGTCGTTCTCGTTGATCACCGGCACCGCCTTGAGCCCGAGCAGGGTCGCCATGGTCTGGCGGGCGTTGAGGTAGCGCCGCCGCGCCTCCGAATCGTCGAGGGTCAGCAGCACCTGGGCGACCGTGATGCCGTGCCGCGCCAGCGCCGCCTGGTAGGCGTGGGCCAAGCGGATTTGCCCCGTTGCCGCCGCCGCCTGGCTCTCCTCCAGCCTGAGCGCGCCGGTGGCCAGCCCGAGGCTCGCCCGGCCCAGCCGGATCGCGCCCGACGACACCAGCACGACCTCGCAGCCGCTCTTGTGGAAGTGTGCCACGTCGTCGGCCAGCGCCTCGAGCCAGTCGCGCCGCACCTCGCCCCTGGCCTCGTCGACCAGGATCGACGAGCCGATCTTGACGACCAGCCGGCGGGCGGTGGCGAGGGGACTCATGGCCTCTTGCGGACCGCGGGCGTCACGCCCGCTCAAGAGCAAGATCGGGCGAGACGCCCGCGGTCCGCATGACAAGTTCGGGCGAGACGCCCGCGGTCCGCAAGACATGAGCGGGCGGGACGCCCGCGGTCCGCATGACATGAGCGGGCGGGACGCCCGCGGTCCGCATGACATGAGCGGGCGGGACGCCCGCGGTCCGCATGACATGAGCGGGCGGGACGCCCGCGGTTCAAGGCATGACTCGCGCCGAGTCCGCGGGCTCCGGCGGCACTCACGCCGCGTCCTCGAGGGCATCGCGCTGGCGGTCGACCAGGCGGGCGAGCTCGTGCAGCAGCTCGGGGACGCCGCGGCCCGACACGCCTGAAATCACCCGCACCGTGCGCCGGCTCGCCTTGGCGAGCAGCGCGCGCTTGGTCTCGATATCCGCGTCGGTCATGGCGTCGGTCTTGTTGAGCGCCAGGATCTCCTTCTTGCGCGCGAGCGTGCCGCCGTAGGCCTTGAGCTCGGCCCGCACCGTGCGCCAGGCGCCGACCACGTCGTCCTGCGTGCCGTCCACCAGGTGCAGGAGCGCGCGGCAGCGCTCGACGTGGCCGAGGAAGCGGGTGCCCAGGCCTGCGCCTTCCGAGGCGCCCTCGATCAGGCCGGGGATGTCGGCCATCACGAACTCGCGGTCGCCGGCCTTCACCACGCCCAGCCCGGGATGCAGCGTCGTGAACGGATAGTCGGCGATCTTGGGCCGGGCGTTGGAGACGGCGGCGAGGAAGGTCGACTTGCCGGCGTTGGGCAGGCCGACCAGGCCGACATCGGCGATCAGCTTCAGGCGCAGCCAGACCCAGCGATCCTCGCCCGGCCAGCCCTTGTCGGCGCGGCGCGGCGCGCGGTTGGTCGAGCTCTTGTAGTGCAGGTTGCCGTAACCGCCGTCGCCGCCCTTGCACAGCACGACCCTCTGGCCGACCTCGGTGAGATCGACCAGCAGGGTCTCGTTGTCCTCGGCGAACACCTGGGTGCCGCGCGGCAGGCGCAGCACGACATCCTTGCCCTTGCCGCCGGTGCGCTGGCCGCCCATGCCGTGATGGCCGGTCTCGGCCTTGAAGTGCTGGGCGTAGCGGTAATCGATCAGCGTGTTCAGCCCGTCGACGCATTCCAGCACGACGTCGCCGCCCCTGCCGCCGTCGCCGCCATCCGGCCCGCCGAACTCGATGAACTTCTCGCGCCGGAACCCGACGCAGCCCGCCCCGCCATTGCCGGAGCGCACATAGATCTTGGCCTGGTCGAGGAACTTCATCGCACGGTCCTATTGAGGCTCCTTCGCAGCGGAGCTGCGATGGAGGTGACACGTCTCGGACCAGGGCTCTCCTCCTGAGAGGGTCTCGCCGGGGAAGCCTGGTCGAAGACGATCGAGTGCATCGCTCGCGCAGCCCCCGGAATAGAACGGCCCCGGATTCTTGCGTTCGCTGCGTTCGGTGCGTTCGGACCCTTTCGAATCAAGGGGTTGGCCGAACGCAAGCGACCGCTTGGCAGGGCCTCTTGCGTTCGGGGGCACCGTTTTGCGTTCGGGGTCAGGCAGGGGCGTGCCTGGATCGCGGCGCCGCCGCCCGCTTGGTGCAGTGGCGGTGCGGCTGCGGCGCCAATTCCTGGCGCAGAGGCGTCCGTGCCTTGTTGAATCGAGGGCCTGGCGCCGGCGCACGACGGGGGCGCCGCGCCAGCGTCCCATCGATTTGCTTCGGTGCTGGCCATCACAGTCTCGTCCCTTCGCTCTGCGTGCAGCTTCACCGCATGCGATATCACGACACTCCCCTGGCGGGCAGGGCGCCCAGCCGAACTGGTTCGCTCCTGCAGCCAGGACCCCTGTCCCTCATCGCTGGGAGCGCGCCACTCCGATGGCGCTCTTCCTGTTGATTACATATCCTATGAGCGCCATCGGTGAGCGGAGGTTACTCCGCCAGTAGTGGCGCGCTCCCGGCAAATGAAAAAGGGGGAACGGCGAGCCGTTCCCCCTGAAACTCCGTGCGTGCGGGAACGGCTATTCGGCGGCGATCGCCGCCGGCGGCACCACGTTCACCTCGACCTTGCCGCCCGAGCGGGTGCGGAACGCCA
>NZ_JBFWZI010000351.1:0-3297 GCF_050185545.1 Reyranella sp. | reverse complement strand
GAGCGGCGTTCTCTGCCTCGTCGCGGTGATGCGGGCCAGCCTGTCCTGGGCCACGGCCGGGGCGGCGCTCGCCCTGCTGTCCCTGGCGTTGGCGCGGCCCGACGCGTCCTCGTCGACCGGCGTGCTCATGCTGGTCGCCTTCGGCTCAGCCCTGCTGCTGCTGCTCGATGGAACGCACCTCTGCGATCGTTTCGAGGGCGCCGAGGTGGCGCGCCCCGTGTGGCGTCGTCACATCGCGTTGTGGATTGCGCGCGCGGCGATCTCGCTGGGAATCGCCCTGGTCATCGCGGTTCTCGCGCCGTTGATCGCGGTCTCGCTGCCGCCCCTGTGGGCGCCGTTCGTTGCCGGCATTGGCATCCTGGCATCTTTCGCCGCGGCTGTGGCGTGGGCCCGGCGCAGCCTGGGTGGCTGAGTCCCGGGCGCGACCCGCGACGCGCCAAATACCACCTGAGCTGAAGGTCCGGCTGGCGTCGCGCGGCCGGTTCACCAGACCCGATTCCGGGGGAGGAAAGGAGGGAATGAGGTGGCGCGCTCCCGGCGAATGAACTCCTTGCCGACTTGCCGGCCTTTCGCCGCTGCGCAATAGTTTCACGACGAGGGGGGCCGCCATGAAGCTTGGACACTGGGCCATCTTTCTGTTGGTCGCCTGCGCCACGCCGGCGGCGGCGCAGATCAGCATCCCACTGCCGGGAACCGGCGGCTCCATCCAGATCAATCCGCAGCCGGAGCAGCGCTACCAGGATCCCGGTCGCCCCTACTACGGCACGACCATGTCGATCCGAGTCCTGGGCGCGGTCTACGGCCGCAATTGCCGTGGCCAGCGCGGCGCCAACGTGACCGACGACCTGGTGCGCTATTGCCAGGGCCGGGACTATTGCATCTACCGCATCGACCATCGCCAGATCGGCGATCCCAACCCGGGCTGCGGCAAGGACTACCATGCGCGCTACATCTGCCGTGACGGCGATGCCGAGCGCTACGCCTCGGCCGGCGCGGAGGCCTCCGGTCAGTCGGTCGTCCTGGATTGCCGCCGCCGTTAGCCGAAAGCGAGCCGCGTCACGTGACGATGACCGGCAACGACACGCGCTCCGCCTTGCTCGACGTCGCCCGATCGTGGCGGCCGCGCCTGCTCGCCGAGCGTGACCGCATCGAGGCGTTGCGCCGGCTGCCGGACGACGTCGCGTGCGATCTCGCCCAGGCAGGTTTCTTTCGCATCCTCCTGCCCGAGGCCTATGGCGGCCTCGATCTCACGCCGATGCAGGCCATGGCGGTATTCGAGGAGCTGGCGCGCGCCGACGCCTCGGTCGCCTGGTGCGTCTGGAACGGCAACACCCATTGGGTGACGGCGCAGCTGCCGGCCGAGACGGCGCGCACCATCCATGCCTCGCCGGCGGCCATCACGGCCAACAGCACGCGCGCCTCGGGGCGGGCCCGCGTCGTCGACGGCGGCTACCGGGTGAGCGGCCGCTGGGCGCTGGTGAGCGGCTGCGAGCTGGCGTCGTGGCAGGTGCTGCTCGCCATCGTCCACGAAGGCGACAAGCCGCGCCTCGCCGCGAGCGGCGCTCCCGAGACCCGGTTCATGCTCGTGCCGTCCGCCGAGTGCGCGATCCTCGATACATGGACCGTCGGCGGGCTGCGCGGCACCGGCAGCCACGATGTCGTGGTCGACGATCGCTTCGTGCCGCAGAGCCACGCCGCGTCGTTCACCGACCCCTATGTCCTGGCCGAGCCGCGCTATCGCATTCCGCCCTTTTCCAAGGTCATTCCCGGTCTCGGAGCGATGGCGCTCGGCATTGCCTGCAATGCCATCGAGACGCTGATCGAGATCGCCAGCGAGAAGGTGCCGCAACGCACGAGCCAATCCCTGCGCGAGAACCACGGCGCCCAGGTGCGGGTCTCGCAGGCCGAATCGCTGGTGCGTTCGGCCCGACTCTTTTTGCTCGACAGCCTGCAACAGCTCTGGAGCGCGCTGCTCGACGGGCGCGGGGCCACGATGCAGGCACGCGCCCAGGCCCGGTTGGCGGCCTCTCTCTCCGTCGGCAACGCCGTCCAGGCGGTCGACCTCATGTATGCTGCCGCCGGCGCCACCGCGCTCTACGCGACGTGCCCGCTCGAGCGGGCGTTCCGCGACGTGCACGCCATCACCCAGCACATCGGCGTGACTCCCCGGGTAAGGGAATCGCCCGGCCGGGTTCTGTTCGGCCGGGAGTCCGACCCGCCCCTGCTGTGATCACGCGGACCGCGGGCGTCCCGCCCGCACATGCACATGAGAATGCGCGGGCGGGACGCCCGCGGTCCGGAAGACCATGACCCGTCCGTCGCGCAAGTCGAGACACTTCGCCGGCTTCGCTGACGAGGAGAAATCTACAGCCCCTGGCCGCCGGCCACGGCGATGGACTGGCCGGTCACCCAGGAAGCGAAGGGCGAGGCCAGGAACAACGCGACATTGGCGATCTCCTCGGCGTAGCCCATGCGGCCGAACGGGATCGACGCCAGCGTGGTGTTGTACAGCACGGGATTCTCCGTCTTGCGCCGATCCCAGACGCCGCCGGGGAACTCGATCGAGCCGGGCGCGATGCAGTTCACCCGCACGCGGTCCTTGGCGTACATCGCGGCCTGCGTGATCGTGTAGTGGATCACCGCCGCCTTGATGGCGCCGTACGGCGGCTGGCGCGCCGCCGGATGGAGGGCGGCGATCGAGGAGATGTTGACCACGTTGCCTTGGCTCTGCTTGAGCGCCGGCAACGCTTCCTGCGTCGCGTGCACGATCGCCATCATGTCGATCGCCAGGCTGCTGCTCCAACCCTTGTCGTCGTCCGATCCGCCGAAGGCCGAGGCGTTGTTGACCAGCAGATCGACGCCGCCCAGCGCCGCAATGGCATCGCGTACGTAGCCGCGCACGGCGTCGCCCCTGGCAAGGTCGGCGCTGGCAGCGTGCGCCTTGTGGCCATGCCCGGCGATCTCCGCCCGCGTCTCCTCCAGCACCTTGGGGTCGCGGGCGCAGATCGAGACGTCGCCGCCACAGGCCGCGAAACCCATCGCGATCGCCTTGCCGATGCCGCGGCTGCCGCCGCAGACGATGGCCTTCTTCCCGGTAAAGTCTATCTTCATCACATCCTCTCGGTTCTGGCCGCCTGTTTGTCCGCGGCGGCGCGAATGCTAAACCGGGCGACAGCAATCATGACAGGCCGGCGATGTCGAGTTCGCAGCACGATCGTTCGAATGCACAGTCCCGCCCGAACTCTGCCGCCGGTCCCCTGGCCGGAATCAGGGTCATCGACCTGTCGCTCTCCTGAG
>NZ_JBFWZI010000350.1:0-3354 GCF_050185545.1 Reyranella sp. | reverse complement strand
GGCGCAGACGAAGGGTGTCCCGCGGTGTCATCCACAAGCCATGTCAGGGACGCGTGGCGTGAAAGCCTAGCACGGCAGGGTGCAAGACCAGTGTGAAACGGATCACAATAGTCCGTTCAAGAAAATCCCCTGAACGCGACGCGAGCGCACTCGAACCTGATCAGAATGAGTCCATTCTGGTACTCGATTGGGGCTCTTTCCGTGGGGCCCGTATTGACATCGCGATGATCCCGCCTAGCTTGGCAGAGGCTGGCGACGAAGCGTCACCAGCGAACGCGCAGCATCAGGGAGGATGGATCATGCGCAAGCCTGCGGTCGTGGCCGGTCGGCATCGGAGTCACATCCAGCGGTTCGGCACCTGTGGCACGGCGGCGACCCGGCTGATGGTCACCCCCACGCTGACGCAAGACACCCGACTGACGCAAAAGGACCCCGGCTCCTCATTTTGCGTCAGTCGCAAGTGCTTGATTTCAAAAGGGCACTGACGCAAAGACGCAAATGACGCAAAATCGGGCCGTGAAAAGTTTGCGGCGTGAGATCTCTCTCCGTTTACCGTCCTCCGAGCTCATCGCCGGCGAGCGCGGGCAGGCCTCGCAGCAAGCTCAGTTCAGCCGCGCCGCCTGCGCCATCACCTCGATCGCCTCGGGCTGGCGCGAGCGCACGCTGAGCGAGTCGGCGCCGCAATCCTCCCAGGCGCGATAGCGCTCGCGGATGCGGGCGGCCGGGCCGACCAGCGACTTGAGGTCGACCCATTCGTCGGGCACGGCGGCGATGGCCTCGTCCTTATGGCCCGCGAGGTAAAGCTCCTGGATGCGCCTGGCGGCGTCGCCGAAGCCGCGGCGCACCATGATGTCGTTGTGGAAGTTCTTCGTCCGGTGGCCCATGCCGCCGACATAGAGCGCCACTTCCGGCTTCAGCCGGGCGAGCGCCGCCTTGACGTCGTTGTCGACCTCGACGTGGACCGAGGCCTGGATGGTGAAATCCTTGAAGCTCTTGCCGTTGCCGGCCCGGCGGAAGCCCTCCTCGAGCCATGGCCGGAACTCTTCCATCGCGCCCGGCACGAAGCCCATGGGCAGCCAGCCGTCGGCGATCTCCGCAGTCAGCTTGACGGTCGATTCGTTGCCGGTCGCGAGATAGATCGGGATGTCGGGGTTCATGTGCAGGATCGACTTCAACGGCTTGGCCAGCCCGGCTGAGCCGGGCCCGGTGTAGGGCAGCGCGATCTCGCGCCCGTCGTGGGTCACGGGGGCCTCGCGAGCGAAGATCTTGCGCATGATCGCCACGTAGTCGCGCATGCGCCAGTAGGGCTTGCCCCACGGTTGGCCGTACCAGCCCTCGACGATCTGCGGGCCGGAGACGCCGAGCCCGGCGATGAAGCGGCCGCCGCCCGCCATGGCGTCGACGGTCGCCGCCGACATGGCGGCGTTGGCCGGCGTGCGCGCGGCAAGCTGCATGATCCCGGTGCCGAGCTTGATGCGGCTGGTGTGCGCGGCCAGGAACGCCAGCGGCGTCACCGCATCGGAGCCGTAGGCCTCCGCCGTCCACACCGAATCGTAGCCGAGCTCCTCGGCGCGCTGCACCAGCTTCACCGGGATGTCGAGATTGGCGCGGGAGTAGCCGATGGCGAGGCCGAGTTTCATTGCGTTTCCCCCTGCGAACGTGCGGATCTGTCTGCAGGGTCCTTCTGGACCACATGCCGCTCAAAGGAAAGGTCCCTCCCGGACCGCGGGCGTCCCGCCGCTCATGGCGATGATGAGCGGGCGGGACGCCCGCGTCCAAGAAGGGCCTTTGCCTTCGTCGGAGCGCAGATCACGAATCCTGCTGGAGGTGGTCGCGTTGCGTCGTTCCGGCATAGTCACGCCTGAAACGGCCACGGCGCTGCAACTCCGGCACGACGAGATCGACGAATTCCTCGATCGCGCCCGGGCAGTAGATCGGCGACAGCATGAAGCCGTCGCCGCCGACGGCGTCGAAATAGGCTTCGAGCTGGTCGGCGATGTCGGTCGGCGTGCCGACCATCTGCGGCAGCCCGACGCTCTGGCCGTGGTTCTGCGCCACCTCGCGCAAGGTCAGCAGCTCGCCCGTCATGGTGCGGTAGCGCGTCTGCATGCGCTGCAGCTTGGGTTCCGTGCGATGCGCCATGATGGTGTCGAGCGGCAGCTGCGCCAGGTCGAAGTCGAGGTGACCCGACAGGATGGCGAGCCCACCCTCGAGAGGGACCAGGGCATTGTGCTCGGCCTGCCGATTCTCGGCTTCGGCGCGCGACGCGCCGATGATCGGCTGGACCCCGAACAGGATCTTGCAGGCATGGGTTGGGCGGCCGGCCTCGACGACGCCGCGCTTGATGTCGTCGTAGTAGGCCTTGGCGCCGGCGAGGTTGGGCTGGATGGCGAAGATCGCGTCGGCGTGGCGGGCGGCGAAGGTGCGGCCCTTGCCCGACGTACCGGCCTGCAGGATGGCGGGTCCGCCTTGCGGCGAGGGCACGACATTGAGTGGCCCGCGCGATTTGAAGAAGCGGCCGACATGCTCGATGCGGTGCACCTTTTCGGGATCGGCGAACAGGCCCTTGGCCCGATCCATGACCACCGCGTCCGCCTCCCAGCTGCTCCACAGCTTGCGGCAGACCTCGACGAATTCCTCGGCGCGATCGTAGCGTTCGTCGACCGGCCGCAGCTCCTCGCCGAAATTGGCCGACTGGTTGTGGTTGAGCGTGGTCACGACATTCCACGCCGCGCGCCCGCGAGTCAGATGGTCGAGCGTCGCCCACAGCCGCGCCGCGTGGAACGGATGCTGGTGGCTGACCGAGTAGGTGGCGCCGAGGCCGATCCGCGTCGTGACGGCGGCCATGAACGAGAGCAGCGGGATCGGGTCGTGCTCGGGCGCCTGGGTGGCGTTGCGCAGGGCGGGGGCGAGCGAGCCGCAATAGGTGTCGGAGACGTAGTTGAGATCGGCGAAGAACAGCATGTCGAGCTTGCCGCGCTCGCAGACCCGGGCGATGTGCTGGTAGAGGTCGGGCCGCGCCCAGTCGTAGCCGGCCGCCGCGGTCCGCGGATGCCGCCACATCGCCAGGCTGTGATAGGTCGGCCCGTGCACCAGGAACTGCGCCAGGTGCATCATCGGCTTCTTCAAGACGGCGTCCTCCCGAGGGGACAGTAGCACGCTCCGGGAGGGGGTCATGCTCTCTTGGACCGCGGGCGTCTCGCCCGCTCATGTCATGATATGAGCGGGCGAGACGCCCGCGGTCCGGAAGACGCATGACCCCATCGTTGCCGTAAGACGGCGACACCTCCCCACGCGGGGCGTGGGGAGGAGAATGATCATGGCGCACCCGCCCATTGATCCAGATCAAAACTC
>NZ_JBFWZI010000349.1:0-3402 GCF_050185545.1 Reyranella sp. | reverse complement strand
CACGGCCGGCGACATGGCGAGCATGGCGGCGCTGGTCGCCGAAGGCATCGATGCCGGCGCGCTAGGCTTCACCACCTCGCGCTCGCTGTTCCATCGCACTTCGGAGGGCGCGCTGACGCCCACCATCACCGCCGGCGAGGAAGAGCTGGCGTCGATCGCCCGGGCCATGGGCAAGCTCGGCAAGGGCGTGATCCAGTTGCTCGACGACTTCGCCGACACGACTGCCGCAGGCGCGACCGAGTTCGCCATGCTGCGCCGCCTGGTCGAGGCCTCGGGACGGCCGCTATCCTTCACCCTGCTCGACATCTCGATCTATCCCGGGCGCTGGCAGACGCTGCTGCGCGAGGTCGAACGCGCCAACCGCGACGGCCTGCCGATCCGCGGTCAGGTCGCAGCGCGGCCGGTCGCCATCATGTACGGGCTGGAATTGTCGTTCCATCCGTTCTCGACCTGCCCGAGCTACCGTGAGGTGGCCAACCTGCCGCTCGAGCAGAAGCTCACCCGCCTGCGCGATCCCGCGCTGCGCGCGCGGCTGCTGGTCGAGGAGCCGGTCTACAACAACCCCAACATGCTGGCCTTCATGCGCAACGTCGCCAACATGTTCGTGCTGGGCGACCCACCCGACTACACGCCGCCCGCCGAGGCGCGACTCGATGCCCGCGCCGCAGCTCTTGGCATCACGCCCCTCGAGCTCGCCTACGATCTCCTGGTGTCGGGCGACGGCCGTACCATCCTGTTCCATCCCGGCGCCAACTACAGCGATTGCTCGGATGCCAACATGGCCGCGATGCTGAAGCACGAGAACACGGTGATGGCGCTGGGTGACGGCGGCGCGCACTACGGCCTGATCTGCGATGCTAGCTACCCGACACACGCCCTCACCTACTGGACGCGCGACCGGCAGGGCGAGCGCTGGCCGCTCGCCTGGACGGTCCAGCAGCTGACCGACGTGCCGGCGCGCACGGTCGGGCTGCTCGATCGCGGGCGACTCGCCCAGGGCTGCAAGGCCGACCTCAACGTGATCGACCTCGATCGACTGCGGGTCGCAGCGCCGCATCCGGTGCACAACCTGCCGGGCGGCGGCCGCCGCCTCGAGCAGAGGGCCGAAGGCTATCGCGCCACGATCGTCGGCGGCACGGTCACCTATCGCGACGGCGTCTTCACCGGCGCGCTGCCCGGCCGCCTCGTGCGCGGGGCACGCGGTGCGCCGGTGGGGTGAGTATTCGCCGGGAGCGCGCCATGGCGCTCAAGCTTTTTTCTGAACCGCGGGCGTGCCGCCTGCTCGTGATTCCCGAGCGGGGGGGGGACACACGCAGTCCAGAAGAGAGCATGAGCGCCACGGAGTGGCGCGCTCCCGACGATGAGTCAACTCGTCAACTCACCCGAGCCGCGCCGGGCTGTAGGGCGCCGGTGCAATCGCCGGCGGCTGCCGGTTGATCAATTGCGCGACCAGGCGGCCGCTCGGCGGGCCGCCGGTCATGCCGAAATGGCCGTGGCCGACGGCGAGGAACAGGCCGGGGCGGCTCGCCACCTCGCCCAGCATCGGCAGGCTGTCGGGCGTCGAGGGACGGAAGCCCATCCAGAAGCGATGGCCTTCGGTGTTCACGTTCGGAAAGAGCGTGCGGATGTTGGCCAGCAGTGCCTGACTGCGGCGCTCGTCGGGCGGCGCTTCCAGGCCTGCGATCTCGACGGTGCCGGCCACCCGCAAGCCATGCTCCATCGGCGTCACGCCGAACGACCCGCTCTTGTGCGAGATGGTGGTCGTTAGCGAGAGGTTGGGTGCGGGCAGCATTACGTGATAGCCGCGCTCGGTCTCGAGCGGCACGCCGATGCCGAGCGGCTCGAGCAGCCGCACCGAGCGCGCGCCGGCCGCCAACACGATCTCGGTCGCTCGATGGAAGCCGACATTGGTCATCAGGTCGTAGCCGCCCCCCTCGCGCGGCACGATCTTCATGACGTTCTCCGCCAGCAACTTGCCGCCGGCCTCGACGAACAGGCGGTGGAGCGTCTGTACGATCCTTTGCGGGCTCACGGTGTAACCATTGCCGGGCATCAGCAGGCCGCGCCGCACCTTCGGGGAGATCCCCGGAAACATCTGGCGCAAGTCTTCCGGCGTCAGCGGCTGGCTCGGAATGCCCTGCCGCTCGCGCAGCGTGCGCTCCAGCCTCGCGCTTTCCGTCTCGCCCTCGCTTTCCCACACCTGGACCTGCCCGACCGGTCGCACCAGGTCGGCGTAGTGCTGCGGCCCCAGCAGCTCCTTCCAGCACAGGAACGCGTCCTTGTGCAGGGCCCGCATGGCGTCGGAGATCTCGAGGACGCGCGGCAGGCGGCCGGCGGCAATCCAGCGCATCAGCCACGGCAGTGCCTTGGGAAAATAGGACGGCCGGACGGCGAGCGGCCCCAGTGGGTCGGCCAGCCACGACGGCACCTTGCGCAGCATGCCCGGCAGGGCGATGGGCACCGACGTGTCAGCGCTGATCATGCCGGCATTGCCGAACGAGGCGCCGCCGGGCGGCGGCAGTGGATCGATCACGACCATCTCGCGACCCGAGCGTCGCAGGTAGAGCGCTGTCGACAGGCCGACGACGCCGGCGCCGATGACCACGATCGGACGCGCTGTATCGGACATGCTCTCTCCCGCTCCCGCCCCGACGACACCGCTTCGCGCGGCGCCTGCCGATCATAAGCCCATCCGCGATGAATCCCGGCGGTGGATTCGGCAGGCGATTTCGCGTGGGAGATGCGGCGTGCACCGCGGCAGAGTGAAAACGCCGGCGTTGCTCGGAAGAAGCTCATGGCTGGGGGCTCGCCACTCCAGTGGCGCGTCTTCTCGTGACTGACGATGATCGCGCCACGGGCGTGGCGCGCCCCCAACGCACCTCTTCAAGAGCAAGGGTCCCGCTCACTGCTTCAATTGAACCGCGAGCGGTTCCATCGCATCGAGAATCGATCTAGTGTCACGCCGTCACGATGGCAAAGCCCAAGCTCTCGAGCCGGCAGCCGCACCAGGTGCTCGATCTCGAACGCTATGTGCCGGCCCTGCTGGTGTTCCTCGCCAACAAGCTCACCAGCAGCGCCTCGGCGATCTTTCGCCGCCAGTTCGGCATCGGCACCACCGAATGGCGGGTGATGGCGATGATCGCCGTCGAGCCGAACATCACGGCCGGCCGGATCTGCCGGGTCATCGGCTTCGACAAGGCAGCGGTCAGCCGGGCGCTCGCCGTCTTGCAGAGAAAGGCGCTTGTCCAGGCGCGCTCGCACGAGACGGACGGCCGCAGCTCGGCCTATGCCCTTACGGCCAGGGGCTGGCAGCTGCACGACCGCATCCTGAAGATCTCCCTCGAACGCGAGCAGCGCCTGCTGGGCGATCTGTCGCCGGCCGAGCGCGAGACCCTGATCGGG
>NZ_JBFWZI010000348.1:0-3449 GCF_050185545.1 Reyranella sp. | reverse complement strand
TCGAGCAGTGGCCCGAGTTCGGCCAGAACGGCAAGGAGCACGTCACCACGCGCATGATGCTCGACCATTCGGCCGGCGTGCCGGCGCTGCGTGCGCGCCTCAAGGACAGCGGCCCCTACGAGTGGGATTACATGACCGGCCTGCTCGCCGCCGAGCAGCCGTTCTGGCAGCCCGGCACGCGTAACGGCTATCACGGATTCACCTTCGGCTGGACGGTCGGCGAGATGGTACGGCGGGCCAGCAGCAAGTCGCTGGGCACGTTCTTCCGCGAGGAGATCGCCGAGCCGCTCGGGCTGGATTTCTGGATCGGCCTGCCCGAGGCGATCGAGCCGCGCGTGGCGCCGATTCTCGCCTATCCGCTCAAGGCCGAGGACGCCAAGACGCCGTTCCTGCGCGATCTCGCGACCGACAAGCAATCGATCCCGTTCCTGTTCTACATGAATGTCGGCGCCTGGCGCGCCGGCGGCGCCAACACGCGGGCCGGCCGCGCCGCCGAAATCGGCGCCGCCAACGGCGTCACCAACGCGCGGGGGCTCGCCGGCATGTACAGGCCGCTGGCCAATGGCGGCGGCCCGCTGGTCGATGCGGCGACGCTCGCTCGCATGGGCGAGGTCTCGATGGCGACGCACGACGACGCCACCTTGCGCATCCCGACGCGCTTCGCCCCGGGCTTCATGAAGTCGATGGACAATCGCAGGCGCAGCCTCGGCGCCCGCATCTTTGGCGAGGACGTCGACAGCGTCATCCTGGGCAGCGCCGCCTTCGGCCATGTCGGTGCCGGCGGCTCGCTGGGCTTCGCCGACCCGGCGGCAGGCCTCTCGTTCGGCTACACGATGAACCAGATGGGCCCCGGCCTCCTGATGAACAGGCGCGGGCAGTCGCTGGTCGACGCCACCTACCAGTCGCTCGGCTACCGCAGCAAGGATGGCGGGGTGTGGATGCGCTGACTCCGTGAACCGGCCAATTCGCTGAACCGATAGTCCGATGATCGCCGTCCTTCGCCCGCTCAAGGACTCCGGCATCGCCACCATCTGGTCGGGGCTCGCCGCCTCGACCATCGGCGAGGACCTGTTCCGGGTCGCCGTCGTGTGGATCGCCGCCGAGCAGATCGGCAATGCCGCGGGCTACGTCAACGCGGCGCAGTACGGCGCCATGCTGGTGATCGGGCTGATCGGCGCCTCGCTGTTCGATCGCTGGCGGGCCGACCGCGCCATGATCGGCGCCAAGTACGCCAGCGCCGTGCTCGCCCTGCTGCCGGTCGGCGGCTACTACGTCTGGGGCGTCTCGATCCCGCTGCTGATCCTGTCGGTGATGGGGCTCGCCGGCCTGCGCATGGTGTTCACGCCGGCGCTGCAATCGGCGGTACCGGTGCTGGTGCCCGACCGCGAACAATTCCAGGCGATCAACGGCTTGTTTGACGCCACCTGGCGGCTGGCGCGGCTGATCGGGCCGATGCTGGCGGCGGTGCTGAACACGCTCCTGCCGGTGATCCATTTCCTGTCGGTCACGGCAGTAGGCTTCGTTCTGTCGGCCGTCGCGGTGTGGGCGGTGCGCGAGAGGACCTACGATCCCAACGTGCCGCCGCGCCCGTCGCGTGGCGGCTGGCGCGGCGCCTGGGATGCCCTGCTCGACGGCGCGCGCCTGATGCTGCGCGAGCCGGTGACCGGTGTTCTGCTGCTGGTCAACGCCTTCGCCAACGGGCCATGGAGCGTCGCCCTGCAGCTCGCCATCACGCTCATCGTGCTCGAGCACGACCCGCATTTGTTCGGCCTCCACGGGCTCGCGGCGCTGGGCCTGATCATCGGCACCTGCGGCGTCGGCGACGTGGTCGGCAACCTGGTGGCCGGCAGCGTCAAGTTCGAGAAGCCGCTTCAGACCATGTTTCTCGGCTATGTCGCGATGGGACTCGGCTTCGTCCTGCTGGCGCTCGCCGCCTGGGGCCTCGACAACCCGTACAAGCTGCCGGCCATGATGGCGGCCGCCCTGGTCTCGGGCTTCGGCGGCCCGTTCTATTTCATCCCGATGATCACCCGCATGCAGACCGTGTACCGCGGCGTCGAGATCGCCCGCGTGTTCCGCCTGCGGCTGGCGATCATGGCGGCCTCGATGCTGGTGTTCAATCTCGGCGCCACCCCGCTGTTCGACCTGATCGGCCCAACCCACACCGAGTTCTTTTTCGGCCTGCTGCTGCTGGCGATGGGCATCGTCGGTCACCTCTACTTTCGCCGGCTCGAGGGTCGGCCCGATGCGGCGCGGCAGATCCTGGAGCATTGACCGTCGCCCGTCGCGGCGCTCAGTGGCCGCGGAAGAACAACTCGTACACCGACAGCAGGATCTCGATGGCGATCAGGATGATGATGTACCATTCCAGGCGAACGGTGCGCTGGTCCTGCACCAGCTCGAGAAGCGTGCGGATGGTGTCGCCCACCAGGGCGAGCTTGCGGTCGACCGCCTGGCCGCGCTCCAGCAGCTCGTACTCGTCGGCAAGCCGGGCATAGAAGCGCTCGAGCTCGGGCCAGTCCCACAGGATGTCGGGCTTGTCCGCGACCGCGACGCGGCCGACCATGCGATGCTGGGTGAGCAGGCTGTCGCCGATCTGGCGCACCAGGTCCCGCGCCTGGCGAACGCCGCGGCCCTTGCGCTTCAGCTCCATGGCAAGCTGGTCGATGCGGTCGACGGCGACGGCGAGCTCGGTCTCCTGTTGCGCCAGCACCAGACTCTTGGCCAGCACGTTGGCGACGATCTGCAACCGCTCGGGCGCGTCGTCCTTCAGGAAGATCGCACCGCCCTGGTCGAGCTTGTCGTCGCCACCGTTCACGGACGCCGTGGTCCGGTCGTGCTCCGGAATGTCCAGGGCCTCGACGACGCGCGGGCGCAACGCTTCCAGCACTGCACCTTCATCTGCCGGCGGTACGCCGGCGAACACCACGACCCCGAACCGGAAGGCGAAGGCGACGCCCCGCCTGCCGACCCTCAGGGTGAGCGGTGACAGCCCGATCGTGTCGGGGTGCTCGAGGCCCCTGGTGTCGATACGCAGGCCCAGCAGCACCGCGTGAAAATCGATGGTCTTCTCGCCCTGCTCCACACGGGCATCATAACATCCTCGCCATGGCGGTCTGCCGGAATTCACGGATGCCGGGGCATCCGTTTCCTGTTAACAGCGCCGGTGGCAGCGACCTCGGTGGTCGAGAGCCGGCGACAGTGACCATCGACAACAGCCTCGACAGCCTTTCCGACGACCGACGCAAAGCGGCACAGACCGCTTTGGCCGCGACCTTCGGCACCACGCCAATCGACGCCCTCGCACCGATCGGCGGTGGCGCGTCCAGTGCCATGATCTTCCGCGTGACGGTCCGTGGCCGCGGCTACCTGCTGCGTCTCGAAGGCGAGCCGAGTCCGCTGCGCAATCCGCAGCAGTACGCCGCGATGCGCATTGCTGCGGATGCCGG
>NZ_JBFWZI010000347.1:0-3517 GCF_050185545.1 Reyranella sp. | reverse complement strand
GGCACCGGCGTCACCAACTCGGTGACGCGCCATGCGGCGGTGACTGCGACGGCGATCACCAGCGTCAACCGGGTGTCGAACGGGCGCGCCGTGCTGGGCATCGGTCGCGGCGATTCGGCGCTCGCCCATCTCGGCCGCGCACCGGCGCGGCTCGCCCAGTTCGAGCGCTATCTGAAGCAGCTGCAGGCCTATCTGCGCGGCGAGGCGGTGAGTTTCGACGACATCGACATCCCGCACGAGGTGGCGCCGGCGATGTCAGGGCTGCACCTGCACGACGCGCCGCCGACCAGCCGTATCGGCTGGATCGCCGATGGCGCCAAGGTGCCGGTCGAGGTTGCGGCGAGCGGTCCCAAGGTGATTGCGATTGCGGCCTTGCAGGCGGAACGGGTGATGTTCGCGCTCGGCGCCGACCTCGATCGGCTGAGCTGGGCCATCGGGCTCGCGAGGAAGAGTCGCAAGGACGTCGGTCTCGATCCCGACGGTATCGCCTTCGGCGCCTACGTCAATCTCGGCTGCCACGGCGACATCGGCGCAGCGCGCAACCTGGTGCGCGGCGGACTCACGACGTTCGCGCGCTTCTCGGTGATGCACGGCAAGACCAGCGTGCCGACCTCGTCCGGCGACCGCGAGGTGCTGGAGGCGCTGCACTCCAACTACGACATGAAGGCGCACACGCGCGGCGACTCGCGGCAGGCTACGACGCTGACCGACGATTTCGTCGACCGCTTCGCGATCGTCGGTTCCCCCGATCGTTGCATCGAGCGCCTGCGCTCGCTGGCCAGGCTCGGCCTCGACAAAGTGGCGATCAGCGGCGCGACGCGCGGTGCATCAGTGGAGGATGCGGCGGTGGGGCGCGATCTCTTGGTCAGGCACGTGTTGCCCGGCATGCGCGCGTAGGGAGAGGTTCCTCGCTCGTGCAATGACAGCATTCATGCGGACCGCGGGCGTCCCGCTCGCTCATGATCATGATGAAGACGCGTTCGGCAGGGGCGCGGCCGACCGCGCCCGAGCCGAGCCGCGCCATGAGCGGCCGGGACGCCCGCGGTCCGCATGAGTATCGTTGCCGTCAGCGCCAGATCTTCTTGCCGCTGCCCGGCAGCCCCAGTTCGCTCCACATCGCGTCGACCTTGTCGATGACGGCCTGGTCCATGCGGATCTGGCGGCCCCACTCGCGCGTGGTCTCGCCGGGGAGCTTGTCGGTGGCGTCGAGGCCGATCTTGGAGCCGAGGCCGGAGACCGGCGAGGCGAAATCGAGATAGTCGATCGGCGTGCTCTCGATCACCGTGATGTCGCGCGCCGGGTCCATGCGCGTGGCTATCGCCCACATCACGTCCTTCCAGTTGCGAGCGTCGATGTCGGCGTCCACCACGATCACCCACTTGGTGTACATGAACTGGCGCAGGTAGCTCCATACGCCCATCATCACGCGCTTGGCGTGGCCGGCGTAGGCCTTCTTCATCGACACTACGGCGATCCTGTAGCTGCAGCCTTCGGGCGGCAGCCAGAAATCGACGATCTCGGGGAACTGCTGCTGGAACAGCGGGATGAACACCTCGTTCAGCGCTTCGCCCAGCACGCTGGGCTCGTCGGGCGGCCGGCCGGTGAAGGTCGAGAGATAGATCGGCCGGCGCCGCATGGTGATGGCACTCAGCGTGAACACCGGGAAGCGCTCGACGCTGTTGTAGTAGCCGGTGTGATCGCCGTATGGGCCCTCGTCGCCGTACTCGTCCAGGCTGACACGGCCCTCGAGCACGATCTCGGCCTCGGCGGGAACCTTGAGCGGAATCGTCTTGCAGTCGACCAGCTCGACTTTCTTGCCGCGCAGGAGGCCCGCGAACTGATACTCCGACAGCGTGTCCGGCACCGGCGTCACCGCCGCCAGGATGGTGCCGGGATCGGCGCCGATCACCGCCGCCGCGGGCAGCGGCTCGCGCTTACCGGCGCCCTTCCAGCGCTGATGGTGCTGCGCCCCGCCGCGATGCTTCAGCCAGCGCATCAGCGTGGTGTTGCGGCCGGTCACCTGCAGGCGATAGATGCCGAGATTGAAGCTGTCCTGGCGGTCGCCCTTGGGGTCGGGGCCCTGGGTCACGATCAGCGGCCAGGTGATGAGCGGCGCCGGCTCGCCGGGCCAGCAGGTCTGGATCGGCAGCCGGCCGAGATCGATGTCGGCGCCCTCGAGCACGATCTCCTGGCAGGGCGCGCTGCCGACGGTGCGCGGCTTCATCGCCATCACGGTGCGCACCATGGGCAGCATGTCGAGCGCTTCGCGCCAGCCGCCGGGCGGCTCGGGCTGGCGCAGGAAGGCCAGGGTCTCGCCGACGCCGCGCAGGCCCGCCGGCTCGCGGTCCATGCCCCAGGCGACCCGTTCGACCGTGCCGAACAAATTGACCAGCACCGGCATCTCGGCGCGGCTGCCGTCGGCCCGCACGACGTTCTCGAACAGCACCGCCGGGCCCTTCTCGGCGAGCAGGCGGGTCTGGATCTCGGTCATCTCCAGGTGCGGCGACACCGGTGCCTTGACCCGCACCAGCCGACCGCTCTGTTCGAGCCGGGCCATGAAGTCCCGAAGCGAAGCGTATGGCATGTTGGGCAAGACCTTTAGAGGGGCCATGGCATGAGATCAAACGCCGTCCCGGCCGAGTTCGAGGACCTGCTGACGCGTGCCGGCCGGCGCGTGCTGGCCGGCACGCACGAACTCTGCGGCGCGCTCGCCGATCCGCGCACGCGCTTCGCGGCGCGCGACGATCTCATCGATCGCGCCAAGGCCGGGCGACTGCGGCGCGCCCTCGAGGAGACTCTGGGGGGCACGCTCGAGCCGCTGGAGCAGCCGATCCCGCCCGAGTCGATCTTCGGGATGCGCCGCGACTACGGCGAGACGCTGCCCAAGACCAGCCGGGCCCGCACCATCTTCTTCGACAGCCGTCGCGAGGCGGGCGTCAGGGCGGCGGAACGGATCGGCTTGGTGCACCTGCTGCGTTCGGCGAGCTTTCGCGCCTTCGCCGAGGCGCTGGCCGGCCGAAGGCTGGCCTCCCGCTGGGGCCTGCAGGTGCTGCGCTACGGGCCGGGCGACTATGCCGGGCCGCACAACGACCACCATCCCGAGAACCCCGCCGCCCGCGCCGGCTACATCGACGTGCATTTGAGCCTGTGCTCGCCCGGCGTCGCCCACCAGTGGCTGGTCTACAGCCGCGCCGGCCATTTCAGCGAGATCGTCCCGCTCGCCGCGCCGGCGACGATCACCGCTTATCGCCTGCCGTTCTGGCACTACACCACGCCGCTGGTCGGCAGGCCGCGCGCGGCACGTTGGGTGCTGCTGGGGACGTTCCTCTATCGATGAACTCCTCCCCAGCTCCGCTGGGGAGGTGTCGCCGTCTTCGGCGACGGAGGGGGCATTGCTGGGAGCGCGCCACTCCAGTGGCGCTCTTCTCATTGATCACACATCCATGAGCGCCACAGGAGTGGCGCGCTCGTGCGACCGCGAGTGTGTCTGGCTTGGAGGGTGGAAGTCCCTTCCAGG
>NZ_JBFWZI010000346.1:0-3523 GCF_050185545.1 Reyranella sp. | reverse complement strand
CTCATGGCAAACATTCATTGGCAGAACAAGATACGCAACTGGGCCCCGCTGGACGAGTCGGATCAACTTGGGTTGGAAGCTGCAATGCGGGCAGTCGAACTGGGAAGAGAGAATCCGGACGCGCTCGCTCGTGGTGGACTAGGGCTCATCCACTGTGGCGGCGACCGCGAAGATGGCTTGCGACACATCGAACGCGCTCTCAACCTCAATCCTAATTCACTGTTGGCGTGGCGCTTTGGCGGATGGGCTAGTTGGATGTTGGGCGATCACGCAAAATCGATTGGTCGTTTCAAGCAAGCGATGAAACTCAGTCCGAAGGACCCCTTTGCGTGGGACGCCTGTACAGGCATCGCCTTCCCCTACTTCTTTCGCGGACAATATGCGGAGGCGTTGTCGTGGATCGATCAGGCACTGCTACAGCGACCCGGTTATGTGCTTGCGCTTAGGCTCAAGTTGGTTGTTTCCGCAATGGCAGATTGCCCGACTGATGAGATAGAAGCGACATTGCGGCGATTGCAGGCCTTGGAGCCGAGTCCCTCGATCTCGACGGTAGTGAGCCGATTTATACGATGCCAGCCATCCGATCGCGATTTGTTCGAATTAGGACTGCGCAAAGCAGGAATGCCGGAATGATTGCGATAGTCCGCTCTCAATGACACGGACCGCTACGCAGTATCTACCAAACCACCGGTAGTCCCGTCTTGCTCAGTCCGCTGCCGGTACGAGACATCGAGCTTGTCGCGCACCTGTTCATGGACTGCTCGCGAGATTGCAATGCCGCCCACGTCGGCCACGCCCTCAACGCTGCTCGGTCATTCGGGTATGCCCGCGAGCCGCTTTTCACCGTCTCAAAAACGCGGCCCAAATCAATGACTTACAAGAAGCGTACTGAATTCACGGAGTCAACAGCTTTGGAGAAGAAGGGCCGGAGAGAGAGCAAAATGGCCTCTGAGCTGGCGAAGGCAGTCATCAGGTTCGTGCCGAAAGGCTCGCAAATGCTGGGCTTTTTTAGTCACGAGATTCTCAATGGAGAAATTTGAACCCAGGTTCACTGGCGGAGCGAAGGAACCTGAAATCCAACGGTCTCCGATTCGCGCGCCCCATTCGTGTAACAAAATTACCCACTGCACCTGCCCGAGGCAAGCGGTCTTATCGCGTCGCAAAGACCGCACGATAGACGCAAATTTTGGGATGGGGGTCGGTCGGTCGGCCGGCTAGGTCGGCTGATGAAACTGCCGTCTCTGCGGGGCTGGATCTAGCTGCGCGGGTTGCTTAGCACGATGCAGGTGCCGCCGGCAGCGCGCAGGCGGGCGCACAGGGCATCGGCGTCGGCGCGGCTTCTCGCCGAGACGCGTACGACGTAGGTCGAGGCGTCGGTCAAGCGGCCTAGTACGACCAGCGGCAGGTGGTCGCCCAGCACGGCCTCGTAGCGGCGGCGCACCCGCTCGAAGCGAGCGAGCACGTCCCCTTCCGAGAAGCTGCCGGCAAGCTGCACGCCCCACGGTCCCCAGGCCGGGTCGGCGGTGTAGTCGCGGCGCGGGACGGCATGATTGACCACACCGTTGGCAAACTCGACACAGCGCATCCCAATCAGCGAATCCGTTAGCGGTGGCGGCGACGCCATCTCCGGCATCTGCCGCGCCGTCCAGGCCTCGGCAGCGTAGCCGGTGACTAGGCGGACATAGGCCTGCGTCTCGAACGGCAGGGCGGCGCGGCCGGCACGCCAAGCGGAGACGGCGCCGGGACCGGCACTGTAAGCGGCTGCGGCCAGGCCGAGATTGCCGCCGAAGGTGACGCGCAACTCGCGCAGGTAGCTCGCCGACTCGCACCCGCGATCATGAACATCCTGCGCTCGGTGAGCACCCGCAGCATTCACGTCGCGTCGCGCCCGACACGCCGCCGGCGATCCGCGCTTGTCCGCTATTCGACCCGCAACCTGCCGACCACGCTCGGCTCGCCGCCGACGCCGACCTTGACGATCACCATCTCGCCCTCGGCCGGGTTAATCCCCACCAGTGCGTTGATGACGATGCCGTGGGTAGAAAACAGCACGCGCGGGGCGGGCCCCAGGGCCGCGAGGTAAGCCCTGAGGGACGTCACCTGCTGTTTTCTGTGCTCGGCGCGCCCGACCAGGTTGCTCAGCGCGTCCAGCGGTTCCGGATCGCGCCCGGTGAGGAGCTTGGCGGTCTCCATGCAGCGGCACCAGGGACTTGACAATACACGATCGAACGCCAGTCCGCGCGCCCTGAAGGCTTCGCCGGTGCGACGCGCTTGGGCTCGACCGGCATCTGTCAGGTTGCGCTGACTCGCACAATCGTCCAGCCGATAGCCGGGCGGATCGCCGAACCCGCCCGGCGTCGCCGCATGGCGCATGAAAACCACGTGGCCAGGTTGGCGCAGCAAGGTCCAGGCATCGCCCTGGGCGAGCGTGGGGGACTGACCGGCAATAAGAAACAGAGCCGCCAGCAGCGCCAGGCAAAACTCGGCGCGGCGTAGCAGTCGCGGCCACACTCCCGGCACGTTCAGCGGCGGGCGCGGGCCTGGCTGCAGTCCGCACATCGGATAGAACATCCTCGTCGCTCGAGTTAGTGAAAATCGTGAAGTGGTTCATCCCGGAAGTGGCGATGTGACCTCCTGTGATCGTGGTGGAAGTGAAGCCTGCTATGCCAGCCGAGCTGATCCCGGTGGCCCCAATCCAGGAAGTCTAGGCGGCAAGCTTAACGTCGTCGACGCCCGCCTTGACGTTCATGAACCTGCGTCGCGGTGCTCGAGAGTTCCCTACCAAAACTAACAGCCTCCAGCAGGCGGTCGCTTCATCGGCGACTCACCCCGATTTTGCGCGATGCCATCGGTCCTCCGGGCGCCGTTCAGAAACAATCGGCCGCCCCCGAACAAAGCAATGGAACATCGGCGCAATCCGCTTGGATCGGCGGCCGACAAGAGCGAAGTGTCGCTCACTCGAACGGAGCGGCTGATGATTGAGGGTTTCAAGGCTGTAGCGCAGCGGATGGTAAACGCCGAGAGGACGATGATCGAGACGCTGATGAACATCGCGAAACTAACCGAGGCGGAAGCCCGCAAGGCCTTCGTCACGCTGCGCAAGGTCAAGGCCTTGAAGCTCGATGCCGTCAACGGCCGCTACCTCGTCACCCACGGCGCCTTCATGGAGCCCGACGTCATTCGCCGCGCCGCCGGCCAGTAGCAAGAACGACCTCAATTCCGCGCAGCGTCAATGGCGGCAACGGCTTGGACCAGAGAGTTTTTCAACGCGTCCAGCCGACGAAGCTCGATCACAGACCCACGCCCTGCCATCACGAGAACTCGATCGAGCAGGGCATCGGATTGTCCGAGCAGTGCGATGAGGCGCTGACCACTCGGTCCGCGCTTCCCTGACAACCTGTTCTTGGCTGTCCGCTCGCTAGCGCCGGGCCTCGTCGAGCGCGCTGAAAGCATGGCCTGAAGCACCATCACGCCTGCCAACTGGGATTGCGATGGCGTCGCAACAATCCCCGATCATGAAATG
>NZ_JBFWZI010000345.1:0-3525 GCF_050185545.1 Reyranella sp. | reverse complement strand
GGGGAGGAGGGCCTGAAATGACTCCCCTTTCCGAAGTCCTTGCCACCATCCCGCGCCGAGCCGGGCGCTGGACGGTTGCCGGGCTGCCCGAGGGCGCTGATGCGCTGGTGCTGGCCGAGCTGGCGCGCACGACGGGCGGGCGCGACATTCTGCACGTGGCGCGCGACGGTCAGCGGCTGGAGCGGCTGCAGGACGGGTTGCGCTTCTTCGCGCCCGACCGCGAGGTCCTGGTCTTCCCGGCCTGGGACTGCCTGCCCTACGACCGCATGTCGCCGCACCCCGACATCGTGGCCGAGCGGCTGGAGACGCTGGTGCGCCTGGCGGCGCCGCGCAAGCCCGGCGCGCCGGCCCGGGTCATCCTGGCCTCGGTCGGCGCGGCGCTGCAGAAGGTGCCGCCGCGCAGCCTCTACGCCGAGGCCGCGGTCGTCCTGCGGCGCGGCCAGACCGTCGATGTCGCCTGGCTGACCCGATTTCTCGGCGAGAACGGCTACGGCCGCTCCGAGACCGTGATGGAGCCCGGCGAATACGCCGTGCGCGGCGGCCTCATCGATCTCTTTCCGCCCGGCACCAACGAGCCGCTGCGTCTCGACCTGTTCGGCGATTCGCTGGAGACGATCCGCTCGTTCGATCCGATGAGCCAGCGCTCGACCGGCACGCGCGACGAGGTCGTCCTGCTGCCGGTGAGCGAGGTGCTCTTGACCGAAGCCTCGATCGCGCGGTTCCGCGGTGGCTATCGCGAGCTGTTCGGCAATGTCGCCGACGATGTGCTCTACGAGGCCGTCTCGGCCGGGCAGCGTCATGTCGGCATGGAGCACTGGCTGCCGCTGTTCCACGAGCGGCTGGAGACCCTGCTCGATTACTGCGACCAGGCGATCGTCACGGCCGACCACCAGATCGCCGAGGCCTTCCAGGCGCGCCACGAGCTGATCGTCGACTATTACGACGCCCGCCTGAAGACCGGCGCCAAGGGCGGCATGAGCGGCGCCGCCGACTACCGACCGGTGCCGCCCGAACGGCTCTACCTCAAGCCGTCGGAATGGGAGCACCTGCTCGACGGCCACACCGTGGCGCAGCTCACGACCTTCGACACCACGCCGGACGTGGCCAACTCCGTCGACCTGCACGGCCGGCGTCACGAAGGCTTCGCCAAGGCGCGCACGGCGCAGGGAGTCAATCTGTTCGACGAGGTGACCAGGCACGTCAAGGCGGCCAACGACGCGGGACGGCGGGTAGTGATCGCGGGCTACACCGAGGGCTCGGCCAATCGCCTGCAGCACCTGGTGCAGGAGCACGGCGCCACGACGCCGGTGCCTGTCGCGGATTACGCCACGGTGCTCGGTCTGCCGCCGGGCGCGTTGGGCATCGCCGTGTGGCCGATCGACCATGGCTTCGTGCTCGAGGCGCTCGAGGTCATCGGCGAGGAGGACATCCTTGGCGACCGGCTGTCGCGCCCGGCCAAGAAGCGGCGGCCGTCCGAACGCTTCATTGCCGAGGCCTCGGCGCTGAGCGAGGGTGACCTGGTCGTCCATCGCGAACACGGCGTCGGGCGCTACGAAGGGCTGGTGACGCTGGAGATCCAGAACGCGCGGCACGATTGCCTCAGGCTCACCTACGATGGCGGCGACAAGCTGTTCGTGCCGGTCGAGAACATCGACGTGCTGAGCCGCTACGGCGCCTCGGAGGAGGGCGCGCCGCTCGACCGCCTGGGCGGCGTCGCGTGGCAGTCGCGCAAGGCGCGGCTGAAGCAGCGCATCGCCGACATGGCCGACCGGCTGATCAGGATCGCCGCCGAGCGTGCCGTGCGGCGCGGCGAAACCATGAGCCCGCCCGAGGGGCTGTACGAGGAGTTCTGCGCCCGCTTCCCCTATGCCGAGACCGACGACCAGCTCCAGGCCATCGCCGACGTCATGGAGGATCTGTCGTCGGGCAAGCCGATGGACCGCCTGATCTGCGGCGACGTCGGTTTCGGCAAGACCGAGGTTGCCCTGCGCGCCGCCTTCGCCGCCGCCCTGTCGGGCAAGCAGGTGGCGGTGATCGGCCCGACCACGCTGCTGGCGCGCCAGCACCATCGCACGTTCGTGGAGCGCTTCGCCGGCCTGCCGGTACGCATCGGCCGGCTGTCGCGCCTGGTCGGCGCCAAGGAGGCCAAGGCCACCAAGGAGGCGATGAAGGAGGGCACGCTCGACATCGTCGTCGGCACCCACGCGCTGCTCGCCAAGAGCGTCGAGTTCAAGGATCTCGGCCTGTTGATCGTCGACGAGGAGCAGCATTTTGGCGTCGCCCACAAGGAACGCCTGAAGGAGCTGCGCGCGGACGTCCACGTGCTGACGCTCACGGCGACACCCATCCCGCGCACCCTGCAGCTCGCGCTCACCGGCGTGCGCGACATGAGCGTGATCGCTACGCCGCCGGTCGACCGCCTGGCGGTGCGCACCTTCGTCACGCCGTTCGACGGTGTCACGATCCGGGAAGCTCTGTTGCGCGAACAATATCGCGGCGGCCAGAGCTTCTATGTCTGCCCGCGCATCGAGGATCTGGCCCAGGTGGCGAACGACCTGCGCGAGCTCGTGCCCGAGATTCGCCTGGGCATGGCACACGGGCGGCTGGCGCCGACCACCATCGAGAACACCATGCAGGAGTTCGTCGACGGCAAGTTCGACGTGCTGCTGTCGACCAACATCGTCGAGAGCGGGCTCGACATCCGCAACGCCAACACCATGGTGATCCATCGCGCCGACATGTTCGGCTTGGCCCAGCTCTACCAGCTGCGCGGCCGCATCGGCCGCGGCAAGATGCGGGCCTATGCCTATCTCACCGTGCCGCCGGGGCGGGCGCTGAACGAGGCGGCGGCCAAGCGTCTCGAGGTGATGCAGACCCTCGACACCCTGGGTGCGGGCTTCCAGCTCGCCAGCCACGACCTCGATATCCGCGGCGCCGGCAACCTTCTGGGCGAGGAGCAATCGGGCCATATCCGCGAGGTCGGCATCGAGCTCTATCAGCAGCTCCTGGAGGAGGCGGTCGAGGCGGCGCGCGGGCAGGCACGCGAGGCCGAACGGGCCGACTGGTCGCCCCAGCTCAATCTCGGCATCCCGGTCCTGATCCCGGAGGAGTACGTCTCCGACCTGTCGGTGCGCATGGGCCTTTACCGCCGCATCGGCGCGCTCGCCAGCCAGGGCGAGATCGATTCGTTCGCCGCCGAGATGGTCGACCGCTTCGGCAAGATGCCGCCGGAAGCCGAGTTCCTGCTGAACACCGTGGCGCTGAAGCTCCTGTGTCGTGCCGCCGGGGTGGATCGCATCGACGCCGGCGAGAAGGCGGTCGTGCTGTCGCTGCACGACAACAAGTTCGCCAACCCCGACAGGCTCATCGCCTGGCTGCAGAAGAACGCGCCTTTGGTGCGCCTGCGCCCGGACCACCGCGTGATGGTGCAGCGGGTCTGGAACGACGAGCGCCAGCGGCTTTCCGGCGTAACCTCGATCGTTTCGGCTTTGGCGAAGCTCGCGGCTTGAGAAGCGGCAGCGCGGC
>NZ_JBFWZI010000344.1:0-3570 GCF_050185545.1 Reyranella sp. | reverse complement strand
GCAGTGACTGAGAGGTGTGGGCCGTGAACACGACCTCTGCTGTTTCCGTCGTCTTCGACCCGCTGCTGCCGTGGTGGTTGCTGGCCGTGCTGGGCGGCATCGGCCTGGTGCTGGTCCTGCTAGGCCTGCGCGCCGGCGCACGCGGCACGCTCCTGCGGCTCGGCGCGATCATCGTCGTGCTGGCGGCGCTGGCCAACCCGGCGCTGGTCGAGGAGCAGCGCAAGCCGATCGCCGACGTCGCCCTGATCGTGGTCGACGACAGCGATTCGATGACGATCGGCGAGCGCCGCGCCCAGGTGCAGGCAGCACGCGAATCGTTGAAGCGCCGGCTCGGCCAGCAAGAAGGCCTCGAGATCCGCGAGGCGGTGCTGCCGCCGGCGCACATCCAGCTCGGCAGCGAACGGCCGGGCGGCACCCGGCTGATCGAGACCATGCGCTCGGCCCTGGTCGAGGTGCCGCCCGAGCGGTTGGCCGGCGTGGTGCTGCTGAGCGACGGCCAGGTGCACGACGTGCCGGCCATCGATTCGACAAGAGGCCTGCCGCCGGAGCTGGGCGGCGCGCCGGTTCATGCCCTGATCGCCGGCAGGAAGAACGAGCGCGACCGGCTGATCGTGCTCGAGCAGTCGCCGCGCTTCGGCGTGGTAGGGCGCGAGGTGACGGCCAAGTTCAAGATCGAGGATCCGTCCGGCGGCACCGCTCCGGTGACCCTGTCGGTCGGCGGCGAGATCGTCCGCCGTATCGACGTGCCGGTCGGCAGGTCAGTCGAGCTGCCGATCGCGGTCGGCAATCCCGGCGCCAATGTGGTCGAACTCGACGTCGCGCCGGGTCCCAACGAGCTTACCCTGGACAACAACCGCGCCCTGTTCACCATCAACGGCGTGCGCGACCGGCTGCGCGTGCTGCTGGTCTCGGGCGAGCCCTATCAGGGCGAGCGGGCGTGGCGGAACCTGCTGAAGAGCGACCCGGCGGTCGATCTGGTGCACTTTACCATCCTGCGCACGCCGCAGAAGGACGACTTCACGCCGGTGCGCGAGCTCAGCCTGATCGTCTTCCCGATGCGCGAGCTATTCGAGCAGAAGCTCAAGGAATTCGATCTCATCATCTTCGACCGCTACGAGACCGGCAGCCTGATCACGCGCGAATACTTTCGCAACATCGCCGAGTACGTGAAGGCAGGCGGTGCGCTGCTGGTCTCGGTCGGGCCGGTTTTCGCCACTCAGCGCTCGCTTTATCGCACGCCGCTCGGCGCCGTCCTGCCGGCAGCACCGCTCGGCGACGTGCTGGAGACGCCCTACAAGCCCAAGGTCACGGAGATTGGCCAGCGCCATCCCGTCACCTCCAGCCTGCCGCAGGCCGGAGACCCCGGGAAGGAGCCCGACTGGGGCCGCTGGTTCCGCCTGGTCACGGCACGAACCGAGCGCGGCAACGCCATCCTGTCGGGCGCCGAGGATCGCCCATTGGTGATTCTCGACCGCGTCGGCGAAGGCCGCGTGGCGCAAATGATGTCGGATCACCTGTGGCTGTGGAATCGCGGCATCGACGGCGGCGGACCGCAGCCCGAGCTGGTGCGCCGCGTCGCCCACTGGCTGATGAAGGAGCCCGACCTCGAGGAGGAGGCACTACGCGCCGCCTCGGTGGGCGGCCGCATCGAGGTGACCCGCCGCACGCTCGCCACGACCTTCCCGCCGGTGACAATGACCGCGCCCGACGGCTCGATACGCACCCTTGCCTTGAACCAGGCGAGCCCCGGGCTCGGCCTCGCCGTGGTCGAGGTCGACAAGCCCGGCCTCTACCGCTTCGACGATGGCACGCTGCGCACGGTGGCCGCGGTCGGCAATCCCGACCCGCTCGAGTTCTCCGACGTGCGCGCGACCGATGCCAAGCTGAAGCCGCTGACCGAGGCGTCGGGCGGCACGCTGATGTGGCTCGCCGATACCGCCGATCCCGACATCCGTTCGGTGCGGCCGGGCCGCTCCGCCGGCGGATCCGACTGGATCGGGCTGAGACGCAACGAGGGCTACACCGTCGCCGGCATCAATCAGCTGCCGCTGCTGCCGGGGATCCTGGTGGCGCTCGCCTTCCTGCTCGCAGTGGGAAGCGCGTGGTGGCGCGAGGGGCGGTAACGTTCGCCAACATGGCCCCAGCCCCGCATCTTCGCGTCGCCCGTCCGACCGACAATCTCGAGGCCCTCTTGCGGTTCTATGAGCAAGGGCTGGGTCTCACGGTGCTCTATCGTTTCGAGGATCATGACGGCTTCGACGGCGTGATGCTGGGACAGCCCAATGCGCCCTATCATTTCGAGTTCACCATGAAGCGCGGGCACGCGGTCGGGCGCGCGCCGACGGCGGACAATCTGCTCGTGTTCTACCTGCCGGACATCGAGCGCTGGCAGGCGTCGGTGCAACGCCTCAAGGATGCGGGCTTCGATCCAGTGCCGTCGTTCAACCCGTACTGGGATCGCGCAGGCGTGACGTTCGAGGATCCGGACGGCTATCGAATCGTGCTCCAGAATGCCGCCTGGGCCCGCTGAACGCACTGGCGCCCCTGGCCCGCGACGCATGCCACGATGCCGTGAAACTGCTCTTTCTGTGGACCGCGGGCGTCTCGCCCGCTCATGATTCAGGAGCGGGCGAGACGCCCGCGGTCCGCAATACGAAGACAGGACACCGGCCATGAGAATCGAGAGCATCTCGGCGACCGCCATCGAGATCCCCCTGCCCCGGCAGTTCGCCGGCAGCGTCTACGCCATGACGACGCGCTGCGCGATCGTGACCCGCATGCGCACTTCGGACGGGCTGGAGGCCGAGGTCTACAACGGCGACAATCGCGAGCACGGCGCGGCACTGGTGAAGATCATCGTCGATGAGATCGCGCCGCTGGTGCTTGGCGAGGATGCCGCCGCCTACGAGCGCGTATGGTCGAAGGCCTTTGCGATCACGATGCCGAACCGCGACCGCAAGCTCGCCATGGAGGCAATCGCCTGCGTCGACACCGCGGTATGGGACCTGCTGGGAAGGCGAGCCGGCCTGTCGGTGCGTCAGCTGCTGGGTGGCTTCCGCTCCGAGCTGCCGATCATCTCGATCGGCGGCTACTACGCCGAAGGCAAGACCTTGCTCGATCTCGCCAGGGAGATGGAGCAGCTCCGCCTGTGGGGCATGGGCGGTTGCAAGGTGAAGGTGGGTGGCCTCTCGCCCGAGCAGGATGCCGAGCGGGTGAAGGCGGCACTCGACGGCGCCGGACCGGGCTTCATGATCTCGGTCGACGCCAACCGCGGCTGGTCGGTCCCCGACGCCATCCGCTTCGCCCGCCTGATCGAGCCTCTGCCGATCGCCTGGTTCGAGGAGCCAGTGCGCTGGGACGACGAGGCGCGGGGCATGGCCGAGGTGCGACGCGCCTGCCGAATCCCGATCAATGCCGGGCAGTCCGAGTACAGCGCCCGCGGCGTGCGCCGGCTGATCGATGCCGGCGCCGTCGACATCGTGAACTTCGACGCCTCGGAAGCCGGCGGCATCACCGAATGGCGCCGCGCCGCCGCGGCCTGCGCGCTGGTCGACATCCGCATGGCGCACC
>NZ_JBFWZI010000343.1:0-3635 GCF_050185545.1 Reyranella sp. | reverse complement strand
CAGCTCGTCATGGCGGCGGAAGAGAATGAAGTCCTGCCCCGCGAGGTGTTCGCGCGCTGGGGTGAGCTTGGCCTGCTCGGCGTCCGCTATCCGGAAAGCGACGGCGGCAGCGGCCTCGACAAGGTCAGCGACTGCATCGTGCGCGAGGAGCTGAGCTACATGAGCCAGGGATTCGCGTCGAGCTGGTCGGCGCACAGTCACCTTGGGATCTGGCCGATCTGGAAGGCCGGCACGGACGAGCAGCGCCGGCGCTTCTTCCGCCCTGCGGTGCAGGGCAGGAAGATCGCGGGCTTCGCGCTCAGCGAGCCTGACGGCGGCTCGAACATCCGCGCGCTCAAGACCCGCGCAGAGCGCGCCGCCGGCGGCTGGAAGCTCAATGGCAGCAAGCTCTACATCACCAACGCGCCGATCGCCGATTTCCTGCTCGTTGCCGCCCGAACGGCGTCCGAGCTCACCGCCGGCGCCATCAGCCTGTTCATCGTCGAGCTGCCGGCCAAGGGCATCACCATCCACAAGCTTAAGAAAGAGGGCATCCGCGCGTCGGAGACCGGCCTGATCCACATCGAGGATGTGTTCGTGCCCGACGACGGCGTCCTCGGCGAGCGCCTGGGCACCTACCCGGTGATCCTGGAGTCGCTGAGCGAGAACCGTGTCGGCGTTGCCGCCAATGCGCTCGGCATGGCGCGCGCGGCGTTCGATGCCGCCACGGCTTACGCCCGCGACCGCTCGGTCGCCGGCCGGCGCATCGGCGACTACCAGGCGATCGGGCACAAGCTCGCCGAGATGTCGGCCCAGATCGAGGCGGCGAGATGGCTCGTCTATTACGGCGCCTGGCGCGTGGACCAGGAAACGCTGGATGCCGCGACCGCCGCGCGCGTGAAGCTGATCGCCAGCGAGACCGCGGTGGCCGTGAGCGAGCAGGCGATCCGCATCCATGGCGGCGCCGGGATCATGCGCGAATATCCGGTGGGACGCATACACCGCGATGCGCTGGTCTACGTCATCGGCGAGGGCACCAGCGAAGTGCAGAAGAACATCATCCTGCGCGACCTCGGCTTCAAGCCCTGAGCCACCGGACATCCCTTATCGCATCGAAGGAACGCAATGGCTGACTTTGTTCTGCGCGAGCGCCACGGCGCGACACTGCTGATCCGTCTCAACCGCCCCGAGCGGCGCAACGCCTTCGACCTCGAGGTCCGCCAGGGGATCGCCGACGCCGTGATCGAGGCGCGCGATGACGACACGGTGCGCGCCGTGGTGATCACGGGCACCCAGGGCATCTTCTGTGCTGGCGGCGACCTCAAATCCCTGTCCGAGGCCAAGCGTCCGGTGTTCAAGGACCGTGATCGCATCAGACGCCTGCACACCTGGTTCCACGCGCTGGTCAACCTCGAAAAGCCGGTGATCGCCGCGGTCGACGGGCCGGCGTTCGGCGCCGGCTTCAACCTCGCGCTGGCCTGCGACTTCGTGGTCGCGAGCGAGCGGGCCCGCTTCTGCGCGGTCTTCGGCCGCATCGGCCTGGTGCCCGATCTCGGCGGCTTCTTCCTGCTGCCGCGCATCGTCGGGCTGCAGCGCGCCAAGGACCTCGTGTTCTCGGCCCGTGAGATCGGGGTCGACGAGGCCATGCAGATGGGCATCGTGTTCCGCAAGGTCCACCACGATCAGCTCGAGCAGAACGCGCTGGCGCTGGCCGAGCGCTACCACGCGGCCTCGACCGACGCGCTGGGCATCGCCAAGAACATCCTGAACCGGTCGTTCAACCTCGACCAGGACACGCTGGCCGAGCTCGAATCGAGCGCCCAGGCGCTGGCGCTGCACACCGAGTATCACGATCGTGCGGTCGCTGACTTCCTCGCCAAGCGGGGCCTGCGCTTCGACGGGAGCGTCAAGCCGTGACGATGAACGCCTTCATCACGGGCGCCTACGACACGGCCGTCGGCAAGCTTCCGGGCAGCAGCTGCATGGGCCTGCACGCCGAAGCGGCGCTCGGAGCCCTCGACGACGCCGGCCTGGCGCTGGGCGACATCGACGGCGTGCTGTGCGCCTACTCGTTCACCGAGCCGCACCTGATGCTGGCCTCGGTGTTCTGCGAGTATCTCGGCATCCATCCGGGCACCTGCGCCGCCATCCAGGCGGGCGGGGCCACGGCCTGCATCATGATTATGCAGGCCGCGGCGCTGGTGGCGAGCGGCCAGTGCCGCAACGTCCTGGTCGTCACCGGCGACAACCGCCTGAGCGGCCTGTCGCGCGACGGCGCCGTGGCCGCGCTCGCCGAGGTCGGCCATCCGCAGTTCGAGCGGCCGTTCGGCATCAGCGTGCCGGCCTCCTACGCGCTGGTCGCCCGGCGCTATATGCACGAATACGGCGCGACCTCCGAGCAGCTCGCGGCGATCGCGGTCCAGCATCGCAAGCATGCGCTGCTGCATCCCAAGGCGCAGCAGCGCGAGCCGATCACGGTGGCCGACGTGCTGGCGTCCAAGGAGATCGCGTCGCCGCTGCGCATGCTCGACTGCTGCCTGATCTCCGACGGCGGCGCTGCCGTGGTCGTGAGCAGCAAGGCGGCTGCCGCGGACACGCGCCACAAGCCGGTCGAGATCCTCGGGGCGGGGCAGGGGCACACCCACGAGCACATCGTCGCGGCGCCGAGCCTCACGGATTTCGGCTGCAAGACCTCTTCCGCGACCGCGTTTGCCCGAGCCGGCGTCACGGCGAAGGACATCGACGTCGCGGAGATCTACGATTCGTTCACGATCACGCTCCTGGTCGAGCTGGAATCGATCGGCTTCTTCGAGCGCGGTACTGCCGGCGTCGCCGCCGAGCGCGGCGAGCTCGCCATCGGTGGACGGCTGCCCTGCAACACCCACGGCGGGCTGCTGTCCTACGCGCATTCGGGCGCTGCGGGCGGCATGTTCCATGCAGTCGAAGCGGTGCACCAGCTGCGTGGCCGCGCCAAGGAGCGCCAGGTCCGTGATGCCAGGCTGGCCTTCGTCCACGGCGACGGCGGCATCCTGTCCGCGCATTGCTCGCTCGTCCTGGGGGCCCACTGACATGAAGAGACCCTTGCCGAGCGCCACCGCCGAGACCCGACCCTTTTGGGACGGCTGCTCGGACGGCGAGTTGCGCTACCAAGCCTGCGGCGACTGCGGCACCGTCCAGCCGATCCCCCGCTCGTTCTGCTCCCATTGCCAGTCGCGTCGCCTCGACTGGAAGCGTTCTTCCGCCGTCGGCACGGTGTTGAGCTTCACCGTCGTGCAGCGGGCGCCGACCGCAGCGTTCCGGGCGGAGGTGCCGTACGCGATCGTCCTGGTCGACGTGGACGAAGGCTTTCGGCTGATGGTCAACAGCGATGCCGGGCTGCAGCCGACCCTCGCCATCGGGCAAAAAGTCCGGATCGGCTTCAAGGACGTCGAGGGCGTGAAGCTGCCGCACGCGGAGGCGCTGCCGTGAGCACCCCGATCCTGTTCGACGACTTCAAGCCGGGCAGCAGCATCGGCGAGACCAGCCTCGTCTATAACGACGATCTGGCCCGCCAGTGGGGGCGCATCTTCGGCGCCGCGACAAGCGAGGCCGACCGCGCCGCCGAAGCGGCCAGCATCGCCACCGTGATGATGATGCGGGCCTACATGTCGGTGGTC
>NZ_JBFWZI010000342.1:0-3647 GCF_050185545.1 Reyranella sp. | reverse complement strand
CCGCTCATGATTCCGAGCCGGCGAGACGCCCGCGGTCCGGAAGAGCAAGCCCCTGTTTTTGCTGGCCGCCCGCCGGAACCCGTGTGCTAATGATGCGCGTGGCGGATTCGTTCGACTGAGTTTTTCGGGGGAGATTGAGGGTCATGTCCAGCAACCGGCGCCCGATCCAGGCTTTGGCCGCCCTGCTCCAGACCGGGGCGACCGGGCTCTCCATCGGCCTTGCTGCGGCGGATGCGGCTGCCGCGATATCGCCGGCCGATTCGCCGCCGGCGGCCGGATCCGTCGCCTCCCGCCTCGAAGCGATCCGCGGATCGGTGTCGGAAGCCTGGAAGGACGGTCTCCAGAACTCGGAGCCTCATGTCGCTATCGATCCCGAGACCCGGCTCGCCTGGTGGGGCAACGGCTGGCACAACGGCGGTTGGCACAATGGTGGCTGGCATAACGGTGGCTGGCATAACGGTGGCTGGCATAACGGTGGCTGGCACAATGGCGGCTGGGGCAACGGCGGCTGGCACAACGGCGGCTGGGGTAACGGCGGCCTGGTCGGCGCCATCCTGAGCCCGCTGATAGGCAGCCCCGGCTGGCACAACGGCTGGCGCAACTGGTAGCGCCGCGGTGGACACGGACCCAGCGCCGTCCTCCGCTGGGAGCGCGCCACTTAAAGCGGAGTAATCTCCGCCGATGATGGCGCTCATGTGACGTGGGATCGACAAGAGGAGCGCCATCATCGGCGGAGATTACTCCGCCTTAAGTGGCAAGCTGCATAGGCGCCAACTTTGGCCATCGATGTCGCCTCTTTGCTGGGAGCGCGCCTGGACCGCGGGCGTCCCGCCCGCTCACGATGATGAAGAGTGATGAGTGGGCGGGGCGCCCGCGGTCCAGGCGCGCTCCCAGCGCATGACGCGTTCTTTTGGCAAAGTTAGCGCCTATGAGTGGCGCGCTCCCAGCCATGAAGCGCGGCGCGGCGGATGCCGCCGTGGGGGCCATCCCGGTGTTCCCGCCGGGCTGGATAGCCGTCGGAAGGTTGGCCTGCGACAAGCTGGCCCGCGATAAGCGGCGCCTCGAGGGCGCTTGCGCTGGCACAGCTCGTGCTCGGCTGGGCTATAATCGCGCCCAACTCCCCCCAATTCCGATGGATCGCCCATGAACGCGCCGTTCGACGCTGACGCTCTCAATTCGCTCAAATTCGGCATCGGCCAGCCGGTGCCACGCCAGGAGGACCCGACCCTGCTGCGCGGTCAGGGCCGCTACACCGACGATCTCAACCTGCCCAATCAAGCTTACTGCGTGATGGTCCGCAGCCAGGTGGCGCACGGTACGATCAACGGCATTGATGTCGCGGAGGCGCGCGGCATGCCGGGCGTGCTGGGCGTGTGGACCGGCGCCGATCTCGACGCCGCGGGCTATGGCCCGCTCAAGACCCTGATCCCGGTGCCGAACCGCGACGGCACGCCGATGAAGACGCCGGTGCGCCATTCGCTCGCGACCGGCAAGGTGCGGTTCGTCGGCGATCCGGTGGCCTTCGTCGTCGCCGAGACGCTCGCCCAGGCCAAGGATGCGGCCGAAAACGTCATGGTCGACATCGACAGCCTGCCGGCCGTGACCGATTCGCGCGAAGCGGCCCGGCCCGGCGCACCGATCGTGTTCGACGACGCACCCGGCAACATCTGCGTCGACTACCACTACGGCGACAGCGCCAAGGTCGCCGAGGCGTTCGCCAGGGCGGCGCACGTGACGCGGCTCAGGCTGGTCAGTAACCGCATCGTCGTCTGCGCCATGGAGCCGCGCTCGGCGATCGGCCACTACGACGCGGCGAGCGATCGCTACACGCTGCATGCCGGCAGCCAGGGCGTGTTCGGGCTGAAGCACCAGATGGCCGATCTGCTTGGCATCAAGCCTGCCCAGATGCGCGTGCTGACCGGCAATGTCGGCGGCTCGTTCGGCATGAAGGGCTCGCCCTTCCCCGAGTATGCCGGCCTGTTCCACGCCTCCAGGCTGCTCGGTCGTCCCGTCAAATGGACCGACGAGCGCAGCGGCAGCTTCCTCAGCGACCAGCACGGCCGCGATCATGATTTCGACGGCGAGCTGGCGCTCGACAAGGAGGGCAACATCCTCGCCGTGCGCCTCACCGGCTACGCCAATGTCGGCGCCTACCTCGCCAATGTCGGGCCGCTGATGGGCTCGATGGGCGTCACGCGCAATCTCGCCGCGATCTACCGCACGCCGCTGATCGAGGTCGCGACCAAGGTGATGTTCACCCACACCTCGCCGGTCGGCGCCTATCGAGGCGCCGGACGCCCCGAGGCCAACTACTTCATGGAGCGCCTGATCGACACCGCGGCGCGCGAAATGGGCCTCGACAGCCTCGAGCTGCGCCGGCGCAACCACATCCGGCCGGAGGAGATGCCCTACAAGACGGCGTCGGGCACGACCTACGACAGCGGCGAGTTCACCGCGCTCCTCGACAAGGCGCTGACATTCGCCGACGTCGCGGGCTTCGCCACGCGCAAGGCCGAGAGCGAGAAGCGCGGCAAGCTGCGCGGGCTGGGCGTCGGTGATTATCTCGAAGTGACCGCGCCGCCGATGAAGGAGATGGGCGGCCTGCGCTTCGAGCCCAATGGCGACGTCACGATCATCACCGGCACGCTCGACTACGGTCAGGGCCACTGGTCGCCGTTCGCCCAGGTGCTGACCGACAAGCTCGGCATCCCGTTCGAGCGCATCAAGCTCATCCAGGGCGACAGCGATCTGCTGATCGCCGGCGGCGGCACCGGCGGTTCCAAGTCGATCATGGCGAGCGGTGCCGCGATCGTCGAAGCCTCAGACAAGGTGATCGACAAGGGCAAGCAGATCGCCGGCGTGGTGCTCGAGGCCTCGGCCGCCGACATCGAGTTCAGGGCCGGCCGCTTCACCATCGTCGGCACCGACCGCGGCATCGGCATCATGGACCTCGCCGAGCGCCTGCGCGGCGGGCTGAAGCTGCCCGAGGGCGTGCCCGACACGCTCGACGTCAGCCATGTGCACGAGGCCGCACCCTCGGCCTTCCCCAACGGCGCCCATGTCGCCGAGGTCGAGATCGATCCCGAGACCGGAATCGTCGAGGTGGTGAAGTACACGATGGTCAACGACTTCGGCACGGTCATCAATCCGCTGCTGGTGGCGGGCCAGAGCCATGGCGGCGTCGTGCAGGGAATCGGCCAGGCGCTGTTCGAGCGCGTCGTCTACAGCGAGGACGGCCAGCTGCTGTCCGGCAGCTTCACCGACTACGCCCTGCCACGCGCCGACGACGTACCTTCCTTTGCCATGGCCTTCCATTCGGTACCGGCCAGGACCAACGTGCTGGGCGCCAAGGGCTGCGGCGAGGCCGGCTGCGCGGGCTCGCTGCCCTCGGTGATGAACGCCATCGTCGACGCGCTGGGCGGCCGGCACGTCGACATGCCGGCAACGCCCCAACGCGTATGGGAAGCGCTGCAGGCGTGAGGCGGACCCATTCGCAGGGAGCGCGCCACTCCGTGGCGCTCATGTCATTCTCCTCCCCAGCTTTGCTGGGGAGGTGTCCGCGTCTTCGCGGACGGAGGGGTCATGGCTGGGAGCGCGCCACTCCGATGGCGCTCTTCTCGTCGATCGCACATCCCATGAGCGCCATC
>NZ_JBFWZI010000341.1:0-3680 GCF_050185545.1 Reyranella sp. | reverse complement strand
CTCAGATCACGGATCGCCGCCCTGCGCGCGGAAGTGTTGAAGCGCCCGGCGACGGGCTTGGAAGCCGACAAGGCATTTTTCGACGATCTGTCGGGCGAATCCTGATGTTCGTCGACTCATCGGCGATGGTGGCGATGCTGACCGACGAGTCGGAGGGCGATGCGTTGGCCGATTGCCTGGCGGCGGCATCTGATCGGCACACGTCCGCCGTAGCCGTTTTCGCGACCGTTGCGGCAGTGGCGCGCAAGCGATCCTTCAGCATCGACGAGGCGCGCGTGATCGTCGCGCGGTTCCTGGACACGTCGGCAATCGTGCTGGTGCCCATTGGTAAGGCCGAAAGCGAGGGCGCGCTGACGGCGCTCGAGCGCTTCGGCAAGGGCCGGCATCCGGCAGGGCTGAATCTGGGAGACTGCTTTGCCTATGGCTGCGCCAAGGCACTCGGCACGACCTTGCTGTTCAAAGGAGACGATTTCCCGAAGACGGATATTCCGGCGGCGTTTTCGAGCGGCCCGACCTGACGGATCGCCTCATGGACGATCGCCTCCATCGTGCCGATAGTCCCGACATGAGGGCGAGCGACGGCGCGAGCACCCTGGATGACGACCGGCGCTACGCCGCGGCGTGGCGCAGCCTGCGCACCAGACGGTGGGTCATGGGCATCCTGGTTCTCGCCTGCCTGCCGGTGGTAGGCATGCTCCGACTTCTTCCCGAAGGTCCGATCCAAGGCGCCGTCGCCGGCACGTGGATGGCGCCGCTCGCCGCCTCGATGATCTGGCTGGCCGCCTTCCGCTGTCCCCGGTGCGGGCGCTTCTTCTGGTGGACATGGACGCGGCGCAATCCGTTCGCGCACAAGTGCCTGCATTGCGGGACACCTGTCGGCTCCGCGCCTTCCGATGCACCGAGCATGGCCGACGCGTCGGCAACGCCGCCGCCTCGGCCTCCGTATCACCTCTAGCGCTGAAGCATCTGCCGCAGCCGGCGCAACGTGCGCCATTCGCAGGCGACCATGCATGCCGCGATCACCAGCCCGGCGGCCGCCAGCTGGACGAACCACAGGTGGTCGAGCGAGCGCGGCAGGGCAACCAGCACCACCGCCACCGCGACCGAGCAGAGCAGCGGGGCCGCGATCAGGGGCAGCACGGGGTGCCAGAAGATTTTCAGGCGATAGCGCAGCGCGATGCCCATCATGACCACCAGGAACTCCGAGGCGATGCTCGCGGCCACGGCGCCCCACGGCCCGACGAGCGGCGCGGCCGCCAGACAGACCACGATGTTGAGCAGCGCCGCCGCGGAGGTGATCCTGAGTTGCAGGTCGCCGCGTCCCCACGGAACCAGCGTCGCCGCGACGCCGTAATTCACGAAGGTCAGGCCGATGGTGAGGCACAGCCATTCGAAATAATGGCCGGCCGGGGCGAAGGCCGGGCCGTAGAGCAGCTCGACGACATGACGGCCGAGCGCCCAGCCGACCGCGGCGAGCGGCAGGCCCATCCAGGCCAGCAGCCCGAGATACTCGCGCGACAGCGCAACGGCCTGCTCGGGATGCTCGCGCGAGCGCGCGAAGGAAGGAAAATAGGCGTTCCACAGCGCCGCCGTGACGAGGCCGGCGACCATCATCAGTCGAAAGGCCGAGTAGAACTGGCCCACCGCGTCATCGCCGTCGGTGAAGCCCAGCACCACCGTGCCGGTGTTGGCGATGAGCAGAATCGCGACCTGCGCCAGCGCCAGCGGCCAGGCCTCGCGGAAAAGCGCGCGCGCGCCGCGCAAGGTGGGTCGCAGCCCGGCCAGACGCACCACCTTCCTGTGCGACAGATACCAGACGTTGAACGCCACGGTGGCGAAGGCGAAGGGCAGCGTCAGCACGGCATAGAGGATGAGATCGTCCGGCGAGTCGATCAGGAGCATCAACGCCGGCAGCTGCGCGGCGTTGAAAGCGAGAGCTGCAAGGCTGGGCGCCACCATGCGTTCCTGCGCCTGCAGCACCCAGGTGGTGTTCCAGGCGATCGAGAAGACCGTCACGCCCTGGATGAGGAGCAGGAGACTGACCGTCGCGCCGCGCGGCTCGAGTAGTGCCACGATCGCGAGCAGGGCATAGGCCACGAGCGCGAGCAGAGTCTGCAGGGTGAGCACGAGCGCCAGGAGCGACTGGCCACGCTCGGGCGCCAGCGCCAGCTCACGCTGGCCCACCGTCGCAAGGCCGGGCGTGACCACCGCCGTCAGGTACAGGACGACCGCCATCGCCCAGCTGACCTGGCCGATCGCGCTCGGCCCGAGCACGCGCCGGACATAGACGCTGATCAGGATGGTGACCACGAGTCCCAGCACGCTGGTGCTGGCCATGCTGAGGAAATTCGTGGCAATGCGTCCGCGCGAGATGCGCACGTGCGGCACCCGCTCCTGTGCCGTTGTCTGGCCGACGGTCATCCGCGCATTGTCGTGCCGGCCCCCCGCCGCGCCAGTGACATACGGGTGATCGGGAATGGGCGTTCCGTCGGCTCTTCTGCTGGGAGCGCGCCACCCTGCCTTCGCCGAAGCGAAGCCGCTTCGGCTTCGCGCAGGCAGGTCCTGTGGCGCTCATGCTCTTGTGGACCGCGGGCGTCTCGCCCGCCCATGAATCATGATGAAGGCGCGTTCGGCAGGGGCGCGGCAGGACCGCGCCCGAGCCGAGCCGCGCCATGAGCGGGCGAGACGCCCGCGGTCCGGATGAGGCGACATCTTGTCGGAGGTTACTCCGCCATTGTCGGAGGTTACTCCGCCACAAGTGGCGCGCTCCCGGCGAATCGTCACGAAAAGGCAACCACGCGCGACGGCTCGGGCGTGCAGACTGCGGGAATCTTCCTCGGCCCGATCTTCCTTCAGCCCGATTTTCCCGAGGCCAAGCGAGGTGAAACGTGACGGCGCCCGCTCTCTCCGTGCTCATCTGCACCCGCAACCGCCCCCTCAAGCTCCGGCGCGCCGTCGAAAGCGTGCTTGCCAACACCTTCACCGATTTCGAGCTGATCGTCGTCGATCAGAGCACCGACGGCGCGACGCGCGACGGCGTGGCCGCGATCGCCGACCGGCGCCTGCGCTACATCGCCACCGCCACCGTGGGCGTCGCCATCTCGCGCAACATCGCGATCCGCGAAGCGATGGCCGATATCGTGGCGTTCACCGACGACGACTGCGTCTGCGACAGCGGATGGCTGGCCGCCATCCACGAGGAGTTCAAGGCCGATCCTCGAGCGCTCGGCGTCTATGGTCGCGTCGTTCCTTACGGGCGGCAGAGCGAGGGCGGTTGGGATTGCCTCGCGGTTGCGGGCGACTCGTTCTGTCCCGCCCTCAACCTCTCGACGACGCGATCGGTCGTCGACCGGCCGGCGCCGCCGCATCTCGCGCTGGGCGGTGGCAACAACATGTCGTTCCGCAAGGAGGTGTTCGCGCACCACGGGCTGTTCAACGAGATGCTCGGCCCGGGCTCGCGCATCGGCACCGGCGAGGATACGGAACTCAGCTATCGGCTGCTGGCCAGGCGTTGCCGTCTCGTCTATTCGCCGGCTCCCCTGGTCGAGCATGACAACTGGCTCGACCGCAGCCAGTTCGCGACGATGATGAAAGTGTCCATGCGCGTGCAGGCGGCCGTGTTCCTGTCCTATGCCCTGCGCCTCGACTGGTTCGCGGCAAGGCACCTCACGCGGACGGCG
>NZ_JBFWZI010000340.1:0-3775 GCF_050185545.1 Reyranella sp. | reverse complement strand
CTGCTGATCCAGCGCGCCGTCGACAGCTCGGCCATCGGCTCGATGCTGCTCACTTTCGGCGTCGCCCTGATGCTGCAGAACGTCATGATCTGGGTGTTCTCGCCCGACATGAAGAACATCACGCCGGGCTGGGCCTTCGCCTCGTTCAGGATCGGCGCCGTCACCTTCGATGCGGTGCGGGTGAGCGCCCTGCTGGCCAGCCTGGTGCTGCTGTCATGCCTCGCCGCGCTGCTGAAGTTCTCCCCGCTCGGCCGCGTCATCCGCGCCACGGCGCAGCAGACGCTGGCGGCACGGCTGTGCGGCGTCAACGTGCGCCACGTATATGCTCTGACCTTCGCCGTGTCGGCCGCCTTCGCCGGCGCCGCCGGCATCATCATCGGCATTATCCTGCCCTTCTCGCCGGCCGACGAGGCGACCTGGACCTTGAATGCCTTCGTCGTCGTCGTGCTGGGTGGCGTCGGCAGCCCGGCCGGCGCGCTGCTGGGCGGCCTGCTGCTCGGCATCGTCAACACGCTGACGGCGCAGTATGTCGGGCCGTCCTTTCCCAACGTGACCATGTTCCTGCTGCTCGTGCTGCTGCTGCTGGTGCGGCCGCAGGGGCTGCTGGGCAACGCCTTCAGTGCCTCGCGATGACGCGCCCCCTGCCCCTCGCCCTGCTGGTCGTGGCGGCGGCGCTCCTGCTGGCGGCCGTGCCCTACCTTCTGCCGCCGTTCTACGTCCGGGTCGGCCAGCTGATGATCTACTCGGCCGGGCTCGGCGTGGCGTGGGCCATCCTGGGCGGCTTCGCCGGCTATGCGAGCTTCGGCCATTCGGCCTTCATCGGCGTCGGCGCCTTCGCCGCCGGCCTGGTCGAGACGCGGCTGGGCGGCGTGCCAACCGCCCTGCTGTTGCCGATCGGCGTGCTGGTGGGCGGCGCCGCCTGCGGCGCGCTCTCGGCCGTCATCGCCTACCCGATCCTGCGCCTGCGCGGCACCTTCTTCGCCATCGCCATGCTGGGCGTCAGCCATGTCTGCGCCGAGCTCACCAACAACGTCGATTTCTTCGAAGGCTCGCTCGGCCTGACCTTCCCGAGCGTGGTGCCGGCCGATGTCGATCCGGCGGCGTTCTTCTACGAGCTCTACCTCGTGGCCGGGCTCGCCGTGCTGCTGATCGCCTGGAAGATCCGCGACAGCCGGTTCGGCGCCGGCCTGCTCAGCATCCGCGAGGACGAGGACACGGCACGCATGCTGGGCGTGCCGACCGAGCGCTACAAGCGCACCGCCTTCGTGGTGAGCGCCGTCCTGACCGGCGTGCTGGGCGTGCTCTACGGCCATTCGCTGGGCTACATCACGACCGACTCGGTCTATCGCGACGACACCAACCTCAACCTGATCGTCTACTCGCTGCTGGGCGGCATGGGCACTCTGTTCGGGCCGGTGATCGGCGCCTTCCTGCTGGTGTTCGTCACCCAAGTAATCCTGGGCCGGCTGCTCGACTTCCACCTGTTCGCGACAGGCCTGCTGCTCGCCTTCCTGGTGCTGGCCGCTCCCGGCGGGATCATCGGGCTGGTGCGCAGTTTCCGCCTGCGCCGGCAGCGCGCCCGCGTGGCGGCGGCCGAATGAGCGCCCAATCCGGCGGGCCGCCGATCCTCGCGGTCGAGCACCTGTCCAAGAGCTTCCGCGGCCTGGCGGCGATCGCCGACGTCTCGTTCGCGATCGTGCCAGGCTCGATCACCAGCATCATCGGCCCCAACGGCGCGGGCAAATCGACCCTGTTCAACCTGGTGACCGGCTATCTCGTGCCGACCGCCGGCGCAGTGACCTTCCGCGGCCGCACCATCACGCGGCTCGCCACCAACAGGATCGCCGAGCTGGGCATCGCCCGCGCCTTCCAGATCGCTCGCCCGTTCCGCGAGCTCACCGTCTCCGAGAACGTCCGCATCGGCGCGCTGTTCGGCAAGGCGGGCCCGCGCGACGTCGCGGCGACGACGGCGCGCGCCATGACCTTGGCCTCGATCGCCCACCTCGCGGAGCAGCCGGCCAACAGCCTGACGGTCGGCCAGCTCAGGCACCTCGAGATTGCCCGCGCCATCGCCACCCGCGCCGACCTGCTGCTGGCTGATGAGCCCTGCGCCGGCCTGAACCCGACCGAGACGGCGGCGATGATCGACGTGCTGCGCCAGGTTCGCTCGAGCGGGGTCACCGTGGTGCTGGTCGAGCACGACATGCCGTCGGTGATGGAAGTCTCCGACCGCATCCTGGTGCTCGACGCCGGCCGCCTGATCGCCGACGGGACGCCGCAGGCGGTGTCGCAGGATCCCAAAGTGGTCGCGGCGTATCTCGGGACGCCGGATGCCTGACGGCGAGCCCCTCGACGTCGCTGGGGAGACGCCCAGCACGCGGCGCGCACCACGGCGCCGCTAAAATGGCGGCGGTGCGTCGGAGAGCGCTCATGGCTGGGGGCGCGCCACTCCGATGGGCACTTCTTGCTGATTACACATCCCATGAGCGCCATCGGAGTGGCGCGCTCCCAGCAATGAGGCGAGTTCGGTCGGAAAAGTTAGCGCCTATGTGTGGCGCACCCCCAGCGCATCGTCACAGGAGGCGAGAATGGGCCATCTGGCCCTGTAGCGACTCATTTCTTCCTATCGTCGAAGGGAATTGCCGCGTCCTTGTTGAAGCGCGCCTTGCGTTTGCGGCCATACGCCCAGATCACGATCCCGACGAATGCGATGACCAAGACAATAAGATAGATGCCGTAGCCCATGGCCTGTCGTCCTTCATCCAAGAAGCATCAACCACGCCGCCGCGATCAGAAGGCAGATCACCACGACCGGCATTCCCGCCCGCGAGAACACCGCCGCCGAGATCGCCACTCCGCCCCCCAACACGAACATCCAGAGGATACTACTACGTTCTTACGCAGACCGTCGTCGATCCGCAGAAATTCGGCCAGGAGTACGTCGCGCAGGTCGTGCCGTTTCTGGCGAAGTACGAGGCTGAGATCATCGTCAGTGAGCTCGAAGCGAAGTCGCTGCAGGGCAATCCGGCCGAAGGCGTCGTAGTACTGCGCTTTCCATCCGAACAGGCGATCCAGAGCTGGCTCAACGACCCGGCCTATCAGCCGATCAAGGAAATCCGGATGACCCTGACGAAGAACGCGAATGCCGTGATGGCTCCCGCGTTCAAGATGCCAAGCCGAGGAGGAGCGGCATGACCGCCTATGCGAAGGGGAGGGCCTCTGCCGCTTCGGATCCTGAATTGCAGGAAATCACTGCCCAGATCAGGAAGGAAGGGACTGTGATGCAAGAGCGCGAAATTCTCGTCGGCATCGACCTCTGACGGGTCCTCGCCTCACAACCGGACGTCTGTCGAACTAATTGCCCGACGTCGTCGCGCGCACATAGGTGGCGAGATCGAAATAGTCCCGCCAGACCTTGATCTTTCCACCCTGCATCTCGAACACGCCGCAGCAGGGCAAATCCACGCTCTTGTCGCCGACCTGGGTACGGTCGAGACGCTCGGCCATGACGACGTCGCCTCGTCCTGTTACGTTGAGAATGTCCCAGTTCGTCCTGGTCCAATTCTTGATGAACCCACCGATGAACCTGCGCAGATTGTCCTGTCCGGAAACCGGCTTGTTCATCATGTTGTGATAAACGCCGTCCGGGGTAAAGAAGGCGACGATCTCCTCGACGTCCAGGCGCGACCAGGCTGCGATGAATTCACGGACAATCTTCTCGTTGTCTGTCATTTGCCGTCTCACCCGATTGTTCCGGCTCTCTCCCTTGCGCCGC
>NZ_JBFWZI010000339.1:0-3845 GCF_050185545.1 Reyranella sp. | reverse complement strand
ATCGATCGCGTGCCGCACAGTGTGACGGGCACGACCCCGAGCCTTTGTTGAACGGCGACGACGAAGGCTCCCAACCGGAACGGCCGCAGGCCATAGGCACGCCGGAAAGTGCCTTCGGGGAAAAACGCGAGCATCCGACCCGCCTGTGCCGCGGCGAGCGCCGCCCGTGTGTCGGCAATGCCGCCTTCGGCATCGATGCGTTCGACGAACAAGGCGCCGAGGGCGCGCAGGAAAGGACCCGCCACATATTGCGCGTCGAGCTCGCGCTTGGCCACGAAGGCGGGTTCCCCCGGGACGATGGCCGCCACCACCAGGCTGTCGAAGTAGCTGCTGTGGTTGATGGCGAGCAGCGTTCCGCCCTTCGGCCACGCCCCTGTGACCTCGACGCGAACCGCCATCAACCACAGCAGCAGTCGGGCCGTGGCATGGACGATCGCCCAGCGTCGCGACCGTCCGGGAACAAGAATCACCAGCGGCCACAGGACGGCGGACGCGGCAACAAGCACGGTCCACCACCAGGCGGCGTAAGCCAACGCGCCCAGCATCCGGCGGCCACGGCGCAAGGCCATCGCCACACCCGACAGGGTAAGGCGGACGAGCTGCCGCGATGCGGGCTCGGCCCCTTTGCCCAGGCGTCGCTGCAGGAAGAGCTCGCGCGTCGCCGTGCGCCGTAGCTTGCCGCTCGAGGTCTTGGGCACGCTGCCCGGCGGCACCAGCAGGATCTCCTCCGGCGGGGCGTCGAGCAGGCGCGTTGCGGTATCCGCAACGTCTTGGCGCAGGGCGGCCAGTTGCACCGCTGCGGTCAAGCGCGTCTCGGCGACGACGACCAGTCGCTCGGTGCCGGCATGTGGGTCGCTCGCGCCGAACACTGCGACGCAGCCTTTGCGAATGCCGGCAAGGTCGCCGACGGCTGCTTCCAGCTCGTCGGGATGGATGTGGCGCCCGGCCCGGATGATGATGTCCTTGGAGCGGCCGGTGATGAAGACATCGCCGCCCGCGACATAGGCGAGATCGCCGCTGTTGAGCCACCCGCCGTCGAACAGCTCCGCGGTCTTGGCTGGATTGTCGAGATATCCTGACGACGCCGATGGCCCGCGAAACTGCAGGCGGCCTTCCTGGCGCTCGCCGACCTCGCCGGTGGCATCGACGATGCGAATCTGATGACCGGGCAACGGTCGGCCACAGGCGACGAACTCGAGGGCATCCGTCGCCTCCGGCGCGGCTTGCGCGGCGTATCCTTGACGGGTGAGCGCCTGCCGGTCGACCCGGTCGATGACCGGTGGCCGGCCGAGGGGAGGGAAAGCAAGGCCGACGGCATTCTCGGCGAGGCCATAGACGGGTGCCATGGCGCCGATGCCGAAACCGCAAGGGCCAAAGCGCGACGCGAAGCGACGGATGGTGTGCGGGTTTACCGCCTCCGATCCGTTGGTGACCATGCGCAGGGATCGGAGGTCGAGACCGGAAATCTTCGCATCGTCGATGCGGTGCAGGCAGAGCTCGAAGGCGAAGTTCGGCGCCGCCGACAATGTTCCCTTGTGACGGTGGATGGCCCACAGCCAGCTTTCCGGCCGTACCAGGAAGACAAGCGGCGACATGACGACCAGCGGAGCGGCAAAGTAAAGACTGCCCAGCCACGCCCCGATCAGCCCCATGTCGTGATAGAGCGGCAGCCAGCTCACGAAGACATCGGATGGTCCTGCCGCCATGGCCTCTCCCATGGCCCTGATGTTGGCCAGCAGGTTGGCGTGGGTCAGCACCACGCCCTTTGGATCGCCGGTGCTGCCCGAGGTGTACTGCACCAGCGCCATGTCGGTTGCGCGTCGGGCTACCGGAAGCGTCGGCCCGTCGATGCCCACGGCGGCGAGGTCGTTTATCGTATCGACGCGCCTCAGGCTTTCCAGCTGCAACCGGAGCAGCCGAGCGATGGCGGAGGCTTCCGGCGCGGCGATCAGGATGACGGCGCGGGCATTGCCCAGGATGTTGGCCTGGCGGCGCAGATGCTCCTCGACGCGGGACAGCCGCGCCGGCGGGTAGATCGGTGTCGGCACGCCGCCGGCATAAAGCACGCCCAGGAAGGCAACGAAGAAGGCCTCGCTCGTCGGCAGCATGATGGCGACCCGCTCGCCCGGCTCGAGCCCGCGGACGAGCAGCCCGCGCGCGACGGCGCGCGCCCGCTCCGCGAGTTGCCGATAGCTGATCGGCGTTTCATGCCCCTCGCCGTCCAGCAGCATGATGTGGTTGCGCTCGCCGTGACGGCCGGCGTGCCAGTCGAGCACCTCCGTCAGGGTTGTCGCTGCCTCGGGTGCCGGTTCCGCCGGCCCGACAGCAGGGGCTCGGGGGGTGAGCTCGGGTGGTGCAGCGACGCGGACTTTTGCCTCCGCGAGTGCATTCGCGAGGTCGCGCAACGTCTCGGCTTCGCTCAGCAGCCGTTCCGGTAGATGCGTGCCGAACGCCCGTTCAACGCGCAGCAGCAGTTCGGCGCGCGACAGGCTGTCGAAGCCCCAGTCCCGATCCAGCGAGCCGTCGAGGCCTGCCCGGTCCGCAGCTCTTCGACCGGGCCAAAGCTCATGGGCGAGACTGCGCGCGAGCTCGATGAGCGCTTGTTCCGCGTCAGGCCGTCCCGGCGGAGTGGCCAGTGTGTCCATTGTCTGCTTTCGCGCGTTCGATCGGCTCGGCGAGAAAAGCTTCGGTGAAGTGCCGGTCGGCAGCCTTGACCTGCATCAATCAGGCCGAGGCCGTGAAGCAGGAGCCGAGATCGACGGCGATGACTTCATGCCATTGCTTCGGGGTCATCTTGTGCAGCGGCGCGTCGCGCGTGATTCCCGCCGACTGGCCCGAGTTCCTGCTCGATGCGTCCAACAGGGCCGCAAAGCTTGCAAGAGATTCTTGAGGCAAATCAAGGTGGGAATGCGCTTGGCGGGGCACATTCATCATCGGAGTCAGGAACCGGAGATGAGTTCGATGGGAGTCATCCGGAGATGGCGGCTTCGCCGTAACGCCTGGACGGCCGCGACCTGCAGCCTCTTTCTGCTGGTGCCGGCGCTGGCGCTCGCCGCAGCCGACATCCGCGCCGAGCCGTGCGATGTCGGAGAGCCCGACTCTCTGGAGATCAGCTGGACTGGACCGTGCCGGGACGGCAGCTGGGAGCTCGATCCCCGTGTCGGCTGCCGGTTGTGGGATTGGCGTCCCGCCCCCGAGGATGTTGCGACCTGGTCCGGCGTTTGCCGGTCAGGGCGAATGGAAGGTCGCGGGGTCGTTCAATGGTACGAGCACGGGCGCCCGATCGATCTCTTCGAGGGCACTTTCCGTCGCGGCAAGCGGGAGGGGTTGGGTCGCTACGAATGGCCGGCCGGGCAGCGTTACCAGGGCGTATACATGGCCGGACTGCCGGACGGCCAGGGCAGTGTGACCATCGACGGCATCACGTACGCCGGCACGTGGCGTCGCGGATGCCTGAAGCACGGCAACAAGCGCATCGCCATCGGCGTTCCGTTGCGCAGCTGTGGCGCCCTATGAGCACTGGCCCGGGCTCACCATAGTTCCGGGCATCGGGGCATTGCCGGAAGGCGGCATGCTCTAGGTCGCCGGCGCGCGGTGGAGATTGGCGATCAGGATGTAGACGCTGATCAGCAGGGCCCATGCCGGAAAGACGATGAAGCTCCAGTCGACCCATTGGCTGGCAAACAGCAGGAACAGGGCCATGACAAACCCCGGCGCCGCCATCCAGCGCGCCACGAAGGCGGTGCGCACCGCGATCGTCGAGGTGATCAGCATGAAGACTCCCGCCATCTTGATCGCATAGACGTTGACGATCGTGTAGGCGAAGGCGCGCGCCAGCGCGAAGG
>NZ_JBFWZI010000338.1:0-3847 GCF_050185545.1 Reyranella sp. | reverse complement strand
GTCTCGTGCAGCTTGATGTGGCGGTAGCCCTGCTGGACGGCCAGCTTCGTGCGCGCCGCCACCTTCTCGGGATCACGGTACTTCAGCAGGCTGGCATAGGCGGGCAGCCTGGCGCGGCCGCTGCCGCCCAGCAGCTGGACCAGCGGCAGACCCGCCGCCTTGCCGGCGATGTCCCACAGCGCGATGTCGAGGCCGGACAGCGCGAAGATGGTCATGCCATAGCGGCCGAACAGATGGAGTTTCTGCTGCAAGTCGTAGGACAGGCGGGCAATGTTGGACGCGTCCTCGCCGATCACGATCGGCGCGATCATGTTGTTCAGGGCGGCGCGCACGGCGTCGGTGCAACCGTAGCAGAATGCCTCGCCCCAGCCGACCAGCCCGTTGTCGGTCTCGACCCGCACCAGCAGGATGTTGTTGGTCGTCCAGGTGCGCCCGCCGAAGCCGGTCGGGTTGCCGCCGAAGGCGAAGGGCACCTTGATGGAATGGCTGTCGACGCGAGCGATCTTCATTCAATTCTCCCCTTTTGGCGGATGTCGGCCAGCAGGCGCGCGGCATGCACCTGGTCGGTCAGGTATTTCGAGGCGAAGCGCGAATCGCCGGCCGGGACGGTCGCCAGCAAATAGCCCGAGAGCAGCGGCGGCAGCGGCGGCGGCTCCGTCTCGCCTTCCGGCATCTCCACCTCGGCCTGGGCGAAGTAGGTGCCGCCATCGTCGCGCTTGAAGAAGTCGACGTCCCAGTGAAAGTCCCCGTCGGGCCACGAGTAGCGCACCTTGCACAGGCTCTGCTGGCGTCGCGTCCACAGCCGCGCGAAGTCGCTGGCGCTAATCGCGGTCTCGATCTCGACCACCTGGCCGTCGACCGTGCACTTGTAGGTGAAGACGTGACGCGTGCCGTCCGGAGCTTCGACCGACCGGATGCGCACGCCCACGGAGTCGAGGTAGGCCTGCTGCAGGACACTGCGTTCGACGCCGGGGGCGGCGCCAATGCGCCCTTCGAGTCCGCCGTCATCGTCCAGGACAAACTTGCGCTCGTTTTCGATCGGCATGCTCGATTTGACCGTCTGCAGGTTGATGGAAAGAATGGAACGACCACGAAAGAACAGACAATGGCCAGCCAGACCCTCGACGACCTGCCGACGCCAGCCCTCATTCTCGACCGCGCGATCCTGCGCCGCAACCTCGAGCGCATGAGCGGGCGCCTCAGGCGTGCCGGCGTCATGTTGCGGCCGCACGTCAAGACGGCAAAATCGATCGAGATCGGCCGCATGGCGGTCGAAGGTCACGACGGCCGCATTACCGTGTCGACCTTGGCCGAGGCCCGCTACTTCGCCGGCGGCGGCTTCAGCGACATTCTCTACGGCGTGGGCGTGGTGCCGTCCAAGCTCGCCGCCGTCAGCGCGCTGCGCCGCCAGGGTGTCAACCTGCGCGTGGTGACCGACAACCTTGCCGTGGCGCGGGCGATCGCGGAGGCGGCGCGCGACGGCGACACCTTTTCCGTCCTGATCGAGATCGACAGCGGCGCCGGCCGAGCCGGCCTGCCCTTCCCCGAGCTGCCCGGGCTGCTCGACATCGCCCGCGTGCTGCACCAGGCGCCGGGCGTCGAGCTGGCCGGCGTGATGACCCACGCCGGCCATTCCTATCACGAGAGCACGCCGGACGGCGTCGCCGCCGTGGCCGAGCAGGAGCGGCGGGCGATCGTCGGCGCCGCCGACCGGCTGCGAACGGCGGGCATCCCCTGCCCGATCGTCTCGGCCGGCTCGACGCCGACCGCCGTACATTCGCGCGACTTCACCGGCATCACCGAGATGCGGCCCGGCGTCTACGTGTTCAACGACCTCGACCAAGCGTTCATCGGCGCCTGCGGCGCGGGCGATCTCGCACTCTCCGTGCTGGCCTCGGTGATCGGCCACTACCCGCATCGCAACCAGATGCTGATCGATGCCGGTGCGCTCGCGCTCTCCAAGGACATCAGCGCCCAGGAGTTCAAGCCGCAGGTCGGCTACGGCACGATCGTCGATGCTCCGGCGAAGGACATGGCAGTCGTCGCCTGCTCGCAGGAGCACGGCTTCGTCGGCGCCGACGAGCCGATCCCGTTCGGCAACCTGCCGGTCGGCGCGCGGGTGCGCATCCTGCCCAACCACGCCTGCATCACCGCCGCCGCCTACGACCGCTACTTCGTGGTCGACAGCGACCTCGACGGCGGCCGCTCCGTGGTCGACACCTACGACCGCATCAACGGGTGGTGATTTTAGTCGCCTCCCCGGCTTCGCCGCGAAGGTGTCGCGTCTTACGCGACGGAGGGGTCATGAGTCTTTTGGACCGCGGGCGTCCCGCCCGGTCATGATCGTAAGCATGAGCGGGCGGGACGCCCGCGGTCCGCATGAACGTGACGCCTCTGTCGGCGATTACGCGGACACTTCCCCAGCAGAGCTAGGGAGGCGAATGAGATGAGTCACAACGAGCTCACCGTGTGGCCGCCGTCTACCGTGATCACGCTGCCGGTCATGAAGGCGCCGGCCTCGGAGGCCAGCAGCAGCAAGGCGCCGTCGAGATGCTCGGGCTTGCCGATGCGGCGCTGCGGGATGCGCTCGATCAGGCGCTTGCCGCCGTCTGTCTTCCAAAAATCGCTGTTCATCTCGGTCTCGATGTAGCCCGGGCAGATCGCGTTGACGCGGATGTCGTAGCGCGCCCATTCCATGGCGAGCGCCCGCGTCAGGTGGATCAGGCCGGCCTTCGAGGCGTTGTAGGGTGCTACCTGGCCGATCGTGCGCAAGCCGAGGATCGAGGCGATGTTGACGATGCTGCCCGGCCGCTTCGCCGCCACCCAGCGCTGCCCCGCCGCCTGCGCCACCAGCCACGCGCCACGCAGGTTGGTATCGACCACGGCATCCCAATCCTCCTCCGGCATGGTGAGCGCCGGCTTGACGATCGAGATGCCGGCATTGTTAACGACGATGTCGAGTGCGCCGAGTGCTGCTTCGACCGCGTCGAAGGCGGCACGCACGGCCTCGCCCGATTGCACATCGAGCGACACGGCGGCCGCCTTCCCTCCGCTTGCCTCCAGCTCCGCCTGCAGGATGGCCAGTCGCTCGGCACGACGCGCGGCGATCGCAACCGACGCGCCGGCCGATGCCAGGGTACGGGCGAAGTGCGCGCCCAGCCCCGATGACGCCCCGGTAACCAGCGCCACCTTGCCCTCGAGATCGAAACGCTTGCACATGCCGGTCGCTCCCCTGTTTCATGCCCGCCATACCAGCGAATGAATTTTCGGGAGATACCATGGACCTCGGTCTTGCGGGCAAGCGCGTTCAGGTCACAGGCGGCACACGGACTCATGGCTGGTAGCGCGCCACTCCGGTGGGGCTCAAGGGGCCTTTGATCGAGAAGATGAGCGCCATCGGAGTGGCGCGCTCCCAGCGATGACGCTCTCGATGCACATGGCGACGCGGGTGCGATACTGAACGTGCCCGCCCGCACGGCCTGGGGCCTGGTCAGCCTCCTGGTCGCCGCCGGCATCGTCGGCGCCTTCAATGTCGGCAAGGCGCCGCCGGCGCTGCCGTCGATCCGCGATGAGCTCGGGGCGACACTGAGCCAGGCCGGCTGGATCCTGTCGATCCTCAATCTGACGACGGCGCTGAGCGGCGTGGTGATCGCGCTCACCGCCGCCCGCATCGGCCATCGCCGCCTGGTGCTGGCCGGCACCGCGCTCTGCCTGGCGGCGAGCCTGCTCGGCGCCTTCGCCGGCAGCATCGAGGTCCTGATGCTCACCCGCATCGCCGAGGGGTTGGGCTTCATCGCCACGGTGGTGGCCGCGCCGCCCCTGCTGCTGCGCTTGGCGGCAGCTCACG
>NZ_JBFWZI010000337.1:0-4042 GCF_050185545.1 Reyranella sp. | reverse complement strand
ACACGCCGGTGCTCGCCGTCACCTGGCCGCCGCCGACATTCACCGCCTTGATGAGCTGGTTCGTGGTGCCGTCGTCGTTCAGGATGGAACCGGTGGCGCTGGCGGTGCCGATGGTGGTGCCGGCGCCGGGTGAGGAGAGCGTGACGCTGAAGGTCTCGGTCTGCTCCACCGTCGCATCGCCGGCGACGTTCACCGTGATCGTCTTGGAAGTCTCGCCGGCGGCAAAGCTCACGGTGCCGGTCGGCAGCACGCCGCCGGCGAAGTCGGCCGCATTGGCCGGTGCGCTGCCGCTGCCGGCCACGGCATAGCTTGCCGTCGAGCTGCCGCTCGTGTCGCCGCTCCGCGTCACCGTGAATGTGAACGCTGTGCTGCCGCTGTTGCCCTCGTTCTGGCTGGCGTTGGCCGCCGCGATCGACAGGGTTGCCGACGGCGGTGCGCTCACGGCAAAGATCGCGAAGGCGTTCAGCTTGGCGTTCTCCACGTTGCCCGCCGCCGAGCTGCCCGGACCGACCTGGATCGACAGCGAACCGTCGCTCACCGTCACCTGCTGGCTGATGGTGAAGGCCGCGTTGGCGCCAACCTGGGCGAAGATATCGATGTTCTGCAGCGCCGGCAGGGCCTGCCCTTCCAGCGCCATGTCGAACACACGCTGGCCGGCGCCGGTGATGCCGGAATAGATCTCGGCCAGCAGCAGGTCGACCCTGTAGGTCCCATTGGCAACCGGCACCTCGTAGGTGTAGCTGCCGCCCGGCGTCCAGCGCTCGTCCTGGTACAACGCATCGTCGGTCGTGCCAGAGATCGCCGACGTCGTGGCGAAGGTCTGGCTGGCAGCGGCGCCTGTCGTAGGACCGGGATCGGCCTGGAACACCATGCCGCCGCTCGCCGTCACCTGCCCGCCGCCAACGTTCACCGCCTTGATCAGCTGGTTGGTGCCGCCGCTGTCGTCGTTGAGGATCGAGCCGGTGGCGCTGGCGGTGCCGATGGTGGTACCGGCGCTGGGTGAGGAGAGCGTGACGACGAAGGTCTCGGTCGGCTCCGCGGTCCCATCGCCTGCGACATTCACGGTGATGGTCTTGCCGGTCTCGCCGGCGGCGAAGCTCACCGTACCGGTCGGCAGCACGCCGCCGGTGAAGTCGGCGGCATTGGCCGGCGCGCTGCCGCTGCCGGTCAGGGCATAGCTTGCCGTCGAGCTGCCGCTGGTGTCGCCCGTCCGCGTCACCGTGAAGCTGAATGCCGTGCTGCCGCTGTTGCCCTCGTTCTGGCTGGCGAGCGCCGCCGCGATCGACAGGGTCGCCGATGGCTGCGCGCCAACGGGATAGATCGCAAACGCGTTCAGCTTGGCGTTCTCCACGTTGCCCGCCGCCGAGCTGCCCGGACCGACCTGGATCGACAGCGAGCCGTCGCTCACCGTCACCTGCTGGCTGATGGTGAATGCCGCGTTGGCGCCGACCTTGCTGAAGACGTCGATGTTCTGAAGATCCGGCAGCGTCTGCCCTTCCAGCGCCATGTCGAACACACGCTGGCCCGGCCCGGTGATGCCTGAATAGATCTCGGCCAGCAGCAGATCGACCCTGTAGGTGCCGTTGGCGACCGGCACCTCGTAGGTGTAGCTGCCGCCCGGCGTCCAGCGCTCGTCCTGGTACAGTGCGTCGTCGATCGTGCCAGAGATCGCCGCCGTCGTGGCGAAGGTCTGGCTGGCGGCGGCGCCTGTCGTAGGACCAGGATCGGCCTGGAACACCACGCCGTTGCTCGCCGTCACCTGGCCGCCGCCGACATTCACCGCCTTGACCGGCTGACCGGCCGCAGCGGTCGACGTGATGGAGATGTCGTCGAAGGTCGCCTGGAAGGTGTCCTGGCTGCCTTCACCGGTGTTGCTCGACCACAGGCCGACGGCCAGACCGCTTGCCTTGCCTTGCACCATGTAGCTGCCGTCGATGGCGGACAGGATGGACGTGCCGGCGAGGCTGATCGCGGAGCCCGTCACCGTGATCGGGCCGCTGCTGCCGGCGTAGGTCACCGACGGTGTTGCCTGCGCAGTGGCCCGGTTGACGGCGAGATTGAACACCAGGCTGCTGTCCACCGGCGCGTTCAGCAGGCCCGCGGCATTGAGCGTCTGCGTGGCGACGACGACATTGTTGCTCTCGAGCTCGAACTGCACGTTGCCGCTACCGGTCGGCCCGGCCACCACCTTGAGAAAGTTGGCCTGATCGCCGGTGCCGATGAAGCCGCCGATCTGCCGCGTGGTCGGCGATGCGGCCAGCCCGGGGAAGGGATTCACGGCGGTCCATTGGATATCGAAGCTGGAGACGTCCTGGGTGAACGCCACGCCGGTCTGGAACACGAACTCCCCGGTGTTGAAGACGCCGCTCGCCGTTCCGGTCGAGACATTCTCGACGACCAGCAGGCCGCCGCCGGCAGCCGTGCCGATCTTGACGTTGGTCAGGTCGAGGCCACCTGCCTCGACGGGCGCCACGAAGTCGCGCGAACCGTTGGTCATGTGGCCGGTCAGGCCGAGAAAGAGGCCGGACGGCCCGGGTGCGCTGTCGGCCGCGCCGAACTGCAGGTTCCAGTCGAGGGTCGCGTTCTTCGTCAGCCAGGTGCCGAAGCCGTTGGCGGCATCGGCCTGGAACGGATCGATTGTGTTGGGCACGCCGTCGTCATCGATGTCGGGGTCGGCGACCACCCCTGTGCTCGAGGGCGTCAGCACCGTGACCTGGCCCGAGCCGATCTGGGCCACCCAGATGGAGCCGTCGGGGCCCTGGACGACGTCGAGCGGCGTGCCGCCGGGCGTGGCAAGCGTCGTGACGTCGAGGACCGTCGTGCCATCCGAAGACAGCTTGATCAATTTCAGCGTCCCATCGAACGACGCGGTGATCAGATCGCCCATGATCTCGCCATCGAAGGTCGACGCGGTGTACTCCATCAGCCCGTTGGTCGAGGCGCCGAACTGCGCCAGCGCCATCTGGCCGCCGGAATACTTGCCTTCCTGGTCGAGCCGCGTGGCCGAAGACGTGAACTTCGATGGATCGATGACGAAGCCCGGCGCGATCGCGAGGCCGTCGGGGACGGCGTCCGCCGCATTCGGAATGCTGGCGATGACCTGCGGCTGCAGACCGTCCGAGTAGGCGTAGATGCTGCCGGTCTGGTTGCTGCGCGTCGGATCGGGATGACCGAAGTAGCCGCCATCCGACAGCAGATAGAGAAAGTCGCCGCTTCCCGTGCCGCCGTTGTTGAACAGGTTCGTCGCCTCGCCGTTGGCGTCGGTGACCGGCACGCCGCCGAGATCGCTGTTGGGACCGTTGTCGATGGTGAAGAACTTGCCCGCCTCGGTCAGCACCAGGTCGTAGGCATTGCGCAGCCCGGTCGCATAGATGCGAAGCGGCGCATCGGCCGGCAGGACGGCCTGGTTAAGCCCGTCATTGCCGCCGAACGGACCGCCGACATCGAGACCGGCGCTGGTCTCGTTGCCCGATGCTCCGTTGTTGGCCACCGTCGGGTCGTCGAGCGTCGGCAGATCGTACTTGTAGACGCTGGTGACGCCGGGAGCGTAGGTGAAAATCTTGTCCGGCATCGCCGCGAGGGCCGCCAGATCGATCTCCAGCACCGCGCCCGTAAGGGCGTATTCCGGTGTGTTGGAAAAAAAGTGCGACGGCGCGCCGTTGTTGGTGTTGCCGCCCTGCGCGAGATAGAGCTTCGTCCCGTCGGCGCTCAGCACCATGCCGTTGGGCGAGTGGTTCTCCTCCGATCGCGGCAGGCCGCGGATCAGGTCGACCTTTTCCCACGCGGCGCCGTTCCAGGTGAGCTTGGACAGGATGCCCGAATTCGTGTCGAGGTCGGCATCGCTGAAGTTGGCGATCCGCGGATCGCTCGAGGTGACATAGAGGACCGGATTGCTGGTCGTGCCCGTGACCAGCAGACCGGTGACCTGCCGATCGGCAAGCGCGGCGTTCAACGAGCCGTCGTCGTTGTGGTTGGGAATGTTCTTGATGACGTCGATGGTTTCGACCTCGACCGCGGCCCACTGTCCCGCGGTGGGTTGGGT
>NZ_JBFWZI010000336.1:0-4050 GCF_050185545.1 Reyranella sp. | reverse complement strand
TCAGGCAGCCGCCTGTTGCTGCTTGATCGTCGCCAGCTCGCGGCGCACCGAGGCAAACACCGCCCCCCAATCGCCGGCGCGCGGCTGGACGAACAGCCGAGCCGTGCGATGCCAGGAGCCGCTGCGGCTGCGCAGGCGCCAGCGCCAATCGGCAGCCTGCGGCAACAGGACCCAGGTCCTGACGCCCATCGCCGCGGCGAGATGCGAGATCGGCGCATCGATCGAGATCAAGAGGTCGAGCTGCGCGAGCGCCGTCGCCGCCTCGGCGAAATCGAAGATGCCGCGACCGACATCGTGCACCAGGCCGCCGGCGCCGAGCCGCTCGATCTCCTTCTGCGCCACGCCGCCCTGCAGGCTGAACACCAGCAGCTCGGGGTCGCCGGCCAGCGCCATGATCTCGCTGAACGGCGCGGAGCGACGGCGATCCTGCGCCTGGCCGGGCATCGCCGCCCAGTACACGCCAACGCGCAACTTCGCCCGCTCGACATGACCGAGCCTGATCCGGCTCGCGGGCGGCGCCTGCAGCCAGGCGGGTTCGCCCGGCAGGGCCTCGAAATCGACGTGACAGAGGTGCGGCAGCGACACCAGGGAGGCATGCACGTCGAAGGCGGGTAGCAGCTCGCCCTCGGCCACGACCTCGTCGATATAGTCGACCCCGGCGAGCAGGTCCTTGAGCAGCGCCTGGCAGAGCACGATGACGATGGCTCCGCGCCGCTTCAGCTCGCGCGCGAAGCGCACGAACAGCAGCACGTCGCTCAGCCCCTGCTCGGGATAGAGCAGGATGCGCCGTCCGCCGATCGGACCGCCGAGCCAGGCAGGCTTGCTGAAGTCCGGTCGGGGCCAGTCGGCAAGCTGCTTGCGCACCTCGTAGGCGGCGAAGCCCGCTTCCATCTCGCCGCGCATCAGGAGCGCGATCGCGTGCTCGGTCTTGACCCGCGGATTGTCCGGGTCGAGCACCAGCGAGCGCGTGAAGCAGCCGATCGATTCCTCGACGCGGCCGAGATCGCGCAGGCAGAGCCCCAGATTGAAGAAGCCCTCTGCGTAGGTGCGATTGAGGCTGATCGAGCGGAAGTGATGCGTCGCCGCCTCGTCGAGCCGGTTGGCGGCCCTGAGCGCATTGCCGAGGTTCGAATGCAATGCCGGATTGTCGGGCTCGGCCGCCAGCGACAGCCGGTGATGACAGACCGACGCGTCGAGCTTGCCGGCAAGCCGCAGCGCGACGCCGAGATTGTTGTGCAGCTCGGCGTGGTGCGGCTGCACGGCGAGCAGCCGCAGGTACGCCCCGATCGCCTCGTCGAGACGGCCGGCGCGATGCGCCTGCGCGGCAAGCCGCATCTGTTGCACGAAGCTTTGCGTGTCGTCGCCGAACAGGGGAGTCGGCGCATTCTCGCCGGCCAGCGAATCGTGCCCCGGCGCATCGATCGGAGGCGTCCCGTACATTCTGCCAATGTACAGGAAGAAATGCCTCCAATCACCTGTTCTGAAACGCGATTATCGCGCCGCGAGAAGCCGACTCCGTCATACCGGACCGCGGGCGTCCCGCCCGCTCTTCTCATGTCGTACGACGCACGCTTCGTCGGGAATTCTCATGAGCGGGCGAGACGCCCGCGCCAGCGCGCTCTCAGATGTAGCTCTTGATCAGCTCCTCGGCGATCTGGATGGCGTTGAGCGCGGCGCCCTTGCGCAGATTGTCGCTCACTACCCACATCGCGAGACCGTTCTCGACCGTCGGATCGACGCGCACGCGGCTCACGAACACGCCGTCCTGGCCGGTCACTTCCTGCGGCGTGACGTAGCCGCCCGGCTCGCGCCGGTCGACCACCAGCACGCCGGGCTGGGCGGCCAGCAGCGCGCGCGCCTCGTGCTCGTCGAGCGGCTGCTCGAGCTCGAGGTTCACCGCCTCGGCGTGGCCGATGAAGGTCGGCACGCGCACGCAGGTGGCGTGGACCTTGATCCTGGGGTCGAGGATCTTCTTGGTCTCGACAACCATCTTCCACTCTTCCTTGGTCGAGCCGTCCTCCATGAAGACGTCGATGTGGGGAATCACGTTGAAGGCGATGCTCTTAGTGAACTTCTTGGGCTCGAGCGTCTGGTTGACGAAGAAGCTCTTGGTCTGGTTCAGGAGCTCGTCCATCGCCTCCTTGCCCGCGCCGGAGGTCGACTGATAGGTCGCGACGACAACGCGGCGGATGGTGGCCGCCTCGTGGATCGGCTTCAGCGCCGTCACCATCTGGATGGTCGAGCAGTTGGGATTGGCGATGATGCCGCGGCCCTTGTAGCCGGCGATCGCCTTGGCGTTGACCTCGGGCACCACCAGCGGAACGTCGGGATCCATGCGCCAGTACGAGGTGTTGTCGATCACCACGGCGCCGGCCTTGGCGGCGCGCGGGCTGTGCTCGGCCGACACCTTGGCGCCGGGCGAGCTCAGCACGATGTCGATGCCCTTGAAGTCGAACTTCGCCAGGTCGTGGACTTTCAGCACCGATTTGTCGCCGAACGACGTTTGCTTGCCGGCCGACCGGGCGGACGCCAGAGCGACCACGTCATCGGCCGGGAAGTTCCTCTCGGCCAGGATCTGCAGCATTTCGCGACCGACATTCCCGGTCGCGCCGACGACGGCGACTCTGTAGCCCATGACGATCCTGCGCTGGCGTGCGCTCTCCACTGGTTAAAGGCGGCAGGGAGATACGCGCCGAAGCGGGCTTTTGCAAGGAAGGCTCTTGTCCTCCCCAAGCGCAGCTTGGGGAGGTGTCCGCGTAATCGCGGACGGAGGGGTCATGAATCATCCGGACCGCGGGCGTCCCGCCCACTCTGCTCATGAGCGGGCGGGACGCCCACGGTCCGTATGAGTAATGACCCCTCCGTCGCCGTATGACGGCGACTCCTCCCCAAGCTGCGCTTGAGGAGCAGAAGACTTATTCCGCCGACGCGCCCGAGGCCTTGATGATGGGCAGCCACAGCGCCAGGTCGTCGCGGACCAGCTTCTGGGCGGCGGCGGGCGGTTCAGGGGGCAGCATCTCGATGCCCTGGCCCAGCATCTTCTCGCGCACCTGCGGCAATTGGCCGATCCGGTTGATCTCCGTATTGAGGCGGCCGACCACGGGCTCGGGCACGCCGGCCGGCACGGCGAAGCCCATCCAAGTGTTGACGACGTAGTCCTTGACGCCGGACTCGATCATGGTCGGGACATCGGGCAGCAGGCCGGAGCGCTTCTCGCTGGTCACGGCGAGCGGCTTGAGCTTGCCGCCCTTGGTCAGGCCGATCACCGTCGGCGTGTTGAACAGACCCATCGTCACCTCGCGGTTGGCGACCGCCTGGATGCCGGCGGGCGTGGCGCGATAGGGGACGTGCTGCAGCTTCACGCCGGTGCGCATCTCGAGCAGCACGCCCGACATGTGATGGCTGGTGCCGACGCCGCCCGACGAATAGGTGAGCTCGCCCGGCTTGGCGCGCGCCTGCGCCAGCAGGTCGGCGACGCTCTTCGCCGGGTTGTCCGGGTGGACGATCAGCACGTTGGAGACGCCGCCGGTCGCCGTGACCAGGGTCAGATCCTTGAGCGAGTCGTAGCCCGGCGCCTTGTAGAGCCCCATGTTGAAAACCATCGTGCCCTGGGAGACCAGCACCATGGTGTAGCCATCGGCCGGCGAGCGCGCCGCCTCGGCGGTGGCGATGGTGCCGCCGGCCCCCGTCTTGTTGTCGACCACGACCGTCTGGCCGAGCACCTTGCCGAGCTCCTCGGCAAACAGGCGGGCGACGATGTCGGCGGTGGCGCCGGGCGCCAGCGGCACGATCATGCGGATCGACTTGGCCGGCCACGCCTGGGCGCGGGTGGCGATGGTAGTGGAGGCGGCGGCCGCGAATGCCGTGATGAGGAAGGTTCGTTTGGTCAGTGGCATGATCAGTCCCCCGAGCGCGGTTAGTTGCCTCCCCGTCATCGGGGGAGGTGCCCCGGAGGGGCGGAGGGGGCAAGCCCCATTCGAGATTCCTCTGATTCCGACGTCGGAAGCTCACCGATCTCGACCGTGGCCTTCCCCCTCCGCCCCTCCGGGG
>NZ_JBFWZI010000335.1:0-4121 GCF_050185545.1 Reyranella sp. | reverse complement strand
TCGATCGCCGGCTGCCGCTGGCCGGCCTCGAGCCGCATCACACCACGATTGTAGCACAGCGTACTCGCAATCTCCGGACCCGGGGCGCAATCGATCGCGGACGTCAAACAGTCGATCGCGCGGCCGCGATCCGTCTCCTGGTAGGCAATAGCCAACGCCTGCCACACCTCGAACCGCTCGTTCGCAGGCACGCGGTCGAAAGCGCGAGTGAGCGTGGCGATTGCCTCGTCGATGCGGTTCAGCCGGATCAGCATCAGGCCACGCTCTTTGACCGTCGCGCCAGAGACATCGTCGGAGCCAAGCCGCTCGGCCGCCGAGTCGGCGAGCGCTTCACCCGCGGCCGCGAACGCCTTCAGCGGACGGATCAACGAGAACCTCGACTCCCGTGCGACGGTGGCCGCCATCAGATCCGCGCCGCCGCGCCAGAAGCTCAGGAAGCCTCGGAGCGCACTCGGCGTCGCTCGCCCGGCCACGTCGGATGCAAGCGCCGCAACCCCGACGTCCTCGTCACTCATTGCCGTGTCGTCGGACTGCTGCAGCCGGAAATTCAGCAGGGCATGCTGCGATGCCTGCGGAAGCGACGCGAGCAGCGCGCCACCGGTCGTTGCGTGTTCTGCGTGCAGGTGCCGCACCTGACAGGCGAGCCACGCCCCCGCGGCCAGTTGTTTGGCCAGGAACTCGCACTGGTTATCCGCCACGTCACGCCCGGGCATCGACCGCCCTTCGTACGCCCAAATGACGTTCAGCCCCTCGAATCGTTGGGGTTGGAGGATCGGGTTCCAACCGCCTGGCGACCAGTGCAGCAGGATCACCGGGCTGCCGCAGGCGCGCAGCTCCGCGATTTCAGTCTGAACACCGGGGCTCGCCTCGCCCTCGTGCGGTGAGATCAGCACGACAACCGAGCACGTCGTCAGCATCTGCCGCAGCTTGCCGCGATCGACGTCGGCCTCGAGGCCGGGATCGCCCCCGATCCAGCTCCAGTCTTCGTACTCGAACGCGAACAGGTCGTGCTGTTCAAGCACGTCTTTCAGGGATATCGCGACCTTGGCCTCGCCTGGCCGCGCTTTCGAGAAGCAGATGAAGACGTCGCGCCTGCGGTTGATCTGCGGCATGAGGAGATAATCCGCTCTTCGGAACCGCGTACCCTACAACGCCGCATGGGCACGAGACCAGTGACGCCCCCCTTGCTCGCCGCTATGAAGCGGCCGCATCGTGAGACCGCCTCAATATGCTCGTTCGCGAGGAGATCACGCGCGCGCCCTACGGCATTCGAACCCGTGCACCAGCCTCTGGGTGGGTGTGGTCGGCGATACTTCAGCGGCTTCTCGATCGTCGCAGTCGGATCCGCCCGGATGCGCCCATCGTCAGCTGGGCTTGATGTTGCCCTTCACGATCACGTCGGCCCAGCGCTTCATCTCGGCGGGCATCTTCGCCAGCACGTCGGCCTGCGGGCCGCCGGAGATCACGATGCCGAGCTTCAGCATGCGCTCGCGGAACTCGGCCTCGCCGATCGCCTCGTTGCCGACCCGGTTCAGCCGGGCGACGATGTCGGGCGACACGGCCTTGGGCGCGAACAGCGTGTAGTTGGTCGCCGATTCGAAGCCCGGCATGCCAGCCTCCGCCATGGTCGGCGCGTCGGGCAGCAGCGGCGAGCGCGTCCGGCTGGTGACGGCGAGGCAGCGCACCTTGCCCGAGGCGATGTGAGGCAGGTGGGCCAGCACGTTGTCGATCGAGACCTGGACGCGACCCTCGTAGAGGTCGGCCTGGAAGAAGCTGGTGCCCTTGTAGGGCACGTGGGTCATCTCCGCGCCGGTCATCTGCTTCAGCATCTCGTAGTTGAGATGGATCAGTCCGCCGAAGCCCGACGAGGCATAGGAGAGCTGGCCGGGCTTGGACTTGGCGAGGGCGACCAGCTCCTTGACGCTGGTCACGGGCAGGCTCGGCGTCACCAGCACCGCGATGGTGCCGTTGCCGATCTCGAGGATCGGCACGAAATCCTTCGCCATGTCGAAGCTGAGATTCTGATGGAAGTACGGCGCGATCGAATAGTCGACCATGCTGCCGACCATCAGCGTGTGGCCGTCGGGCGCGCTGCGCGCCAAGGCGGCGCCGCCGATGGTAGCACCGGCGCCCGGCTGGTTGTCGACCACGATAGGCTGGCCGATCTTCGCCGACACCTTCTCGGAGAAGGCGCGCGACACGGTGTCGACGCCGCCGCCCGGCGGATAGGGTGCGATCATTCGGATCTGCTTGGCCGGCCAGGCCTGCGCGCCGGCCGCGGCGGGCAGCGCGAGCGTAAAAGCCGATGCCGCCATCAGCCGGCGGCGCGAAAGTGTGGTCGTGCGCATGGGTTTCCTCGGTTCAGATCACCCCTCTACGAACGGCGAGGCGGTTTGTCACGACATTGCCGCCGACGAAGATGTCGCAATTCGGGCCACACCAGGACTGCCGGGCAAAGTGACCCGCCGCACGGTTCGTGCTAGTTTTTGCGGAACCTTGTGGAGCGACCATGACCTTGTGGAGCGACATCGAGGAAATCCCCGGCGCTCGAACGGTTGATACGCCCGGATATGGCAAGGCCGTTCTGCTGCCTGTCCCCAAATTGAGCCCCAGCACGCACTGGATGATCGGGCGCTACAAGGACCAGACCAGACTGGCCACGGCTCTGCGAACCGCCCCCTCGGCGCAGGCGTTCCTCGCCAAGTGCCACGTTCGCCTGGGCTTTCGCGACACCGACGTGCCACCCATAGACCTGGAGCGGCAAGAGTCATACGGCGACACCGTCAAGGGCAAGAACGCCGCGACGGACTTCAGCGACCAGCGGGTGAGAGAGCTTACCGCTCCCGCCAGGCCGGCGAATGCCGAGATGACCAATCGGATCAGTGATCGCAGGGAAAACGTCAGGACCTTTTGGGAGAGCCAGACGCCGCAATCGCACCATGTCGTCGAGTTCAATCACCTGGAGGGAATCGGCAAGAGCAAGCCCACGGGAGACCGCGAGCTCGATCATGCGCAGCTTCCCTGCGTTCTCCTGGCGGCGGAGTTTCATCAACGATACGTCAGCTCCATTCTCAAGCGAACGCACGGCTGGAGCAGGCAGCAGCTGCTCAAGAACATGCCGGACACGTACTTTTCCATCTACATCGTCGGCGGACGAATGGAAGGAACGAAGGGGGAGGAACCTCTCAGTCCCTTGTGGCACGTTTCTCGCGTCATCCTGCGGGCTGCAGGGCTTCCAGTAACCTGAGGGGATTGTCACCGCGGCGCTCCGAGCGACGCAGTCGGCCGCTCGATCCGCCTTTCAGGCCTTGCACGAGTCTCAGGCTGCTTTCGAAATTTCCGGCTGCAGCAGGCTGTACAGGAGAACGCTGCGCGGCTTCCCATCGACCCACAGCCAATCGCGCAGCTCGCCTTCCCGGGTGAACCCGAGCTTCGTCGCCAGCCTGCGAGAGGCGATGTTCTCCGCCTCGATCGCGGCTCCAATGCGATGCGTATTCATCTGCGATAAGCAATGATGCAGCACGATCCCGGCCGCCTCGGTCATCAGGCCCTGGCGCCAGAACCTGGGAGAGAGTATCCAGCCCAGCGCCAAGCGCCGGTTTCCGAGGTTCCTGGCATGATAGTTGATCGCTCCGGCGAACGCCCCGGAGCGCGTCAGGATCGCCCACATGCCATGCCATTGAAACCGCCGCAGATCTACACGGTCTGCGGCTTGATCCGGACTTCAGCGGACGGGGAACATCCTGCGCGACGTCGACCCAGGCAAGTTTCAGTGCGTCGCAGTACCTTCGGCGCGTTGCCGTAGCGCGGCGTTCAGGATCGCGAAGCCCCTTGCCGTGTCGTCGAGCATGGCGCCGAAGGCCGGAACGAGAAGCCCGCGAAATGTCTCCTCGTGGCGCAGCCGGCAGCCGGCGCCGCTCGGCTCGAGGATGAAGGCATGCTCGCCGTCGAACAGGCCGGGCAGCAGCAGATGGCCCAGCCAGCGCAGCTCGCGCCCCGGTTCGGCCACCCGGAGGGTCGGCCGAAACGTCATCGCGCGCCGGCCCGGCGGCTGCACCGTCACGCGCAGCCGCGCGCCGACGCGCGCCTCGCCCTCGACGCGGCGAATGAAGGGGTTCCAG
>NZ_JBFWZI010000334.1:1907-4250 GCF_050185545.1 Reyranella sp. | reverse complement strand
CTCGACCCAGATCCCGTCGCCCTTGGCGATGATGCAGGGCCCGGTCTCCCGGTGGGTGCGCGGGTTCGTCTGCGGATGGATGTAGGAGGCGATGTCGCGGGCTTCCGGCGAATTGGGCATGAAGGTCATCAGGGTCTCCCTCGGTCCGGCGCAGTTCGGCACATTTCAACACGATCCGCCAGAGCGATGCATCGCACAGCCTTCCTCCCAAGCTTTGCTGGGGAGGTGTCGCCGTCTTACGGCGACCTGCCTTCACCGAAGCGAAGCCGCGCCGGCTTCGCGCAGGCAGGCGGAGGGGTCATGCTCTCTTGGACCGCGGGCGTCCCGCCCGCTCAGGCTCATGATCATGAGCGGGCGGGACGCCTGCGGTCCGCATGAATCATGACTCCTCCGTCCGCGAAGACGCGGGCACCTCCCCAGCGGAGCTGGGGAGGAGGGTTGAAAACTCCGCCCGCAGGCCCGGCTTGTGGATCTTGCCTGTCGCCGTGCGGGGAAACTCCGCCGCGGTCCGGACAACAAGCCGAGCCGGCACCTTGTAGCTCGCCAGCCGCTCGCGACAGAATGCGATGACGGCCGCGCCGTCGCTCGTCGAGCCAGCGCGCAACTCGATTGCCGCGGCGACTGCCTCTCCCCTGGTCGCGTCCGGCACACCCACCACGTAGGCCTGCACGACGTCGGGATGCTGCATCAGCACGTGCTCGACCTCGAGCGGCGCGACATTGACGCCGCCCGTCTTGATCATCTCCTTGAGACGTCCGCGGAACCGGACCCGGCCATCCGCCTCGATCGAGCCGAGGTCGCCGGTCAGGAAGAAGCCGTCGCGATCGAAAGCTTCGGCATTGGCCTCGGGTGCCCGGTAGTAGCCCGGCGTGATGCGGCCATGTACCGCCAGCTCGCCGACCTCGCCTTGCGGCAAGGGCCGCCGCGTCACCGGGTCGACGGCGCGGATCGTCATGCCCGGCAGGGGCAGGCCCTGACGCTCGAGGCGCATCTGCAGCGGTTCCTCGGCGTCGGTGACGGCGCAATTGCCGTAGGTCTCGGTCGACCCGTAGACATTGCACAGCTTGTCGGCGCCGAGCGCGCGTATCGTAAGCGCGATGTCCTCGGGCGGACCGATGGTGAGCCCGGTGCGCATGGCGCCCAGCCGCCGTCCCGGATGGGTCGGGTGCTCCATCAGGGCGCGCGCCATGTTGACCATGCCGTAATAGACGCTGCAGTGCTCGCGCTCGATCAGGGCCAATGTCTCGCCCGGCTCGAAGCTTTCCTGCAGCACGACACAACCGCCGTGGGTCATGATCGCCGGCAGCGCATTGGCCGAGCCGAACGACCAGAACAGCGGCACGGCGAGCCACACCCGGTCCGCGCTCGAGAGATGCATGCGCTCGCCGATCTCGAAGCCGTTGTCGATCAGCGGCCCGTGGGCCAAGGTCACGCCCTTGGGCGCTGCGGTCGAGCCCGATGTGTAGAGGATGTAGCAGAGATCGGTCGGCGCCACGGCCGCCTGCGCTGCCGCAAACTGCTTCGCATCGACCGACGACGCGCGCGCCAGGAACCCGGACCACGTGAACGCCGCGGCCGGCGCCGGGCCGTCCAGCACGACGACGGTGCGCAGCGCCGGCAGGCGCGTACTCCGCAAGGGACCCGCCGCATCCTGCTCGAGCTCGGGACAAAGGGCTGCGAGCGGCTCGAGAAAACGACGTCCGCGGAACTCCGGCAACATGACCAGCGCCGAGGCGCCGCAATGCTCGAGCGTCCAGGCGAGCTCGCGCGGCGTGGAGAAGGTGCTGATGGCGGCGACGATCGCGCCGATCCTGGCGCTCGCCAGCGCCGCGACGATCCATTCGATGCGATTGGAGACGAGAAGCGCCACGCGATCGCCGTGCCGCACGCCGCTCGCCATCAAGGCCCGCGCGAACGTGTCGACCCGCTGCTTCAGGGTCGCGTAGTCGAGGCGCTCATCGCCGGACACGACGGCAGGGGCCGCGGGCGTGGCGGCCGCCAACGCATCGACCAGGTCGCCCAGGGTCCGCCGGCTGCCCGGTCGCGTGCTCGCCCCCGCCACGCCGCAGGCTCACTCGTAGCGCGGCTGGCGTTTCTCGCGGAACGCCGCCACGCCCTCGGCGAAATCCGGGCCAGCGCGCACGGCGTCGCCGAGCTGCTGCTCCAGCGCCTCGCGAGTCCGCGCATGGTCGGCGATGGTGGCGCTCACCTGCCGTTTCACCGCCTGCACCGCCGAGGGGCTGTTGGCCGCGATCGTCTCGGCCGTGGCGAGCGCCCAGGTCATCAGGTCGGCCGGCGGCACCACGCGGTTGACCAGCCCGAGGCCTGCCGCCCGCTCGGCAT
>NZ_JBFWZI010000334.1:0-1807 GCF_050185545.1 Reyranella sp. | reverse complement strand
AACAGCTCCTCGACGGAACGCGCGAGCTTGTCCGGCGCGTTCCAGCGAAAGTAGCGCAACGACGATCCCAGCGCCGAGCGGTGCTTGACCAGCAGCCGGTTGGCCGGGATCTGCGGCACGCCGCCGACGAAGCCGACCAGGAGGATGCGGCCGCCCCAGCCCAACGACGACAGGGCGGCATCGAACAACGGACCGCCGACCGGATCGAAGCAGACGTCGGCGCCCTTGTCGCCGGTCAGCGCCATGACGCGCTCGGCGAGCTTCTCCTTGGAGTAATCGATGATCTCGTCGGCACCATGCGCCTTGGCCACGGCGAGCTTCTCCGGTGTGCTCGCGGCGGCGATGACGCGGGCGCCCATCGCCTTGCCGATCTCGACGGCGGTCAGGCCAACGCCGCCCGCGGCGCCCAGCACCAGCATGGTCTCGCCCGCCGCGAGGCGACCCTGCCAGCGGATGGCGACGTCGCTCGAGATGTAGGCGATGGGAAACGCGCCTGCCTCGGCGAAGCTCATGCCGGCGGGAATGCGCCAAGTCTCGGCCGCTGGTGCGACGGCGTATTCCGCCAGTCCGCCGTAGGCCAGGATCGCCATCACCCTGTCGCCGGGCGCAAAGCCCTTCACGTCGGCACCGCAGGCCGTCACGACACCGGCCGTTTCCAGGCCAGGGCTGAACGGCAGCTCGGGCTTGGTCTGGTAGCGTCCGGCAACCATGATCGAATCGGCATAGTTGACCGCGGTCGCCGCGACCTTGATCAGGACCTCGTCGGCCCCCGGCACGGGCATCGGCGCGTCGCCGAGCTTGAGCTCGTCGACCTTGCCCCAGTGACTGCAAATCAGCGCGCGCATGGTCGACGATGATGGCCGACGAGACTCGGCGGCAGCAAGCGGATTGCACTGCTGCGGTGTCGCGATGCGACACCGGCAGAGATCGCCTCTGCAACGAAGGAAAGTCGCCATGAGCACCACTGCAAGCGATCGCGCGGCATGACGGATGTCGATCGATTGGCAAGGTCCCGCGGCAGCGGCGACCGATCCCGACGGCCGGACCGAGGCCGTCCGGAGTCCGTCAAGGCGTCGATCGAACTGTTGGTCCCTGAAGCAGGCGCCGCATTCTGAGACCTCTTCCGGACCGCGCGCGTCTCGCGCGCGGTCCGGAAGAGCCCTGAAAGCTTGCGTCATTTGCGTCACAGCGTCATTTCGTTTTGCAATCAGGCACTTGGCCGTGACGCTACCGGGCTCGCAGGAGAGGCCTTTGCGCCAGCCAGTCGATTTGCGGCAGCAGGGCTGTTGGGCAGGACGATCAGGCGGATGATCCGCAGGCCACCGCTCGCCCGCTGAAACAGGACCTCGACGCCGCAGCGACGCAGGAACGCCGCGCATTGGCGCAGCCGGCTGGAGAGCGCGCGCGCATTGCCCGGCCACACGCCGCCTGTCCCGGCTGCCGGCGCCAGCTCCCGGTAGAGCTGTGTCGCCGAACCGACCCATGCCCCCTCTCGGCACGCGAACTCGCGCACTGCGATGATGAAGGCATCGCATTCGAGCGCATCGCGTGCCGCGCCGTCGCGGTTGAGCGAATAAATCTTCTGGAACGCCCCCGGCGCGAACAGCGAGGGCTCGCAGGCCTCGACCCAGCGGGCAAGATCGGCCATGCGCGGCGCCTCTGTCAGCCTGATCTGCGGCAATCGCCTCAGTCCGCAGGACACGGCATCGAGCAGCACGCCGAGCAGGCGCGGGCGCGCGGCCTCGAAGCCGCTCCACAGGTCGGCCTCGGTGCGCCGCTGGTCGGGAGGAATGCCGTTCAGCGTCAG
>NZ_JBFWZI010000333.1:0-4282 GCF_050185545.1 Reyranella sp. | reverse complement strand
ACGCTCAGGATGTTCTCGATCGCGGTCTGCGCCATGCGATCGCTCGCCTCCTTGGTGACGCCGGCCATGTGCGGGCTGAAGATCACGTTCTCCAGGCCGAACAGCTTGTTCTTCGGGTCGGGCGGCTCGCGGTCGAGCACGTCGAGGCCGGCGCCGCGGAGCTTGCCGGTGGAGAGCGCGGTGTAGAGCGCTTCCTCGTTGATGATGCCGCCGCGCGCGGTGTTCACCAGGAAGGCATCGGGCTTCATCAGCGCCAGCGTCTCGGCGTTGAACATGTTGATCGTCTCGGGGGATTTCGGGCAGTGGATCGACACGAAATCGACCTTGGGCAGGATCGCCTTGAGGTCGGTCACCTTCTTCGCCCCGGTCTTCTCGATCTCGGCCGCGGGGATGTTCGGGTCTATGACGTAGACGTCCATCTCGAAAGCGACGCTGCGCTTCACCGTGCGCGAGCCGATGCGGCCCATGCCGACCACCAGGATCGACTTGCCGGCGAGGTCGGACGGCAGGTCGGACAGGCGCTGGCCCCATGTGTTGTCGCGCACGAAACGGTCCATCTTCTTCGCCAGCCGCGCCGAGGCGAGCAGCATGTACATGGCGTGCTCGGCGACCGACACCGAGTTGGCGATGCCGGTGGTCATCAGCGGGATCTTGCGCTTGTTGAGCGCCGGGATCTCGACGGCGTCGAAGCCCACGCCGAGCCGCGCCACAACCATCATGCCGGGCGCGGCATCGAGCTCGGCCTGGCGGAACGGCGTGCCGCCCAGGGTGACGGCGTTGGCGTCCTTGAGCTTGGGATGCAGCGAGGGCACCGAATCGTCGGTCAGGATCTCGTAGTCGACATCGTCGCGCGTCTTCAGCACGTCGATTCCGGCCTGCGGCATGCGGCCGACGATCAGCACCTTCTTGCGATTATTGCCGGAATTGCCCGTGGTCATCGTTTCCCCTGCGGTCACAGCTTGCAAACGGCGGCGATCCTAGGGCCGTGAACCGGCCGACGCTAGAGCGGTTTGCGGACCGCGGGCGTCCCGCCCGCTCACGCGTCTAGTCCTGTGCGGGCGGGTCGCCCGCGGGCCGCGAGTGCGAGAGCGCCAACGGAGTGGCGCGCTCCCGGCAAAGAGCCCCCCTGCGGTGCGTTCACGGCAGGTAGTGAAGCGGCAGCCGCGTGGTGGACTTGATCTCCTCCATGGCGAACATCGAGGTGACGTCGCTGAGCTCGATCTTGGCGATCAGGCGCTTGTAGAAGGCGTCGTAAGCCTCGATGTCGGGCAGGGCCAGGCGGATCAGGTAATCGATCTCGCCGCTCATGCGATAGCAATCCATGACCTCGGGGAACGACGCCACCGCCTTGGCAAAGCGGCCGAGCCACTGGGCATTGTGCTGGGCGGTTCGCACCGCCACGAACACCGTGACGCCGGCGTTCACCGCCTTGCGGTCGAGCAGCGCCACCCGGCTGCGGATGATGCCAGCCTCCTGCAGGCGGTTGATGCGCCGCCAGCACGGCGTGGTAGAGAGCCCGACCCGGCGGGCGAGCTCGGCCAGTGCCATGCTGGCATCGTCCTGCAGGCAATCGAGTATCTTCCTATCGAAGTCGTCGAGATGAATTTTCTCAGCCATGCCCGCACCTGGGAATGATTTTCCGACCATAGCGCGGTTCGATGCAAAGGTAGCAAGCCGTTTTTCGGCGCCCCCGGTACGCTTTCCCCATGCTCCGCCGCTTCACCGATCATCCCGCCTCGGTCAACGAGACCTACCTGCAGCATATGGCCATGGCCTTCGGCTTCGGTGGCCGAATGCTGCTGGGAAGCCTCGCCTGCTTCGTGCATGGGATCTTCCCATGGTTGTGCCTGACCCGCGGCAGCGACACGATCCGAGCGCTTCATCATCGGATGGTGACCCATCGGGTGGTGCGCTCCGCGGCGCCGGACCGGCTCACGCCAGATCGGCCCAGGCCCGACAGCAACGCCGTGGCGGCCGGCGACTAGGCACTCGAGTCCCAAGTTGACGGGCGCCGCGATATCATTGTCCACTTGATCCGCGGTGAAGGAAGCTCATGGCTGGGAGCGCGCCACTCCGATGGCGCTTTTCTCGGTGATTGCACATCCCATGTGCGCAATCGGAGTGGCGCGCTCCCAGCTAAGAGGCGAGGTCGAAGGGAAAAGTTAGCGCCTATGGAGTGGCGCGCTCCCAGCGCGTCTTCACGGGAGGAGCCGTCATGAGCGAGGACAAGAAGCCCAGCGGACCCGATCTGACGCAAGGCGTGCGGCTCGCCGATTTCACCGACGGCAAGCTCCTCGGCCATGTCGGGGATGCCGACGTGCTCCTGCTGCTCGTCGGCCCGGAGGTGCTGGCAATCGATCCGTCGTGCAGCCACTATCACGGGCCGCTGGCGGAGGGCCTGGTGGTCGGCGACACGATTCGCTGCCCCTGGCACCATGCCTGCTTCTCCCTCAGGACCGGCGAGGCGGTGCGGGCGCCCGCGCTCGGCCCGCTGGCGATCTGGCAGGTGGAGCGGGACGGCGACAGGATCGTCGTGCGACGCAAGTTGGAACCGCCGCGACGACCTGCCCCGCGCCACGCCGACGCGCCCGGCAGGATCGTGATCGTGGGCGGCGGCGCGGCGGGGTTTGCCGCGGCCGAGATGCTGCGGCGCGAGGGGTTCGCCGGCGCCATCACCCTGTTGAGCGACGATACCGCCGCGCCGGTCGACCGGCCCAACCTGTCCAAGGACTATCTCGCCGGCCAGGCGCCCGAGGATTGGGTGCCGTTGCGTCCGGACGACTACTATCGCGATGCCGGCATCGAGCTTCGCCTCGACACGCACGTGGCGTCGATCGATCCCAGGGGTCGCACCGTGCAGCTCGCCCGGGGAGAGGCGGTGCCGTTCGACCGCCTGCTGCTCGCCATGGGAGCGGAGCCCGTGCGGTTGCCGATTTCCGGCGCCGAGCCGCGGCGAATCCACACCCTGCGCACGCTCGCCGACAGCCGCGCGATCATCGCCGCGGCGGGCGAGGCCAAGCGCGTGCTGGTCGTCGGCGCGAGCTTCATCGGCCTCGAGGTCGCGGCCTCGCTGCGCAACCGCAAGCTCGAGGTCCATGTCGTCGCCCCCGAGCAGCGACCGATGGAACGCGTTCTGGGAGCGGAAATGGGCGACTTCGTGCGTGCGCTGCACGAGGAGCACGGCGTCGTTTTCCATCTGGGGGACACGGTGGCGCAGATGGAAGGGACACGGGTGACGCTGAAAAATGGCGGTACCCTCGATGCCGATCTGACCGTGCTTGGCGTCGGCGTGCGGCCTCGCCTGACGCTCGCCGAGCAAGCGGGACTCGCAATCGATCGCGGTGTCATCGTCGACGCCTTTCTCGAGACCAGCGCGGCCGGCATCTTCGCCGCCGGAGACATCGCGCGCTGGCCCGATCCGCGAGGCGGCAGCATCAGGGTCGAGCACTGGGTCGTCGCCCAACGGCAGGGCCAGACCGCGGCGCGCAACATGCTGGGACAACGCGAACGCTACGACGCCGTGCCGTTCTTCTGGAGCCAGCACTACGACGTGCCGGTCAACTATGTCGGTCATGCCGAGAGATGGGACGACATCCGGATCGACGGCAGAATCGGCGAGCGTGACTGCCTCGTCGAGTACCGCCAGGCTGGCCGCGTGCTGGCGGTGGCGTCGATCAATCGCGACCTGGCGAGCCTTCAGCGCGAGCTGTCGATGGAGCGCGAGCCCGGATAGCTTCCGTCTCGGCGCGCGGCATGCAGCGTGCTATGCTGAGCGTGCATTGCGCGGACCAGGGCATGTCGGGAAGGGCTCGCCCCCGTCTGCAACCCCGTCCCTGCGCCCCGCGTTCCCGAATGACGGCCAGAACGAAGGAGGGATCATGCACACGCCGCTCAGGGTCACGTTCCAGAACACGCCGTCCAGCGATGCAATCCGGCGACTGATAGAGGAACAGGCCGAGCATCTCGAGCAGTTCTTCGGCCGAATGACGGCGTGTCACGTGGTCTTCAGCCTGCCGGACGGCAACCATCGCAGCGGCGGGCTGTACGAGGTCGCCATCCACATCAAGATGCCCGGCGGCCTGACCGTCGACGTCGATCGCACGCCGAGCCTCGACGAACGCCATTCCGATCCGCAGTTCGCCGTCAGCGACGCCTTCCGGCGTGCCAGCCGTCGCCTGAAGGATCGCGCCAAGGTCATGCGGCGCGAGGTGAAGTCGCTGCACAAGCGCTCCGACCGCGATCTCGACCAGCCGCCCGAGAAGAACGACTAGCCTCTTCGGGA
>NZ_JBFWZI010000332.1:0-4292 GCF_050185545.1 Reyranella sp. | reverse complement strand
GTCGCGGCCACCGTCGCACCGGCCATGGCGCTGCTGGCGCGCGTCGCCGCGCCGCTGGTCTGGCTGCTCGACGTCTCGGGCAAGGCCGTGCTTGGCCTGCTCGGCAGAAAGGAGGAGAGCGAGACGACGGTCACGGCGGACGAGATCAAGGCATTGATCGCCGAGGCCGAGACGTCGGGCGCGCTGGAGCCGCGCGCCCGCGGCATGATCAGCGGCGTGATGCGGCTCAGCGCGCGCTCCGTCGAGGCGTTGATGACGCCGCGCGTCGACGTCGACACGATCGACGTTACTCTCGATCCGGCCGTGACCCTCGCGGTCGTGCGCGCCAGCAGCCACGCCCAGCTGCCGGCCTTCGAAGGCGACGACAACATCATCGGCATCATCCATGCCAAGGACCTGCTCGACAGCTACATCGCCGGCAATGCCCCTGACGTGCGGGCCCTCGTGCGAACGGCGCCGATCGTGATCGAGTCGATGAACGCGCTCGATGCGCTCGATATGCTCAAGGACTCGCCGGTGCCGATGGCGCTGGTGCAGGACGAGTACGGACATTTTGTCGGCGTCGTCACGCCGTCCGACGTCCTCGAGGCGATCGCCGGCGCCTTTCATACCGGCGAAGGCCCGCCCGAGCCCGATGCGACCCAGCGTGCCGACGGCTCCTGGTTGATCGCGGGCAGCATGCCGGTCGACGAGCTCGCCGAGCTGCTCGGCTTCGCCACCGCGCGTGCCGGCGACTACCACACCGCGGCAGGCCTGGTGCTGAGCGCCATGCGTCGGCTTCCCGAGGCCGGCGATGCCGTCGATGTCGGCGGCTGGCGGCTCGAGGTAATCGACATGGATGGCCGGCGCATCGACAAGATTCTGGCGACGCGCATGGCGCCCGCACACCGCATCGTCAAGGCAGCGCGTTAGCTTCCGGATCGCGACCTCGCAGGTGCGGCCGGGGACGACGCGGCAGAGGGTCATGCTCTCCTTGGACCGCGGGCGTCCCGCCCGCTCTTCTCATGAGTCATGAGCGGGCGGGACGCCCGCGGTCCACACGAGCATGAATGGCAGCGACCGCTGGCGAGGGACTCGCCCTCGCTGGACATGTCCGCTATTGCCACAGGCTGGGACGCGGCGCTCGCGGGGAGCAGGGCAATGAAGGGCTCGCAGGTATCGCCGGAGACGATGGTGGCGCAGGCACTGGGCGAGATCGATCCGGCGACGGGTGCGCTTGCGCCGGCGATCAGCGTTTCCACCAACTATGAGCAGGCGGCCGACGGTTCCTATCACCAGGGACGCGTCTACACGCGCGCCGACAATCCGACCTACGAGCAGGCCGAGCGGATGCTGGCGATGCTCGAGGGTGCGGGCGGCGGCTGCATTCTGTTCGCCTCCGGCATGGCCGCCGCCATCGCCGTCTTCCAGTCGCTCATCCCCGGCGACCATGTCGTGGTCGCACGCGTGCTCTATTGGGGCGTGCGCAAATGGCTGGCCGAGTTCGGCCTGTCGTGGGGGCTCGACGTAGAGTTCGTCGACACCGCCGATCTCGACGCCGTGAAGGCGGCCCTCCGCCCGGGCTCGACCCGCCTGGTGTGGCTGGAGACTCCGGCGAACCCGACCTGGGAGATCACCGATCTCGGCGCGGTGTGCGCCCTGGCGCATGCCGCCGGCGCGCGCGTGGCTGTCGACAACACGGTGCCGACTCCCGTGCTGACGCGGCCGATCGAGCTCGGCGCCGACCTGGTCGTCCATTCCGCCACCAAGTATCTCAACGGCCACAGCGACGTTCTCGCCGGCGCGGTGGTGAGTGCGCGCAACGATCCGTTCTGGCAACGCATCCGGTCGTGGCGGCGCACCGCCGGCGCCGTGCCGGGGCCGTTCGAGGCCTGGCTGCTGGTGCGCGGCATGCGGACCCTGTTCCTGCGCGTGCGGCATGCCTCGCAGACGGCGCTCGCGATCGCGCGGCACTTCGAGACCCATCCGGCGCTGCGCGCCGTCCTCTATCCGGGCCTCGCCGCTCATCCCGGCCACGCCATCGCGGCGCGCCAGATGACGGGTGGCTTCGGCGGCATGCTGTCGATTCGCGTGGCGGGCGGGGTTGCGCAGGCGAAGGCGGTGCTCGCGCGCGTCGAGGTCTTCAAGCGCGCGACGTCGCTGGGCGGCGTCGAAAGCCTGATCGAGCACCGCAGCAGCATGGAGGGGCCGTCCTCGCCGATCCCCGACGACCTGCTGCGCCTGTCGATCGGCATCGAGGCGCCGGCCGACCTGATCGCCGACCTGGAACAGGCGCTCGCCGACATTCCCAACGCCCCGGAGGCTCGGCCGTGACTCTCGCCGACAAGGTCGCGGCCGCCCTGCAGGCGAGCGTGCTGCCCTCGGTGATTGCACGTGGCGGCGAGATCCGCGTGCTGGACGTCGAGGACGGCACGGCGCGGCTCGAGGTGACGGGATCGCCCGGCGCGGCCCTGCCGCTCGCGGCGCGCATCGAGGCGTTGATCCGCCACGCCGTTCCCGAGGTCACGCGCGTTGTGATCACCGGGCCCGCGCCCGCCGCCGCCGCGGGTCTCCCTGGACCGCGGGCGTCCCGCCCGCTCATGACTCGTGAGAAGAGCGGGCGGGACGCCCGCGGTCCACATGAACCCACTGCCGCCGGGGGCGACGTCGCGGATCTCGTGCGCGGCGTGCTCGAGCGCGACATCAAGCCCGTCATCGCCGCGCATCGCGGTCATGCGCATCTCGTGGCGGTGGAGGAGGGGTGGGTCCGGCTTCGCCTCGAAGGTGGCTGCCAGGGTTGCAGCCTCGCGGAAGTGACGCTGCGGCAGGGCATCGAGCCCTTGTTGCGCGCCAGGGTTCCGGGTGTCGTCGGCCTGACCGACGTCACCGACCACGAGGCCGGCCGCGAGCCCTTCTTCTCGGCGGCGAAGCGATGAGCGGGAACGCCGGCGTCAAGGGCAGGCGCGTCCTGCTCCTGGTTCCGCCGATCACCTATCGGGCGACCGACTTCGTCCTCGCCGCCAACCGGCTCGAGCTCGATATCGTCATCGGCAGTGACGGTGCATTGCCGCTGGGCGGCAATCCGGTCGTGCATGTCGATCCGGCCGATCCGGACGCCAGCGGCGATCGTCTCCTGAAGTCGGTCGGTCCGGTCGATGCCGTGGTCGCCGTCGATGCCGACATGCTACCGCTTGCCGCCCGCCTGGGCGCCGCGCTGGGCCTTGCCCACAACGCGCCCGACGCAGTCGCTGCCGCCGCCGACAAGGCGAGCCAGCGCCGTCTCTGGGCCTCGACCGGCGTCTCTCAGCCGGGGTTTCACGTCATCGCCGCCGACGCCGACGTAAGCCAGCTGCTCGGTGCGGCCCGCAGTCTCGGCTTTCCCTGCATCGCCAAGCCGGTGTCGCTCAGCGCCAGTCGCGGCGTGCTGCGCGTCGACGACGAAGCCGGGCTGGGCGCCGCCGCGGCGGAGATCCGCGCCATCCTGGCCGCGAGCGGCCGCAAGGACGGCGAGCCGATCCTGCTCGAGGAATACGTGCCGGGCCGGGAGCTGAGCATCGACGGCCTGTTGTCCGACGGCGCGCTCGCCGTCACCGCGATCTTCGACAAGCCCGACGCGCCGGACGGTCCGACCTTCGAGGAGACCCTGCTCGTCACGCCGTCCCGATTGCCCGGCCCGACGCTCGCCGCCGCGACGCGCCTCGCCGAACGCGCGGCGCAGGCGCTCGGCCTCCGTCACGGCCCGATCCACGCCGAGTTGCGCATCGACGAGCGGGCAGGCGAGGCGAGGCCGGTGATGCTGGAGCTGGCGGCGCGCTCGATCGGCGGCCTCTGCTCGCGCTCGCTGCGCTTCCCGGACGGCATGAGCCTCGAGATGACGATCCTGCTGAACGCCCTCGGCGCCCCTGTCGATGCCGCACCACCGCCCGGCGCCGCCGGCGTGCTCATGCTGCCGGTGGAGCGCGCCGGCGTGCTGCAGGGTGTCGAGGGGCAGGCCGAGGCGAAGGCTGTCGGAGGCATCACCGGCCTGTCGATCACCATCCCGAGCGGGCAGGCGGTGCAGCCCCTGCCATGGGGCGACCGCTATCTCGGCTTCATCTTCGCCGAAGGCAGCGATGCCGCCGAGGTCGAGACGGCGCTGCGCGCTGCGCGCGCGAAGTTGAGGGTGGCGATCGCTTAAGGATTCATGGCTGGGGCGCGCCGCTCATAGGCGCTAACTTTGCCAAAAGAACGCGTCATGTCATGCGCTGGGAGCGCGCCACTCCGATGGCGCTCTTCTTGGTGATCACACATCCCATGAGCGCCATCGGAGTGGC
>NZ_JBFWZI010000331.1:0-4344 GCF_050185545.1 Reyranella sp. | reverse complement strand
GGCTCGTGGTCACCAAGAAGCTCGGCACCGGCGTGATCTTCGCCGCGGCGATGCGCGGCGCGGCGCGCGGCACCTGGATCGAGCAGGCGCTCGCCTCGATGCGCCGGCCGTCCGGCGAGGACTCGCTAGCACTGATCGCCGCCGGCGCGCATGCCTGCACCGACGTCACGGGTTTCGGGCTGGCCGGCCATCTCGCCGAGATGATCCGGGCGAGCGGCGAGGTCACGGTCGATCTCGACCTCGACGCCGTGCCCGCGCTCGATGGTGCGCGGGAATTGTTTGCCAAGGGCTTCGCGAGCTCGCTGCAGCCGGAGAATTTGCGCGCCCGCCACCTGATCGACGGCATGGACAAGGCCGCCTCGCATCCCAACCTGCCGCTGCTGTTCGATCCGCAGACCGCCGGCGGCCTGCTCGCCGCCGTGCCGGCCGATCGGGTGGCCGAACTCGCCGACGCCGTCGTGATCGGCGAGGTGCGGGCAAGAGGCATCGCAGACACGTTCATGGAGCTGCGTATGCCTTGAGCGTGCGCAATTCCTGTCGTCCTGAGCGCAGCGAAGGACCTCATCGCCGCCGCCACGGTGTACGTTTGCGCTGCTGGCGATGAGTTCCTTCGCTTCGCTGAGGATGGCGGCAGATCTTCGTCCCTCGCTCCTGAAGTCCAACCGAGAGACCTTCATCATCCTCTGTCTTTGGAGCATCCCATGGCCCACGCTCGGGCGAGCATCGGCACGACCAACTACCAGACGGCCATCGTCACCGGACGCCACACGCTCACCGCCGACGAAGGCCCCAAGCTCGGCGGCAAGGATGTCGGGCCGGCGCCGTACGACCTGCTGACCTCGGCGCTCGCCGCCTGCACGGCGATCACGCTGCGCATGTATGCCGAGCGCAAGCAGTGGCCGGTGACGGCGGTACATGCCGACGTCCACTACGTGCGCGAGGGCGACGGGCAACACATCGATCGCGTGCTCACCATCGAGGGTGAGGTCGACGAGGAGCAGAAGAAACGCATAGCCGAGATCGCCGAGCGCACGCCCGTCACCTTGACGCTGAAGGGTGGCCTCGAGATCCGCACGACGCTGGGTTGAGACGACGAGATCTCTTTGCGGGGACCGCGCCACTCCTGTGGCGATCATGGTCTTCCTGGGACCGGGGGCGTCCCGCCCGATCTTGATTCACGCGCGGGGGGGACGCCCGCGGTCCGCATCAGCGTGGCGCGGTCCCGTCAATGAGTCTACCCGCGCTTCTTCTTCCACTCTTCGTAGTCGCGCTTGGCTTCCTCGCCGGCGACCGGGAACAGGCCCTTGAGCGAGCGGCCGCGCGCCACCTCGGCTTCGGCGAACTCCTCGTAATGGTAGGTGTCGAGCGCCTCCTGCGCGACCGCCTCGACGATGTCGGGCGGGATCACCAGGATGGCGTCGCGGTCGCCGACCACGATGTCGCCGGGATAGACGGCGACGCCGCCGCAGGCGATCGGCAGGTTGAGATCCATCGGGCGATGGACGATCGGGCTGGGCGGCGAGGACGGCCGGCGGTGGTAGGCCGGCAGGCCGGTCTTGGCAACGCCGTCGGTGTCGCGGAAGCCGCCGTCGGTGACGATGCCGGCGGCGCCGCGCGCCTTCAGCCGTCCGACATAGAGGTCGCCCGCAGAGGCCGCGCGCGAATCGCCGCGCGAATCGATCATCAGCACGTGGCCGGGCGGGCACTCCTCCATGGCCTGCGGCTGGACCGTGCTGCGGTTCTTCGAGGTCGGGCCGTCCTTGTCCTCGCGCGAGGGGATGAAGCGCATGGTGAAGGCGATGCCGACCAGGCGCGGCTGCTCGGGCCTGAGCGGCCACACGTCGTACAGGGTCATGCTGCGCAGGCCGCGGCGATTGAGCACGCCGGTCAGGGTCGATGTGCCGACCTTGGCCAGCGCCTCCCTGAGATCGGACGATAAGGCTGTCATGAACGTCTCTCCCTCGATTTCCTCGCGACGTTAGCCGATAATCGATCCAACATGCGCGTAGAAATCCTCTGCACCGGCGATGAAATCCTCTCCGGCAAGACCATCAACACCAACTACAGCTACATGGCGCGGCGGCTCGGCGATGTCGGGCTCACCGTGCATTGGGGCACCACCGTCGGAGACGACCGGGCGAGCCTGCTGAAAGCCTTCCACCAAGCCAGCGAGCGCGCCGACGCGGTGATCGTCAATGGCGGCCTGGGGCCGACCGTCGACGACCTCTCGCAGGAGGTCGCTGCCGAGGCCTGCGGCGTAGAGCTCGTGCTCTCCGACTATTGGATGACGCGCATGGAGCAATCCTACGCGCGGCGCGGCCGGGTGATGCCGCCCAACAACCGCAAGCAGGCGATGCTGCCGGCCAACGCCGAGTTCATCGACAATCCGATCGGCACGGCCTGCGGCTTCGCCGTCACCATCGGCAAGGCGCGCTTCTTCTTCACGCCGGGCGTGCCGCGCGAGATGCGGCGCATGCTCGACGAGCAGGTCATCCCGCGCCTGCTGAAGATCGGCGGCATCACCGGTGTCACCAGGCTGAAGCGCTTCCACACCTTCGGCATCGGCGAATCGCGCGCCGACAACATGCTGGCCGACATGGAAGCCTTCAAGCCCGACGGCGGCATCAAGCTCGGCTTCCAGGCGCACTACCCGCAGCTCGAGACCAAGCTCGCCGCGCGTGGCGCCGACGAGGCCGAGCTCGCCAGCCTGCTGGCGCCGATCGAGGCCGAGGTGCGCAAGCGCCTCGGCAACTTCATCATCGCCGAGGACGACCAGACCCTTGAGGGCGTGATCCTCGCCATCCTGCTCGAGCGCGGCCTCACGCTCTCGACCGCCGAGATGTTCACCGGCGGCCATCTTGCCGCTCGCCTGGCGCCGCTGGCCGGCGCCGAGAAAGCCTTCCGCCGCGGCGTCGTGGTGCGCGAGCCGGGCGAGCTCGGGATCGCCGAGGCCTCGACCGCGGCTGCCGAGACGGTTGCCTGCGACCTGCGCGACAAGAGCCGAAGCAGCCATGCGCTCGCGCTCCTGATCGAGCTCGACCAGGGCGCTGACCGGCCGGACTTCGGCGGCACCATCGCCGTCGGCATCGCCGACACCGACTCCGTGGTCTCGCGCCAGGCCCGCCTGATCGGCGGCCGCGACTGGGTGCGCGCCGGCGCCGTCGAGCTCGGCCTCGATTGCCTGCGCCGCCACCTGCTCGGCCTGCCGGTCGACGAGCGCATCGACTTCGAAAGGCGGTGACGACAGTTCGCAGCGAGGGATCAGTTTTCATGCTCTTCCGGACCGCGGGCCTCTCGCCCGCTCAGTCGCATGAACGGGCGAGACGCCCGCGGTCCGGAAGACGATGTTGCTGCTTGGTCGCGTCCGCCTCAAGTGGTGCATATCATCAGCGACAGCGGCGCTATGAAACCAACTCGAAACGGTCGACGTCGACCAGGCCCTTGTCGGTGATGCGCAGATGCGGGATCACCGGCAGGGCGAGGAACGCCATCTGCAGGAACGGTTCGTGCAGGGGCGTGCCGAGGCCGCGCACCGCCGCGCGCAGGGCGCGCAGGCCCTGCTCCACCGTCTCGAACGGCTGATCGCTCATCAAGCCGGCGATAGGCAGTGCGAGTTCGCCCACCACCTTGCCGTCGACTGCCGCCGCAAAGCCGCCGCGCAGCTCGATCAGCCGGTTGACCGCCACGGCCATGTCCGCATCGGTGCAGCCGATGACGCAGACATTGTGGCTGTCGTGGCCGATCGACGAGGCGATGGCGCCGCGCACGATGCCGAAGCCCTTCACCAGACCGTGCCCGACCTCGCCGCGATCATTGTGCCGGCCCAGCACCGCGACCTTGAGGATGTCGCGCGTCACGTCGGACACCAGCTCGCCGTCACGCACCGTGACATCGAGAGCGAGCCGGTCGGTCAGGATCTGGCCGGGCCGGATGCCGATCACCGGCGGTGGTCGACCGGCGCCAACGGGCATGCGGAACTTCTCCACCTTGACCGGCCGCAGCTTCACCGACTCTAGCCCGACCGGCGACACGTGCGGGCGTGTCCTGAAGCGATCGGGCGTCACGGGCGCGCCGCGGCAGATCACGGAGTTGATCCGGCAGGTCGCGAGATCCTCGAGCAACACCAGGTCGGCGCGCTGGCCCGGCGCGACCAGGCCGCGATCGACCAGGCCGAAATGGCGGGACGCCGACCACGTCGCGGCGCGATAGGCGTCGAGCGGCCGCACGCCGCGCGCGATGGCGGCGCGGATCAGGTGATCGAGATGGCCTTCCTCGGCGATGTCGAGCGGATTGCGGTCGTCGGTGCAGAAGGCGAGGAACGGCGTGCGATCGGCGGTGATCAGC
>NZ_JBFWZI010000330.1:0-4466 GCF_050185545.1 Reyranella sp. | reverse complement strand
CGCAGCGGCAACCGCGTCACGGTGGCGGGCGACAAGCCTTTTAAGAACATGCGCCGCGTATCATTCTCCTCCCCAGCTTCGCTGGGGAGGTGCTCCGTCATACGGGGCGGAGGGGTCATGACTCATGGACCGCGGGCGTCCCGCCCGCTCATTGTCATCAGCAGCTGCAATAACAGCATGAGCGGGCGGGACGCCCGCGGTCCGGAAGACCATGACCCCTCCGTCGCCGTAAGACGGCGGCACCTCCCCAGCGAAGCTGGGGAGGAGCATGAAGGAGCGGCGCACTCTTGCTAGCGATCTTCGACTGCGATGGCGTGCTGGTCGACAGCGAGCCGATCGCCAATGCGAGCTTTTCCGCCGCGGTGCGTGCGCAGGGGCTCGACTGGTCGATCGAGGAGACGATGCGGCGGCTGCTCGGGCGCTCGCTCAAATCTTGTGTCGAGATCGTCGAGGCCGAGCTCGGGCGCCGGCTGCCGGACGATTTCCTCGAGAAGATGCAGGCGGTGACCTACGGCAATTTCCGCGACGCGCCGCTGCAGCCTGTCGAGGGCGTCAAGGAAGCCGTGCTGGCGCTGCAGGCGGCCGGCATCGCGACCTGCGTGGCAAGCTCCGGCGCGCCGGAGAAGATGCGCTTCACCCTCGGCCTCACCGGCCTGTGGGACCTGTTCGGCGGCCGCATCTTCAGCTCCGGCCAGGTCGCGCGCGGAAAACCGTTCCCCGACCTGTTCCTGCACGCGGCGCTGTCGCTCGACGTCCAGCCATTCGACTGCGTGGTGATCGAGGACTCGGTGCCGGGCGTGCAGGCGGCGCGCTCGGCCGGCATGCGCGTGCTGGCCTACGCCGGGGCGCCCTACGCCGATCGGGTTGGCCTGGCCGTCGCGGGCGGCGAGCTGTTCGACGACATGACACTGCTGCCCGGCCTGGTGTTGCGATGACCGGCCAGCGGACAGGCCCGTGGACCGCCTCGTGGTCGATGGGCGCGGCGAGGCCCGAGCGCGTGCCCGAACGCGTGATCGTCGTCGGCGCCGGCATGGCGGGCATCGTCGCCGCGCGCCTGCTGCACGATTCGGGGTTCGCCGTCACGGTGCTCGAGGCGCGGCAGCGTCTGGGCGGCAGGACTTGGACCGACTGCTCGCTCGGCGTCCCGCTCGATCTCGGCGGCTCATGGGTGCATGGCGTCGACGGCAACCCGCTCACCCTGTGGTGCGAGAAGCTGGGCATCGCCCTCGTCGAATCGCAGGGCGACCGGCTGCTGATCGACGATCGCGCCACGGCGCCGACGCGCGAGGGACAGCGCCGTCGCGCCGTGCTCGGGCGGGCCGCCTTCAAGGTGGCGATCGAATGGGCGGCCTGGAAGAGCAAGGCAATGGCGCGCAGCTGGGGGCCGCGCTCGATCTCGGTGAAGGATGCCGTCGATCCGCTGCTGCGCGCCGGCTGGCTGCCCGAGATCGACAAGCTCGTGGTCGCGACCTTCGTCGAGATGAGCGAAGGCGTGCAGGGCGCGCCCTACGAGGCGATCTCGGCCGAGGAATGGTTTCCGCTCGAAGGGCTGGAGCGCAATGCGCAGCCGCGCGGCGGCTTCCAGGCGCTGATCGACGATGCCGCGCGCGGCCTGTCGATCCGCCTGGGCGCGGCCGTCCAGCGCATTGCGTGGAACGACGCGGGCATTGTTGCGACCTTGCAGAGCGGCGAGCGGCTGGAGGCCGAGCGCGCGGTGATTGCCGTGCCGGTCGGGCTGCTGCGCGCCGGCCTGCCGGCGCTCGATCCGCTGCCGCCGGAGTTGCAGCAGAAGGCGCTGCACCGCCTCGGCTACGGGGCGGGGGCGCTGGGCAAGATCTACCTGCGCTTTCCCGAGCGTTTCTGGCCCGAGCAGCCGAAATGGTTCGGCCGCCTGCCCGATTCGCCGGACAAGCGCGGCACCTTCAATACCTGGGTAAGCCACGTTCAGGAGACCGGCCTGCCGATCCTGCTGAGCTTCACCAACGGCGCCATCTCGGTGAACCTCGACCGCTCGTCGAGCGACGCCGAGGTCGAGGAGGTGGCGATGGGCTCGCTGCGCAAGATGTTCGGCAAGGGCATCCCGCGACCGCAGGGCATGCTCTTTCCGCGCTGGGTGAGCGATCCATGGTCGCGCGGCGGCTATTCCTATCCCGGGGTCGGCAGCGCGCCGGGGGACCGCGAAGGTCACGCGCGGCCGCTCGGACGACGGGTCTTTTTCGCCGGAGAGGCCACCGAACCGGTCGAGTACGGCACGGTCCACGCAGCCTTGTGGTCGGGCGAGCAGGCGGCTGAAGCGCTCTTCCGTGCCGCCACCGGGACGGCCGCCCGCCGCGACATGCGGCCGTGGGCCGGCGCCCGCACTGGCGCCGGCCGGCACAATGACTAGATTGAGCTCATGATTCCTCCCCAGCTTCGCTGGGGCGGTGTCGCCGTAATCGGCGACGGAGGGGTCAAGCTTTCTTGGACCGCGGGCGTCTCGCCCGCTCATGATCACGAGCATGAGCGGGCGAGACGCCCGCGGTCCAGGAAGACCATGACCCTTCCGTCCGCGAAGACGCGGACACTTTCCCAGCGGAGGGAGGAGAACAAGAGAGTCCGCACCATGCTCGCCAAGATCCTGTTCTTCATGGTCATCGTCTCGGGGCTGGCGACACTCGGCATGCTGTTCGCCGGGCTGGTCAGCATGAGCCGCAACGTCGAAAGCACCATCGAGGGCGGACGGCGCAGCAATCGCCTGATGTGGTGGCGCGTGCGCCTGCAGTTCCTGACGATCGTCCTGATCCTCCTCTGGTATCTCGCGAGCAGGAGCTGAGCCGATGGTGACGCTGACCCGCATCTACACGCGCGGCGGCGACGCCGGGCAGACATCGCTCGGGCGCGGCGAGCGCGTCGCCAAGCATGATCCGCGGGTGGAATCCTATGGCACGGTCGACGAGGCCAACTCGGTGATCGGCCTGGCGCGCAACGCCATCGCCCGCACAGCATCGGACGATTCGCGCATGGCGGAAGCCGACGCCATGCTGGGCCGCATCCAGAACGACCTGTTCGATCTCGGCGCCGATCTGTGCACGCCGGAAGGCCAGGCCAAACGTGGCGAGGGCGCGCTGCGCATCGTCGCCTCGCAGGTCGAGCGGCTGGAGCGCGAGATCGACGCCATGAACGCCGAGCTGACGCCGCTCAAGTCCTTCATCCTGCCCGGCGGCAGCGAGGCCGCAGCCTGGCTGCATCTCGCCCGCACGGTGGCGCGCCGGGCCGAACGGCGCATGACCCGCCTCGCTGCCGAGGAGACGATCAACCCCGAGGCGATCAAGTACGTCAACCGGCTGTCGGATCATCTGTTCGTGCTGGCCCGTCGCCTCAACGACAACGGCGCCTCCGATGTGCTGTGGGTGCCGGGCGGAGCACGCTGACGATGGCGCGGATCGACGTGCGCGACATGACCCTGGCCGATCGCGCGGCCTGGGATCGCATGTGGTCGGGCAACTGCGCCCACTACGGCGTTTCGCCGGCGGCGGCCGACAACGACGAGCTGTGGCGACGGTTGACCGATGTGGACGTCGCCATGGGCGCCCTGATCGCCGTCGACGCCGGGGCGAAGAACCCGGTCGGCTTTGCCCACTACATTCTGCACCCGCATACGTTCAGCGCCCGCATGGTCTGCTACCTCGAGGACCTGTGGGTCGACCCGGTGGCGCGTGGCGGCGGTGTCGGGCGCCGTCTCGTCGACGCGCTGATCGCGCGCGGAAAGGAGCGCGGCTGGCGCCGGCTCTACTGGCATACGGAAGCCGGCAACACCGCGGCGCGGGCGCTCTACGAGCGCATCGTGCCGGTCACGGACTACGTCCGCTACGATGTCGCGCTGCAATAGACCCATGTCTTGCCGGCAGGCCTCCGCACAGGCTCCCAATAGCCTCAACTTGTTGAAAAAATGAGAGAAAACCTTTCACGGTGCGGCCTTGTGCAGTGCGACATCGTCTTGACATGTTCGCCTGAACACCCCTACACGAAGACCCCTTCGCCGGGCGGGAGGTCCGGCCGCAACTCACCTATAGGCGCAACGCGATGAAAGTGCTGGTCGCGGTCAAGCGGGTCATCGACTACAACGTCAAGATCCGCGTCAAGGCCGACAACACGGGTGTCGAGACGGCAAACGTCAAGATGTCCATGAATCCCTTCGATGAGATCGCCGTGGAAGAGGCGATCCGCCTGCGCGAGAAGGGACTGGCCACCGAGGTTATCGCCTTTTCCGCCGGCCCCGCCCAGTGCCAGGAGACGATCCGCACGGCGCTCGCGATGGGAGCCGACCGCGGCGTGCTCGTCCAGTCCGACGCCGAGCTGCAGCCGCTCGCGGTCGCCAAGCTGATGAAGGCGGTGGTCGACAAGGAGCAGCCCGGCCTGGTGATCGTCGGCAAGCAGGCGATCGACGACGATTCCAACCAGACCGGCCAGATGCTGGCTGCCCTGCT
>NZ_JBFWZI010000329.1:0-4507 GCF_050185545.1 Reyranella sp. | reverse complement strand
CCGACCACCAGCGCGGCCAGCACGCTGCCCGCCGCGAAGGGATGAAGTTGCCGCATTTTCTGTCCTCCTCGTCCTCGCCTCAGTATTCGCATATGGCAGAAAATACCGTCATCCCGAGCGGAGGCGCCCGAAGGGCGGCGCGGTCGAGGGACCTTTCTTGCTGACGCCGCAAAAGAAAGGTCCCTCCACTGCGCCTCCCTTCGACTGCGCTCAGGGCAGGCGCTGCGCTCGGCTCCGGTCGGGATGACGGCCTTTTGTCACATGCCAATGGCTTGGCACGCCCACCGGGGTCGAGTGACGCGACAGGCACATTCCGCCCGGCTGTTCCAGGCGAACGGAATGTGCTCTAGAGCAGCGTCATGGCCACTCCCCTCCTCCGGCTGGGCACGCGCGGCAGCAAGCTCGCACTCGTGCAGACCGGACTCGTGCGTTCTGCGCTCGCCGCCGCGGTGCCCGCCCTGGCGGCAGCCGACGCCATCGAGATCGTCACCATCCGCACCACCGGCGATGCCATCCAGGATCGTCCCCTCGCGGAAGCGGGCGGCAAGGGCCTGTTCGTCAAGGAGATCGAGGAGACGCTGTTCGCCGGCCGCATCGACGCCGCCGTGCACAGCATGAAGGACATGCCGACGCTCCAGCCGCCGGGTCTCGCCATCGCCGCCTTCCTGCCGCGCGAGGACGCGCGTGACGTGTTGATTGCCGGCGACGTGACGCGCATTGCCGACCTGAAGCGCGGCGCGATCGTCGGCACGTCGGCGCTGCGCCGCCGTGCCCAGCTGCTGCATCGCCGGCCCGACCTGCAGATCGTGACCTTGCGCGGCAATGTCGATACGAGGCTGGCCAAGCGCGAGTCCGGGACCGTCGAGGCGACCCTGCTGGCGTTGGCCGGCCTGAAGCGCCTCGGTCTCGCCCATGTCGGTCACCCGGTTCCCGAGGACGAAATTCTGCCGGCGGTCGGTCAGGGCGCGGTCTGCATCGAATGCCGCGCCGACGACTCACGTACGCGGCAGTGGCTCGCAGCCATCGACCATTCGCCGACCGCGATCTGCGTTGCGGCCGAGCATGCCATGCTGGCGGTGCTCGACGGTTCGTGCCGCACGCCGATCGCCGGGCATGCCGTTTTGACCGGCGACGGTGGGCTGCACCTGCGCGGCTTGATTGCCAAGCCGGATGGCTCGGAGCAGATTTCCGGCGAGCGACGCGCGGCGCCCAGCGACGCGGCGGAAATGGGCCGCAACCTCGGCCGCGAGCTGCTGCGTCGCGGCGGTCCGGGCTTCCTCTCGACCTGAATGGCAGGCGCCCTTAGAGTCCGCGGCATGCGTTTTGGTCCGCGACTTTTCATGGCTCTCGGCGGCGTCGCCACCTTGCTCGCCGCGTGCGAATCGGCGCCGCTCACCGGCCGCTCGCAGATGATGCTGGTGAGCGAGAGCGAAGAACGCCAGATGGGCGTGCAGGCCTATCAGCAGGTCCTGTCGAAAGAGGCGCTGTCGCACGACGCGCAGGTCAACGCCCTGGTCGCCAAGGTCGGGCGCCGCATCGCGGCGGCGGCAGAACGCCCGCCGGGCGAACTGTGGCGGGCGCCGCGGTTCCACTGGGAATTCAAGACCGTCGACAACAATGTGCCGAACGCCTTCTGCCTGCCCGGCGGCAAGGTCGTCGTCTACACCGGCATCCTGCCGATCACCCGCACCGAGGCAGGCCTTGCCGTCGTGGTCAGCCACGAAGTGGCGCACGCGCTGGCCCGCCATGGCGCCGAGCGCATGAGCGATCAGATGGTCGCCCAGGTCGGCGCCGCGGCCGCGGGCGTTGCCCTGGCGGCAACGATCGGCGGCAACAACCGTCGCTACGTGCCGATGATGATGGCGGCGCTCGGCGCCGGCGCCACCGTGGGCTACCTGCTGCCGATGTCGCGCGCCCAGGAGTCGGAGGCCGATCGCATCGGCCTCGTCCTCATGGCGCTCGCCGGATACGATCCGCGGGAGGCGATCGGGGTGTGGGAACGCATGCGCGCGGCCAATACCGGCAAGAAGAATGCCGAATGGCTGAGCACGCATCCTGCCGATACGACACGGCTCGCCGATATCCGTCGCTGGTTGCCCGAGGCCATGAGGTACTATCGTCCCCGTGACTGACTCAGTTGAATACGACGCCACCGGCCTGCTCTGCCCGCTGCCGGTGCTGCGCGCCAATCGCAAGCTGCGCGACCTGCCGGTCGGCGGCGTGCTGACGGTGCGCGCCACCGATCCCGCGGCCGAGCAGGATTTTCCCGCCTACTGCAGGCAGACTGGCCATGAGCTGGTCGAGACCCGCCGCGACGGCGAGGTGCTGGTGTTCGTCATCCGGAAACGCTAGAGCGGCTGCCAAACTCAGGGGCCAAACTCAGGGGAGCGCATGCCAACAGCGACCTTCAAGACGATCGACTCGCTCGACGTTTCGGCCAAGCGTGTGCTGGTCCGCGTCGACCTCAATGTGCCAATGAAGAAGGGTGTGGTGAGTGACGCCACGCGCATCGAGCGGGCGGCGCCAACGATCGCCGAACTGGCGTCCAAAGGCGCGCGCGTGGTCGTGCTGAGCCATTTCGGACGGCCCGACGGCAAGCGCGTGCCCGAGATGTCGTTGCGCCCCCTGATCGAGCCGCTGGCCAAGGCGCTCGGCAAGCCGGTCGCCTTCGCCGAGGACTGCATCGGCCCGGTCGCCGAAGATGCCGTGCGCCTCCTGAAGCCGGGCGAGGTTCTGCTGCTGGAGAACCTGCGCTTTCACAAGGAAGAGGAGAAGAACGAGAGCGGCTTCATCGACAAACTGTCGGTGCTGGGCGACATCTACGTCAACGACGCCTTCTCGACCGCGCATCGCGCGCATGCTTCGACCGAAGGCCTCGCCCATCTCCTGCCGGCCGCGGCCGGGCGGCTTATGGAGGCCGAGCTGCAGGCGCTCGACCAGGCGCTGGGCAACCCCAAGCGACCAGTCTGCGCGCTGATCGGCGGCGCCAAGGTGTCGACCAAGCTCGACCTGCTGGGCAACCTGGTGGGCAAGGTCGACAAGCTGATCATCGGCGGCGGCATGGCGAACACCTTCCTGCACGCGCAGGGCATCGCCGTAGGCAAGTCGCTGTGCGAGAAGGATCTGGCGGAGACTGCTCGCGAAATCCTCGCCAAGGCGGAAGCGGCGAAATGCAAGGTTCTGCTGCCGGTCGACGTCGTAGTCGCGACGGAGTTCAGGGCCGACGCGCCCCATCGGGTGGTCGATGCCAACGCCTGCCCGGACGATCAGATGATCCTCGATATCGGGCCGAGGTCCGTCGCCGGCTACATCGCGGAGCTGCGCGACTGCGCCACCCTGGTGTGGAACGGTCCGGTCGGCGCCTTCGAGCTCAAGCCGTTCGACGAAGGTGGCGTGGCGCTCGCCCGGGAAGTGGCGCGCCTCACCGGCGACGGCAAGCTGCTGTCGGTCGCCGGTGGCGGCGACACGGTGGCGGCTCTGGCGGCCGCCGGTGTCGAAGACAAGCTCTCCTATGTCTCGACGGCGGGCGGCGCCTTCCTGGAATGGATGGAAGGCAAGGCGCTGCCCGGCGTTGCGGCGCTCATCCGGGCAGCGTAGGCAAATTCCATCCGGCTGAAGAGACGGACGGAGAAGCAGGCAACTCCCATTCGTGCGATTTCGACCGGATGGACCGCTTGCGGTTCCATCCGATCGAAAACCGCTCTAGGGTCGGGGCATGAGCGCCCCGACAACGACCGACCGGCCACGCCTCCCCTGGGATCCGCCGGATCATTTCGAGAAGCGCATTCCTGAAGGCGACAATCGAGAGCGCCTGATCTGCGCGCGCTGCGAGTTCATCCACTATCAGAACCCCAAGATCGTCGCCGGGGCAGTCTGCACCTGGCAGGACAAGATCCTGCTGGCGAGGCGCGCGATCGAGCCTCGCAAGGGATTCTGGACCGTGCCCGCCGGCTACATGGAGCTCGGCGAGACGACCGAGCAGGCCGCCCAGCGCGAAGCGCGCGAAGAGGCCTGCGCCGAGATCGAGATCGACCGCCTGCTCGCCATGTACAGCGTCGCCCGCATCGGCCAGGTGCAGATCATGTATCGCGCGCGCCTGGTGAGCGCCGACGTTTCCGCCGGCCCCGAGAGCGAGGCGGTGGCCCTGGTCGATTGGTCCGACATACCGTGGGACCAGCTCGCCTTCCCGACCGTTGTGTGGGCTCTGGCCCACTTCCACGAATCGCGCGACCGGACCGACTTCTCGACCTTCTCCAATCCGACCGGCGATCTCGCCCGCATGTGGCCCCCGCGGAAGCCGGCGGGTGTGTGAGAGCTTCTCCTCCCCAACTCTGTTGGGGAGGTGTCCGCGTAATCGCGGACGGAGGCGTCATGAGTCATGCGCACCGCGGGCGTCCCGCCCGCTCATCAATAATGAGCGGGCGGGACGCCCGCGGTCCAAAAGTCCATGTACCCACCCTCGCCGAATGACGGCGACACCTTCCCAGCTTCGCTGGGGAGGAGATAG
>NZ_JBFWZI010000328.1:0-4522 GCF_050185545.1 Reyranella sp. | reverse complement strand
TCGGCTGGTTGCTCCCGACGGACTGGCTCGGTCCTGGCAGGATACGACATTCGGGCCGTCGCCCGTGGGCCAACCCCCACGCCGCTCACCTACTCAGGTCTGGAAAAGGTACAGGTGTCGGCGTCTTACGCCGACAGAGGGGCCAGGAGTCTTGGACCGCGGGCGTCTCGCCCGCTCATGGTCATGCCCACTACTATGAGCATGAGTGGGCGGGACGCCCGCGGTCCGCATGAGTCATGACCCCTGCGTTCGCGAAGACGCCGACACCTCCCCAGCGAAGACGCTGGGGAGGAAATGAGCCCGCGGCACGGTCCTTGCTTCCCTTGATGGAGAAAGGGAATGCCATGTCCAGGACCAGAGCCGTCACCGTCAATCGTCGCACGCTTCTCGCCGCCGCCGGAGCGGCGACCGCCGCCCTTGCCGCACCGCGCGTGCTGCGCGCCCAGGGCAAGGAGGTCGTGATCGGCGGCGCCGCCAGTCACAAGAGCTTCGTCGAGACGGTGATCGCCCCGGTCGTCGAGAACAAGTTCAACTGCAAGGTCGTGTTCGAGGGAACGCGCTCGCTGGTCAATCTCGAGAAGATGCAGAAGAACAAGGACAAGCAGTACCTCTCGGTGGTCATGATGGACGATCCGGTGATGATCCCGGCCGTCGCCGAAGGGCTGCTCGAGAAGCTGACGCCTGCCAAGGTCCCGAACCTCGCCGTGCTGAAGCCCGGCACCGTCCACATGGATGGCATGTGGTGCAACTACCTGCAGCCCTGGCTCGGCATCGCCTACAACCCGAAAGCGCTCAAGGGGACGCCCACGTCATGGGCGGACATTTACGATCCCAAGTACAAGGGTCGGATCATCCTGCCGTCGCTGCAGAACACCGAAGGCCTCGCCAACCTGTTCATGGCTGCCCAACTCGCCACCGGCAAGCCGATGGCCGAGGCGCAGAAGGACACCGACGCCGGCTTCAAGAAGCTGGTAACGATCAAGCCCAACCTGCTCACCGCCTACACGCAAATGCCACAGGCCTACAATCTGCTGGAGCAGGGCGAAGGCTTCATGATCTCGAGCGCGATCTCGCAGGTCGCGCTGGACCGCAAGCGGACCGGCGCACCGGTCGACATCGCCGTGCCGAAGGAAGGCATCTTCGCCATGCCGTCCGGCGTCGCCCTGGTGAAGGGCGGTCCGCAGCCGGAACTGGCCGCCGGCTATATCAACGAGATGATCGGGCCCGAGGTCCAGGCCAAGCTCTCGGCCCTCACCTTCTCGCTGCCGACCAACAAGGACACGCCGGTGCCGGCCGGCATGCCGACCGGTGTCACGATCCACGGAGTCGACTGGCAATTCGTGGCGGCCAACCGCGCGGATTGGGTGAAGCGCTGGGATCGCGACATGGCGATGTAGCCCCTCCTCGTGGCTTCTGACTCCTTTCTCGACGTCGCCGGCGCCGAAAAGTCATTCGGCGCCGCGACCGTGCTGGGCGGCGTCGATCTCGGCGTCGGCGCCGGCGAGTTCGTCTCGCTCCTGGGCCCGTCGGGCTGCGGCAAGACCACCCTGCTGCGCATCGTCGCCGGCTTGCTGTCGGCCGATCGCGGCACGGTGACGCTCGACGGGCAGGACATCAGCCGCCTGCCGCCGCACAAGCGCGACGTCGGGGTGGTGTTCCAGAACTACGCGCTGTTCCCCCATCTCAGCGTCGCCGAGAACGTGGCCTTCGGCCTGAAGGCGCGCCGTCACAAGGATGCCGAGACCCGCGAGGCGGTCCGCCGCTTCCTCGATCTGGTGCACCTGACCGATTTCGCCGACCGCTCGGTGCGCGCCCTGTCGGGCGGCCAGCAGCAGCGCGTCGCGGTCGCTCGGGCGCTTGCCGTGAGGCCGAAGCTGCTGCTGCTCGACGAGCCGTTCTCCGCGCTCGATCGCAAGCTGCGCGAGACCATGCAGATCGAGCTGCGCCGCCTGCTGCGCGAGCTGGGCACGACCGCGGTGTTCGTCACCCACGACCAGGACGAGGCGCTCACCATGTCGGACCGCATCGCCGTCATGAATCGCGGCGCCATCGAGCAGCTCGCCGATCCCAAGTCGATCTATCGCCAGCCGGCGACGTCGTTCGTGCTGGAGTTCGTCGGCCTGTCCTCGCGCCTGGCCGGCAGGGTGGTGGCGAACGAAGCCGGCATCGTGACGGTCGACACGGCGCTCGGACGCCTGCGCGGCCCGGGCCGGTTCGTCAACGGCGCCGACGTGCTGCTCGCCGTCCGCCCCGAGCGCATCCGGGTCGGCGAGGGCGAGAACCGGGTGACGGCCACCCTGGTCGATGCCGTATTTCAGGGCTCCAAGGTCCAGCTCCACTTCCAGGCGCCCGAGTTGGGCCAGCTGATGGCCGAGACGGCCGACCTCGAAAGCGGCGCCCCATCGCCGGGCAGCCCGATGACCCTTGCCTGGGCGATCGCCGACACGCTTGTCTATCCGGCCAGGCCGGCGTGACCACGTTAGCACCTTCGAGGCCGCGGCAGGCGTCGCCGTGGAGCGATCCTGTGGCCATGCTCGCCGTTCCGGCAGTGATCTACTTCGCGGTCGTTTACGCCTACCCTCTGATCTGGTTGCTGCTGAAGAGCTTCAGCAGCCCGACCGGTTTCACGCTGCAGCCCTACATCGGCTTCATGAGCGACCCGTTCAACTGGCGGGTCATCGGCAACACGCTGCGGGTCGCCGCCTGGGTGACGCTGTTCTGCCTGGTCGTCGGCTATCCCGCCGCCTTCGCCCTGGCGCGCGCCGGGGCTTTCGTCCAGATCGTCATGCTGGTGTCGATCATCCTGCCGCTGTCGATCGGCGCGGTGGTCAAGGCCTTCGCCTGGCAGATCGTGCTGCGTCGCGACGGCGTCGTCTCGCAACTGATGCTCGGGCTCGGCATATGGGACGAACCGCAGCGCCTCCTGTTCACCGAGACGGGCCTGGTGCTGGGCGCTGCCAACATCTTCCTGCCCTTCATGATCCTGCCGATCTACTCGGTGGTGAAGCTGATCGACCCACGCCTGAGCGAAGCCGGCGCGACCCTGGGCGCCACGCCGCTCTATCGTTTCACGCACGTCACGCTGCCGCTCACCCTGCCCGGCGTCGTCTCCGGCATCGCCTTCGTCTTCTCGATGAGCGTGTCGATGTTCGTCATCCCCTCGCTGCTGATCGGCGATCGCTTCCAGACGCTCTCGACCCTGACGGGACGGTCGTTCCTGCTGATGCGCAACGAGCAGCTCGGCTCGACGACGGCCGTTGTGCTGCTGGTGCTCGCCGTCAGCATCGTGGTTGCTTCGACCTGGGTTGGGCGCCGCCTGGGCGGCCGCACATGACCGCTCTCGAACGGCTGACCCGGTACGCGGTCTGGATCGTCGCCGCGGCCACCGTGACCTTCCTGATGACGCCGCTCGTCGTCACCATTGCCGTGTCGTTCGGCTCGTCCACGGTCTTCACCCTGCCCCCACCCGACTGGTCGCTGCGCTGGTACGAGCGGCTCGCCGGCACACGCGGCCTGCTGCCGGCACTCACCGTGTCCCTGCAGGTCGCCGCCATCTCCACCGCGGTCTCGATGGCCCTCGGCACGCTCTGCGCCATCGCCCTGGTGCGCGGCCGCTTCCCCGGCCGCGAGGCGATCTCGACCTTCCTGGTCTCGCCGCTGATGCTGCCTGGCCTGGTGATCGGCATCGCCATGCTGCAGGGCTTCAAGTCGATGGGCCTGCGCGATGTCTACGCGAGCCTGCTGATCGCCCACGTGATCATCACTCTGCCTTACATCGTCCGCACCGTCGTGGGCGCGCTGGGGCTGTTCGACTTCTCGCTGATCGATGCCGCGCGCACGCTGGGCTGCAGCTACTCCGCGGCCCTGATGCGCGTCCTGGTGCCGGCGCTGGCGCCGGCCTTCCTGACCTCGGGCATGTTCGCCTTCCTGGCGTCGATGGACAATTATCCGATCTCGATCTTCTTCACCGACGCCTGGACCAAGACCCTGCCGATCCAGATGCTGCAGTACGTCGAGGAGCGGCCCGATCCCACCATCGCTGCCATATCTGCCGGCCTCGTGCTGCTCGCGATCGTCGCCCTGATCATCGGCGACCGCCTCGTCGGACTGCGCAAGCTTGCCGATTTCTAAGGTGGCAATCTCCGCCGTCCTGAACGAAGTGAAGGACCTCATCGCCGCCAGCCTCGGGCGTACTGTGAGGTTTCCGACGATGAGATCCTTCGCTGCGCTCAGGATGACGGCGATATTGTCATCCCGAGCGCAGCGAGGGATCTTTTCGGCTGTCCGATTTGGAAAGTCTCACGCGCATGAAGATCCTGATCGCCAATCCCAACACCTCGACGGGTGTCACCCACCGGCTCGTCGCCTCGGCGAAGCTTGTCGCCAGCCCCGGCACCGAGCTCCTGCCGATGACCGCGTCCCGCGGCGTGCCCTACATCGCCACGCGCGCCGAGGCAGCGATCGGCGCCACCGCGGCGCTCGAGATGCTGGCCGAGCGGCGTGGCGAGATCGACGCGGCGAT
>NZ_JBFWZI010000327.1:0-4545 GCF_050185545.1 Reyranella sp. | reverse complement strand
CGCGCGCGAGATCGCCGCACTGTGCGCCGAGGTCGGGAGGCTCGGATTATGACCGGGCCGTCTCAGAAACGCGGCTTCGCCGCCCGGCCCGGCGACGCTGAACACTGGATCAAGTCGTCAGGGACGCTGCCTGCGCGCGGCCCGGACGCCGCCGTGTTCTCGGCGCGATTGACCATCGACGTCACCTCCGAATTGCGCGGGCGCATCAAGATCGCAGCATTCCGGCGCGGCGTCACGGTCGCCGACATGCTGCGCGATCTGCTCGCGCGCGAATTTCCCCCGACCGAAGGAGATCCATCATGACCTGCACCGCGGCCTCGCGCGTGCGCAGCGGCCCGTCGCCGTCCGCGCTCGCATCCGACCACCTGACCCATGTCGAACTGACCTGGATTGAGAAGAAGATAGAATATTGGATCCGGTTCGGAGACGACGTCCACGAGCAAATTCTGGATCGCCGCCGGCGTATCCTCTCCTACCAGCCGGGCAGCGTCTTCGCGTTCGTCCGCTGGGCCTCCAACGATTTCGGCACGGTCATCTCGCGCATCGACATCGTGCGCGCCGTCTCGCCGCGCCAACCCTATCAGACGCTGCCTTTCGTGCGCCCGGGCGGTGACATCCTGCTCAAGCTCGAAGGTTGGCCGAAGGTCGAGCACATACTCCAACTCATCGACGCCATCGAAGCGCTCAACATCGATCCGGCAGCAGTCTCGCCCGATCATTGGCGGCACATCCACAACCGCCTGACGGCAGGCCACGAGCCTCGTGCCTACACGTTCGAGCAGCATCGGGCATTCCTGAAGCGCCGGAGTGCCGAGCCATGACCCGCTTCGGTTACGTCATGACGACGTATTTCGCGGTGATGCTGATCGGCGGCCTGTCGTTCATCCACATTGCGCCGAAGCTGATTTGGAACGCCTCGGCCAGCACGCCGATCGGGCTCTATTCTATCGAACGATCACCCCGGCTCGACGTGACCGACCTGGTCGCCGTGGCCGCTCCCGAACCGCTCGCCACGTTCCTGGCCGAGCGCGGCTACCTGCCGCGCGGCGTCCCGCTCATGAAGCGCGTGGCCGGCCTTCCGGGGCAGCAGGTCTGCCGAACCGGCGCTCGCATCACCGTCGATGGCATCGCGATGGGAGAAGCGCTGCGGCACGACCGCCTCGGCCGTGATCTGCCCGTCTGGCAGGGCTGCCGGCACGTCGCGGACGGCGAGATTTTCCTCATGAACTGGTCCGTCCGCGACAGCCTCGACGGCCGCTACTTCGGTCCCATTCCCACCAGCTCGATCATCGGCCGCGCGATGCCGGTGTGGACCGACGAAGACGACAGTGGCCACTTCGAATGGCGCGCCCAAACACGTTGAGGGGCGCGCTGAACCTCTCCCCCACATGCAGCAGAAGGAACCTTCCCATGCCACAGATCGGTCAATTCACCCGCACGAAGTCTGGCTATTCCGGCCACGTCCGGACGCTCACCCTAGACGCCGCGCTTTCCCTCTTTCCGGCCGAACCTTCAGACGCCGAGAACGCGCCGGACTACCGCGTCCATCTCGGCGACGAAGATGGCCCCGAGGTCGGCGCCGGCTGGAAGCGGACCGGCGAGAAGGCTGGCGAGTATGTCTCGCTGCTCCTCGACGATCCCGTCTTCGCGCAGCCGGTGCGCGCCAACCTGTTCCAGTCCGGCGACGACAAGACGGCTTGGGGCCTCCACTGGAACCGCCCGCCGAAGCGCGGCGAGCGGGACTGAGGCCATGCGGACGCTTCACCCAACGCGCAGACGTTTCGTGGATACTGGGCGGACGCAAGCCGCCCGGCATCTCCCCATCCTTCTTCTTTCCGGCCTGCTTTTCGCCGCCGGATTGCCGGCCGCTACTTTGGCTCAGAGCGCGCCGGTCGAGCGAACCGATCCTGCCGATCCGATCGCCGCCTATGTCACCGAAGCCTCGCAACGCTTCGGCGTTCCGGCGGCCTGGATTCGCGCCGTCATGCGCGTCGAAAGCGCCGGCGATGCGCGCGCGATCTCCCGAGCGGGTGCGGTGGGACTCATGCAGATCATGCCCGATACCTGGGCGGCGCTGCGCATCCGCCATAATCTCGGCAATGATCCCTACGACCCGCGCGACAACATCTTGGCAGGCGCGGCTTACCTGCGCGAAATGCACGACCGCTACGGCTCGCCGGGCTTCCTCGCGGGCTACAACGCCGGTCCTGGTCGCTACGACGAATATCTTGCGGACGGTCGTGCGTTGCCGGCGGAAACGCGGGCCTATGTCGCGGCCCTCGCACCTCTCATCGGCGGCAGCGAGATCGCCGGAACCGTCACTGTCGCGACTGCCGATCCGCTGGCGTGGACGCGCTCCCCGCTGTTCATCGCGCGCGCCGACGGCCCGACCTCTGCTGATCGGGCGCAGACCGGGGGCCGTTCTGAAGACGCTCCGGCGGCGGCTCCGCTGCGCGAGGTTTCGGCGATCACGCCGCAGTCCACTGGCCTGTTTGTTGTGCGACCAGATGCTGGAGGTCCGCGATGACGGCGCCTCGACCGGATCGCGGTCTGGCGTGCCCTGGCGCATCATGGAGAGCGTTGAGGGGGGAGCGAGGCAACACGACCGCACGATGGCAGGATAAAGGGGCGCGATGTGCGCTTCGGTTCGGCTGTGTTTTTTCAGGGGCTTACGCGGCGAATTCGCGAGGTGCGCCTGATCGGCGCAGCCTGCGGCTTCGGCAATTTCAGAAGAAAATCAGCGCCGTTGCGCGATGTGCGGGATCGCGACCATGAGCGGCGAGGACGATTTCCGCATCCGGCCAGGTCGCATCCGCTCGACCAGCGCGCAGCGCGCCAGACCCTTCATCGCGCAGGCGCTGGCAGCGACCCAGCGCGCCGGCGGATCGGTTTCCCGCAAGGGGACGATCGGGGCGAACCACCGTTCCCGGTTCGGCCGGGGCCAGCGCGCGTCGGTGCAAGCCAATCGGCTCATCACGTCACGCTCGCGCGGCGCCGTCGTCAAGGCGCGCGTCGTCCGTCACGCAGGACGGGGCGCGCCACTTGCGACCCACCTCGGCTATCTGCGCCGTGAGGGCGTCACCCGGGACGGAGAGAAGGCCCGGCTGTTCGGCCCCGGCACGGACGATGCCGATCAACAAGCGTTCGCGGAGCGGTGCGAGGATGACCGGCATCATTTCCGGTTCATCGTCTCGCCCGACGACGCCTTGGAGATATCCGACCTCAAGACCTTCGCCCACGACCTCGTCGGCCAGATGGAAAAGGACCTCGGCACCAAGCTCGATTGGGTCGGCGCCGATCACTGGAACACCGAGCATCCCCATGTCCACCTGATCGTGCGCGGCGTGCGCGAGGACGGCGAGAACCTCGTCATCTCCCGCGACTACATCAAGGAAGGAATGCGTGATCGGGCGCGGGATCTGATCACGCAGGAACTCGGGCCGCGCACGGATCAGGAAATCCGCCGCACGCTCGAACGCCAGATTCACGCCGAGCGCTGGACCAACCTCGACCGGCAGCTCGCGCGTGACAGCACCCGCACCGGCGTCATCGATCTCGCGCCGCATGCCGACCGCCAACCCGACGAGTTCCATGCGCTCAAGGTCGGGCGACTACGCAAGCTGGAATCGCTCGGTCTCGCCGGCCAGATCGGTCCCGGCCAATGGGCCATGTCGGAGAACGCTGAGGCGACGCTGCGCGAGCTGGGCGAACGCGGCGACATCATCAAGCGCATTCATCGCGGCCTGGCCGAGCGCGGCATCGAGCGGGGCGCGGCCAATTATGTGCTGGCCGGCGAGAGCCTGGACGATCCCGTCGTCGGCCGGTTGGTGGCCCGTGGCCTCGACGATGAGCTGAAGGGCACGGCCTATGCCGTGGTCGATGGCGCCGACGGGCGCACCCACCACATCAAGCTGCCCGATCTCGATGCCGCCGGCGACGGCCCGCCGGGCTCCATTGTCGAACTGCGCAAGTTCGACGACGCCCAGGGCCGGCGGCGCGTGGCGCTGGCGGTCCGCTCGGACCTCTCGGTCGAGCGGCAGATCACGGCGACCGGCGCCACCTGGCTCGACCGTCAGGCTATTGCCCGCGAACCGGTCACCCTCGGTGGCGGCGGCTTCGGCGCGGAGGTGCGCGGGGCGATGGATCGCCGCGCCGAACATCTGATCGGGCAAGGCCTCGCCGAACGCCAGGGCCGCGGAGTCAGCTTCAGCCGCAATCTTATCGAGACCCTGCGTCGGCGCGAACTGGACGCGCTCGGAGAAAAGCTGGCGTCGGAGAGCGGACGGCCGCTGACGCGCGCTTCGACCGGCGAATATGTCTCCGGCACCTACCGGCAACGCTTCGCGCTCGCCTCCGGCCGGTTCGCGATGATCGACGACGGGCTCGGCTTCCAGCTCGTGCCCTGGTCCCCCTCACTTGAAAAGCAGCTCGGCCGCCATGTCTCCGGCCTCGCGCGCGGCGACGGCGGCATCGACTGGAGCTTTGGCCGCAAGCGGGGGCTCGGCCTGTGACCACCACTCTTCACGAAGAAAGGACCCCGCAATG
>NZ_JBFWZI010000326.1:0-4813 GCF_050185545.1 Reyranella sp. | reverse complement strand
GGCGACGGTTGCAAACAGGCCGAGCCCGGGAAGCGAAACGGAGTGAAGCTGCATGCGCTCGATCCTTGTGACCCTCGATGACACGCCGTCTGCTGCAACCGCGCGGCGGATCGCTCTCGGGCTGGCGCGCCGGACGGGGGCGTCGATCAGGGGAGTCGTCGGCGTCGACGTGAGCGATCTCGAAGGGATCGAGCCCGCGCCCATCGGCGCGATGGGCTATGCCCAGGATCGGCGTCGCCACCGCGCGAAGGTGGCGTACGATCGTCGTGCGCGGGTGGCGGAGCTGCCCCGGTCGTTCGAGCAGTCTTGCGCCGCGGCGGGCGTCGAGGCCCGCTGCCAAACGATCGACGGAGACATCCGTGCCGAGTTGATCCACGCCATCGAGACCTCCGACATGATGGTCACGGGGCTGGATACGGAGTTCCACCTCGAGCCGAGCGACGACGTGAGCCCGCTGGTCGAGCACATCGTCGCGCGCGGTTGCCGGCCGGTCCTGGTGACCGGACCGGAAGCGCCCGAGGACGGGCCGGTCGTGGTCGCCTACGATGGCAGCGTGCCGGCCGCGAAGGCCCTGCAACTTGCGGTCCTGCTCGGCATATTCGGCTCTTCCCCGGCCCGGGTGGTGTCGGTGTATCCCGGGGACCAGGCCTTCGAGGCCGCCACCCGGGCGCGCGATTACCTCGTCCTGCACGGCATCACCGCCGACATCGAGGCGGTGACCTCGACCGACCATCCCGCGGACGTCCTTCGCGCGCACGCCTCGGCGGTTCATGCGCGCCTGCTCGTGATGGGCGCCTTCGGCCATCGCGGCCTGCAGGAGATTCTGTTCGGCTCGAGCACGAGGCGCCTGCTTCACGGGCTTACGGTGCCGCTCTTCATCTACCACTGAGCCGACCCGGCTGGGCTTGTCGCACCCGCCGTGGCGGGACTAGTGTCGATCCGCTGCCGCCGGTGGGCGCACAACAGGAGGTCTCGATGTTCCTCCGATACGTCGCGTTGCTGTTGGCGTTGCTTGGTGGGCCCACGCTCCTGCTGTCGGCCGGTCACGCTCAACCGGACTCGGAAAAGGCCCTTCCGATGCGCCCCGCGCCGCCGCCCGTAATCGTCGTTGCCGTCAAGGGTGCGATCGGCGTCGGGACCGGGCATCTGATCGAGGAGGTCCTGTCGCGCGCACGGAACGAACGGGTGGGCCTCGTCGTGCTGCGTCTCGATACGCCGGGTGGCCTGGTGTCGGCCACGCGTGACATCATCGCCGCGATCCTGGCCTCCCCCGTGCCCGTCGTCCTCTACGTCTCGCCGAGCGGGGCGCGGGCAGCCAGCGCCGGCACCTACATTGCCTATGCGTCTCACATCGCGGCCATGGCGCCCGGCACGCATCTCGGGGCGGCAACGCCGGTCCAGATGGGGGCGCCGCCCAGCCCGGCCCCGCAGCAACGCCGCGACGGCGACAAGCCCGATGGCCAGACATCCGGCGCGATGGAACGCAAGGTGCTGAACGACGCTGTCGCCTACCTGCGCAGCCTGGCGCAGCTCAGGGGTCGCAACGCCGACTGGGCAGAGAAGGCGGTGCGCGAGGGGGCGACGCTGACGGCGGAGGAGGCGGTGCGCGAGAAGGTCGTCGACCTGCTCGCCGGCAATGTCGGCGACCTGCTCGATCGCCTGGATGGCCTGACGGTGCGCACCGTCGACGGCGACAGGCTGCTCGCCACCCGCCACGCGCGGGTGATCGACATCGAGCCCGGCTGGAAGAGCCGCCTGCTGGCCATCGTCACCGATCCCAACATCGCCTTCATCCTGCTGATGATCGGCGTCTACGGCATCATCTTCGAGTTCTGGCATCCGGGGCTCGGCGGTCCCGGCATCGTCGGCGCCATCTGCCTGCTCGTTGGCTTGATGGCGCTGTCGGTGCTGCCGGTCAATCTCGCCGGCCTCGGCTTGCTGGCATTGGGCATCGGCATGATGACGGCCGAGGCATTCACGCCGGGAATTGGCGTGCTGGGGTTGGGCGGCGTCGTGTCCTTCCTGCTCGGAGGGCTGTTCCTGTTCGATCCCGCGGGCGCGGACATCGACTTCGCCGTCGCCTTGCCGGTCGTCATCGGCGCGGCGGTGACCAACGCGCTCCTGTTCGTCGGCCTGCTCGGCATGATCCTGCGCGTTCGCCGCCGCAAGGTGGTCACGGGAGCCGAGCAGATGATCGGCCTCGAGGGCAGCGTGGTCGATTGGCAGGACGGCCAGGGCCGCATCCGCGTCCATGGCGAGGTATGGTCGGCGCGCGCCGCCGCTCCGCTGGCGCCGGGCACGCTGGTGAAGGTCGAGCGGCGCGACGGGCTGACGCTTCACGTCGAACCCACGGGAGGAATGTGACCATGCCGAGCCTCGATTTTCTCGCCTACGTCCTGCCGATCGTCGTGCTGGTCGTCCTGGTCGCCTATTCCGTGCGCATCCTGCGGGAGTACGAGCGCGGCGTGGTGTTCACCCTCGGCCGGTTGCAGGGCGTCCAGGGGCCGGGACTGATCTTCGTCATTCCGTTCGTGCAGCAGATGGAGCGCGTCGATCTGCGGACACGCGTGCTCGACGTGCCGCCGCAGGACGTCATCTCGCGCGACAACGTGTCGGTGCGCGTCAACGCCGTGGTGTACTACCGCGTCATCGAGCCCGAGAAGGCCATCATCCAGGTCGAGACGTTCGACCAGGCCACGAGCCAGCTCGCGCAGACCACTCTGCGCTCGGTCGTCGGCCAGCACGAGCTCGACCAGATGCTGGCGGAGCGCGACCGGCTGAATGCCGACGTCCAGCGCATCCTCGACGAGCAGACCGACGCCTGGGGCATCAAGGTCTCGAACGTCGAGCTGAAGCACATCGACCTCGACGAGAAGATGGTCCGCGCCATCGCCCGTCAGGCCGAGGCCGAGCGCCTGCGTCGCGCCAAGATCATCGATGCCGAGGGCGAGCTGCAGGCCGCCGAGAAGCTCGTCGACGCGGGCGCCATCATGGCGCGCCGGCCGGAATCGATGCAGCTCCGCTATCTCGGTACGCTGGCCAACATCGCTGGAGAGAAGAGCTCCACCATCGTGTTTCCGCTGCCCATCGATCTGCTCCGCGCGCTGGGGGGCACTCGGCGGGACTCCGCCGAGGAGAGGCCGTGAGGGCTGACGCCTGTCGTTCGCCGAGGTAAAGTGACACGCCCGCGTGGCGTCGATTGGTAGTGGCCGAGGATTGGCATGGCGCGAGCCGAAATCCCCAAACAGGTCCGGCGCTTCATTGCCAAGCATATCGACTCGGTCGGCGAGCTGGAGGCCCTGCTGTTGCTGCGTTCGGCGCCCGAAGAGGTGTGGGATGTCCCGCGAATCATGAGCCGGCTCTACATCGACGAGGCGGAGACCACCCGGATTCTCGACCGGCTGTGCCGCTCCGGCTTTCTCGTCCTTATCGACAAGCGTTACGAGTATCGGTGCCGGACGCAGGACCTGCAGCAGGCGGTCGACGCCGTTGCGGAGTTCTACGCTCGACACCTGATCCCGATCACCAACATGATCCATGCCAAGTCGCGGCGCATCCGCGAGTTCGCGGACGCCTTCCGCTTCCGGAAGGATTCCTGACATGGCGCCCCTGATCTATCTGCTGTGCATGCTGACGGCGCTGATCTGCGCCTGGCTGCTGCTGCGCGCGTGGCGGCGCAGCGGCTATCGACTCCTGCTGTGGAGCGGTCTGTGCTTCGCCGGGCTCACGATCAACAACTTCCTCCTGGTGGTCGACAGGCTGGTCCTGCCGGCGGTCGACCTGTCGATATGGCGAACGTCGATGGCGCTGGTTGCGATGGCAGTCCTGCTCTACGGCCTGATCTGGGAATCGGAATGACGGCGGCGGCCGCCTCGTTGCTGATGGGCGCCGTGGCCATGGCGTCGTTCGTGGCCATGCTGTTCTTCCTGCGGCACTGGCAGCAGACTCGCGAAACCTTCTTTCTGCTGTTCGCCATCGCGTTCGGAGTCGATGCCGCGAGCCGGGCGGTTCTGGGGTTGTGGGACCTGGCCGAGGATACCGAGCCGCTGGTCTACCTGGCCCGTCTCGTCACCTTCTCGCTGATCATTCTTGCCATCGTGCAGAAGAACCGCGCGAACAGATAGCGACGATCAGCGGCGCCGGGCGGTTGTCGGGCCGGGAGCTCGTCGACAGCGAGGCTCCAACTCGTCGGGCGGGATCCCGACGGAGGTGGTGCCCCCGCGAGCCGCCTCCACGGCTATCGCCGCAGGCCACGCGGCCGCGATTCGAGGTACACTGGCCTGCTCGTTCCGCCCAGTCGGCGGGCTGTCGGGGGGAAGAACATGCGTCGACCTGGACTTCTGTTGACGGCCGCGCTCGGCCTGTCGCTGCTCGCCTGTGCGAAGCAACAGCCGACCAGCTCGCCCCAGGATCTCGCCTACTGCGCCAGGCTCAGCCAGCTCTATCAGCGCTATGTCGGCGCCGATCCGAGCTCTGCCAGCATGGCCGGGGTCACGCCGGACGTCCAAGGCGGGGAGGCGGTGGCCAAGTGCCGTGAGGGCGATGCCAAGGCGTCCATCCCGACGCTCGAGCGCCTGCTGAAGGATGCCGACATCGCCCTGCCGCCGCGGACTTGAGTTGACAGATGATCGCAACCATCTTTGCGAGCGGGGAGCGCCCTGTCCTTCGGCTCGACGATGCCAAAGGGCTGAAGCCTGCCTCGGATCGTTGTAGTGTTTCTCCGACGCAATCAGAGATGGATCGAGACGATGCCGCGCAAAGCAGTCGGTCGCCAGCCGCCGCAGAAGGGCCCTGCCTGGGACGCCTTCGTCGC
>NZ_JBFWZI010000325.1:2978-4840 GCF_050185545.1 Reyranella sp. | reverse complement strand
TGGTTTACAAGCACATCCTGACCGTGCCGCGGCGCGACGGGATGGTCGTCCAATCCTTCGCCGGCGGCGAGATGGAAGGTTACGGCGTCACCGACGAGACGCCCGACCGCACCGAGGCGGAGCGCGCGGTGACGACCCTGGCGGAGCTGTTCTCGCCGGCGCGGTCGGCTTGAGTGAGGTTTCGTGCCTTTGACACTGTGCCCGCCCCGTCTTTCGGCCGGACCACGCGCCGGACTTGACAGGCGTCCCTGCGGGTGAAATATCCGCGTCCATCATGAAGCCGTTCGCTCCCTTCCGGTCGCGACGCCGCCGCTCTTCAGAGCGGCGTGAAGACGCGCGCGCGTAACAGCGCGCCGTCATTGTGAAGCCGCTGGAGAGGATCGAGCGGCTTCCCCATCATCCTTCTTCTCCAGTCGGCCGGTTCCAAGAGGCCTCCAACTTGCGCGAGAGAAGACCATGACCAGCAACAAGACCCGGATCTTCATCGATGGCCAGCACGGCACAACCGGGCTGAAAATCCACGAGCGTCTGAAGGACCGGCCGGACATCGAGCTGCTCGAGCTGCCGATGGCCGACCGCAAGGATCTCGCCAAGCGCGTGGAGATCACCAAGGCGGCCGACATCGCCGTGCTCTGCCTGCCCGATGCCGCGGTCAAGGAGCTGATGGCGGCGCTGGGCGACGCCGACACCTGCGTGATCGACGCCAGCACGGCGCACCGCATCGCCGACGGCTGGACGTTCGGCTTCCCCGAACTCGAGAAGGCTCAGCGGCGCAAGCTCCTGGAGTCGAACCGGATCACCAATCCCGGCTGCTACTCGACGGGCGGCATCGCCCTGATGCGGCCGCTGGTCGATGCCGGCATCCTGCGGGCCGACGCCACGCCCGCCGTGTTCGGCGTCTCGGGCTACACCGGCGGCGGCAAGGAGCTGATCGCCGTCCACGAGAATCCTGACGTCGAGCCGTTCGGCCTCTACGGCGTCGAGCTGGCGCACAAGCATGTGCCGGAGATGAAGAAGTACTCCCACCTCGAGCACGCGCCGCTGTTCGTGCCGTCGGTCGGGCACTACGCCCAGGGCATGCTGGTCATGGTGCCGATCACGCGCGACATCGTGGCCAGGAAGGTGACGGCCGCCGACGTGCACAAGGTGCTGAGCGATCATTACGCCGGCGAGAAGTTCGTCACCGTACGGCCGCTCGCCGACCGCAAGTGGCTCGAGCGCGATCGCTTCCTGCGTGCCGACCGGCTGATCGACACCAACTCGATGGAGCTCGCCGTCTACGGCAACGACGCCGAGGAGAACATCCTGGTCGTGGCCTCGCTCGACAATCTCGGCAAGGGCGCCTCGGGCGCCGCCGTCCAGGTGATCAACCTCAAGACCGGCGTCGACGAGGCGACCGGCCTGGCGGTGGCGGCGTAAAGGACTCCTCCCCAGCGTCTTCGCCGCGGAGGTGCTCCGTCAAAGGCCTTTGGCCGGGCAGCGGCCAAATGCCGACACGGGGCGGAGGGGTCATGCTCATCCGGACCGCGGGCGTCCCGCCCGCTCATGCCAAACAGGCTGCTGAAGAACTCTCGTTCATGAGTTCGGGTCGTGATTCGCCGAGCCTGCAAGGGCGGGGCAGGGAACGCGCGGGCCTGACGAGCAAACCGACAGCCTGGTCAGCCATGTGAACTGCGAGGCTCGCGTGCCGCCGGGCCATCCGCTGCGGCTGATCCAGGCAGTCTCACTCCAGCAACAGGACACCACCATGAGCATTCGCGTCGGCATTGTCGGGATCAGCGGTTTTGGCGGCGGCGAGGCGATGCGCCTGGTCGCGAGCCACCCGTCTTTCGAGTTGGTCTACGCCGCGGGCGAGGGCAGCG
>NZ_JBFWZI010000325.1:0-2878 GCF_050185545.1 Reyranella sp. | reverse complement strand
CAGGACACCACCATGAGCATTCGCGTCGGCATTGTCGGGATCAGCGGTTTTGGCGGCGGCGAGGCGATGCGCCTGGTCGCGAGCCACCCGTCTTTCGAGTTGGTCTACGCCGCGGGCGAGGGCAGCGCCGGCAGCCGGTTGGTGGACCGCTTCCCCGGTGTGCCGGCCAGGCTGGCCGAGCTGGTGATCGAGAAGTGGGACCCTGTGACCCTGCCGAAGCTCGACGTGCTGTTCGCGTCGCTGCCCACGGGCGCCTCGGCCGAGGCGCTGGCGCGCGTGCCTGAGGACGTGAAGATCGTCGACATCGGCGGCGACCACCGCTACGTCGAGGGTTGGGCGTACGGCCTGGCCGACGTCTGGCCAGCCCAGATCGAGGGTCAGATCCGCGTTGCCAATCCCGGCTGCTATCCCGCGGCGGCGCTGAACGCGCTGGCGCCGCTGCTGGCCGACAAGCTGATCGAGCCCGGCAACATCGTGATCGACGTCAAGACCGGCATCTCCGGTGCCGGCCGGGGCGGCGCCGACAGCAGGTTCGGCTACGCCGAGAGCAACGAGAACTTGCTGCCCTACGGTCTGCTCGAGCACGTCCACATGCCCGAGATTGCCAGGACGATCGAGCGGCTGAGTGGCGGCAGTGCGGCCGGGCTGGTGTTCACGCCCCACCTGGTGCCGATGACCCGCGGAGTACTCGCCACCATTTACTGCCGCGGCCGTGCCACCACGGGCCAGTGCCTGGACGCGGCCCGGCGCTTCTACGCCGGGCGGGCGTTCGTCCGCGTGACCGACAAGCCGCCGCAGACCAAATGGGCTGCCGGCTCGAACCTCGCGTTCGTCAGCTATGCGGCCGATCCAGAGCGCAACCTGGTGATCGCGATGGGCGTGGTCGACAATCTCGGCAAGGGCGCGGCCGGTCAGGCGGTGCAGAATGCGAACCTGATCTGCGGCCTGCCAGAAACCGCGGGGCTGGACGGCGTGCCTGTTTGGCCATGAGATTCTTTTAGACCTGCCGCCACAGCCGTGGCCGCTTGCGGGCCGTCGCCAACGCCGCTTCATCGAACGGCGGCAGATCGAACCCGCGCGGTTGCAGCGGGCCGCCGCACCAGCCGATGCGGCGATGCACCCGTTCGTTGCCGTAGTAGGCGAGATAGACCATGGCCCGGACCGCCTCGAAGATCGCGGGCTCCGCCGTCTCGAACTGCTCGATCGCAGCGTCCTGCGCGGCCCCGTCGAGGCCCGAGAACGCGGCCGTGCCGAGTGTGCCCGCGATGTGCAGCAGAGCCCTCCGGTAGGGCGCATGCCGGCCGGCCATCGCCTCGACGTCGGCGAGCAGTCCCATCGTCCCGGCGCCGGGCAGGTCGTCGATCGGCGGCACCAGCCGGTCCATCAGCGCGCTGAGCGCGGTGCGCTCGGTCCCGGCCAGCGCCCGGGTCTCGGCCTGCGATCGTGCTTCGGTCATCGTTCGCTCCTAGGCGGTGTTGCGCAGGTTGGCGTGTGCGCTGCTTATGTGGTCGGCGATGCGCAGCGCGATCGCCTGCAGGGTCGGCGTCGGGTTGAGGGCGCCGCCGGTCACGAAGATGCTGGCGTCGACGATATAGAGATTGTCGACCTCGTGGGCGCGGCCGTTGCGGTCGACCACCGAGCGGGCCGGGTCGTCGCCCATGCGGGCGGTGCCCATGAGATGCCAGCCGGCGGCGCGCAGCAGCGGCGTCGCCTGCACCGTGTGCGCGCCGGCCTCGCGCAGCACCGTCCCGGCGGTCCCGACGGCGTGCGCCATCTGGCGCGCCGAGTTCTCCGACAGCTTGTAGAAAATCTTCGGCGCGGGGATGCCGTGCGAATCGGTCAGCACGGGATCGAGCTCTACGCGGTTGTGCAGCTCGGGCAGGTCCTCGCCGTGCGCGGCGATCATGGTCGAGTTGCCGAAACGGCGGGCGAACTCGGTGTGATGGACCGCGCCCCAGCCCACCGGCGGCAGATTGAGGCCCATCGCCGTGACCGCGGGCCCGGTGCTGCGCGCCATCTGGAAGGTGTAGCCGCGCACGAAGCCGCGCGCCCGATCGGTCTCGTAGAATTCCTGGGAGAGCAGGATGTTGGCGAGTGCGCCCTGCCACGTCGGCGCCAGCCCGTCGTCGAAAAAACCCGTGATCATGGCGCAGGGATGGAACATCAGGTTGCGGCCGACCAGTCCGCTCGCATTGGCGAGCCCGTTGGGATGCCGCGCGCTTTTGGACAGCAGCATCAGCCGCGCCGTGCCGATGCCGTTGGCCGCCAGGATCACCAGCCGCGCCGGCTGGAACTGCTTGGTGCCGTCGGCCGCGAAATAGTGCGCGCCGGTTGCGCGGCCGTCGGGGCCGGTGGCGATCTCGCAGACGCGCGCGCCGGTGCGCAGCTCGACGCCGTTGGCGGTCGCCGCCGGCCAGTAGGTGATGTCGGTCGAGGCCTTGGCGCGCTGGGTGCAGCCGAGCCCGTTGGGGCCGCAATGATTGCAGGCGCCACGGCCGCGATAGGGGACCGAGTTGATATAGGAGTCGGACGGCCACCAGTGCCAGCCCAGCCGGTCGAAGGCGCGCGCCAGGCGCTCGCCGTCGGGCCCGAGCGGCAGCGGCGGCATCGGCCGCTTGGCGCGCGGCGGATTGGCTGGATCGCCGGCGATGCCCGAGCAGCCCATCCAGGCATCGTTGAGATCGTAATAGGGCTCGAGGTCGGCGTAGGAAATCGGCCAGTCGTCGGCCACGCCGTCGAGACTCTTCACCCGGAAGTCGGAGGGATGGAAGCGCGGCGCATGCGCCGTCCAGTGGATGGTGCTGCCGCCCACGGCATTGAACATCAGCGGCGTGATGTCGGACTCGGCGTCGTTGACCGGATAGTCCTCGGGCAGCGC
>NZ_JBFWZI010000324.1:0-4875 GCF_050185545.1 Reyranella sp. | reverse complement strand
CGCGCCCAAGCGGGCGCGGCCTTGACAGCCGCCGCGCGCGCCGGCCTGCAAAATCTGCGGGCCGGGACGAAGGAACGGGCTCCGCGGGGGGCCGAACAAAGGAACTTCACACTTGAAGGAGGACTGTCGCTCGCCACACCATTCACCACGTTCCCAACTCCATAACCCTCCACAAAACCGGAGCAGGCCCACTTCTTGTCGATTGCACCGCCTATGAGCGCCATCGGAGTGGCGCGCTCCCAGCCATGATCCCTCCGTCGCCGTATGACGGCGACACCTCCCCAGCGAAGCTGGGGAGGAAGGATTACTTCCTTGCCGCCTTGTAGGCCGGCCGGGAGAGGCAGCGGTCGAGCCAAGCCTGGACGTTGGGGAAGGGGCCGAAATCGTACTTGATCGGCTTGGCCCAGCTGCAGATCGAGGCGAGGTTCAGGTCGGCCACGGTGAATTTCGTTCCCAGCAGGTACTCGCGCCCCTCGAGCGCGCCGTTCAGCACGCCGAACGGCTTGGGCAGCGCCTTCAGCGCCTCTGCGACCGCCTCGGGCTTCTTCTTGTCGGGCGGCGTCATGAACATGTCGATCAGGACTGTGAGCAGGGATTTCTCGACCTCGGTCATGCCCCAGAAGCTCCACTGGGTGCAGATCGCGCGATCCTCGGCGCTCGCCGGGAAGAAGCCTTCCTTGCCGTGCTTCTCCGCGAGGTAGAGATTGATCGCCATCGATTCGAACAGCTTGAAGTCGCCGTCGACCAGGGTCGGCACCTTGCCGTTGGGATTGATCTTGAGATACTCGGGGCTCTTCAGGTCCTTCATCTCGACAGCAATATGCTCGAACGGGATGCCGAGCTCGTGCACGATCCACAGTGCGCGCGATGCCCGAGAAGCCGATGGGCCATAGATCTTGATCGTCACCGAATGTCTCCCCGCCGTTACGGCGTCGGACGATAATCCAGCGCCGCCCGACGGTCTAACTCAATCCCCCAGCCCGTACTCGTTTCCGACATAGCCGTGCCGGTGGCCGAAACGCTCGGTCATGACCTGGGCGAGATCGCGCTCGGGTGGCGCCACCCAGCCGCCGGCACGCACGGCGTAGTGCCGGGCGCCGCGCGCCGCCTTGGGCTCCTGGCCATTTTGCAGAGCCCGCGCAGCGCCCATCACCAGCTTGCGGAACTCGACGATGCCGAGGTCGGTCGGGCCGAGATGCTCGCTCGTGCGGTCCTGGATCGGCCCCTGGCTGTCCTGGATCGCGGCGTCCTGCTCGCTCACGCCCATGATGCCGGTGAAGCTCTCCGTCTTCTGCTTGGCGCGGTCGAGCATGTAGTCGTTGCGGATGTTGCGTACCGGCACGTAGTCGGCATCGACCTCGGCGTGCAGGCTGAGGCCCCTGGCGTACTTCTCGCGCTCGGAATTGGTGAACGGCCGGTCGGGGAGCCAGCTGTAGGTATAGATCCAGCAGTTCACGTCATCGACCGGCACCCAGCACTGCCCGTGATAGACGTCGCCCGGAAAGGCGACCGGGACGAGCGCATGGTTGGGCATCAGGAACTGCGAGATGCGCCAGTACCTGTCGGCGGAGTCGGTCTTGCGCGCCGCCCCGATGACCAGCCCGGTATCGTGGCCGGCGATCGCGAATTTCGGTCGCGGGTCGTCCATCACCCAGCGGATACGGTCCTGCAACTCCTGGCCGGCGCCGATTGCCGAGGTGCTGCGAAAGATCTCGAGCCTGGTCTTCTCGTCCTGGGTCGGCACTTTGTGCAGGAAGGAGAAGTGGGCGGTGTCGATCGCACCCTCGAGGCTTTGCACCCAGTTGCAGTCCTGCCACTTCTTGGAGACGTAGCGCTGCGCTGCCGGCACCAGCCCCATCTCGACTTGCGGCAGCTCGGGCATGTGCTCGCGCGGGCCCATGTAGACCCAGATCATGTCGCCCCATTCGCGCGTCGGGTAGGCGAGGAGCCTGATCGTGTCCTTGTAGGAGGATTCGGGCGGCGAGGTCGGCAGGTCGACGCAGTTGCCGTCGACGTCGAACTTCCAGCCGTGGAAAGCGCAGCGGATGCCGCACTCCTCGTTGCGCCCGTAGTAGAGATTGGCGCCGCGATGCGGGCAGTGCGGCTCGACGATGCCGACCCGGCCGTCGGTGGCGCGGAAGGCGAGCAGGTCCTCGCCCAGGATCCTGATCTTCTTCGGTGGGCCGTCGCGCTCGGGCAGCTCGGCCGAGAGCAGGGCCGGCATCCAGAAGCGGCGCAGCAGGTGGCCCATCGATGTGCCGGGGCCGCTCCGAGTCAGGAACTCGTTGTCCACCTTGCTCAGCATCAGTCGCCCAGCCCGTAGTGGTTGCCGACATAACCGTCGCGATGGCCGAAGCGCTCGGTCATGACCGCGACCAGATCCTTGTCCGGTGCGGCGACCCAGCCGCCGGCACGCACGGCATACTTGGCCGCCTTGCCCGCTGCCTTCGGGGCCTCACCGCTACGCAGGGCGCGGGCACTGCTCATCAGCAGCTTGCGGAACTCGACGATGGCAACGTCGGTCGGCCCGAGATGCTCGCGCGTGCGGTCCTGGATGGGCCCCATGCTGTCCTGGATGGCGGCGTCCTGCTCGCTCACGCCCTCGATGCCGGTGAAGCTCACCGTCTTCTGCGCCTGGCGATCGAGGCGGTAGTCGTTGCGTGGATTGCGCAGCGGCATGTAGTCGGCGTCGACCTCGGCATGGACGTTGAAACCGCCGTCGAACTTGGCGCGCTCGGAGTTGCTGAAGGGTCGGTCTGGATTCCAGGAGTAGGTGTAGATCCAGCACGACACGTCGTCGACCGGCACCCAGCACTGGCCGTAGTAGATCTCGCCCGGGAACGCGGTCGGCGTGTAGGCGTGGTTGGGCATCAGGAACTGCGAGATGCGCCAGTAGAGATCGGCGCCGTCGGTCTTGCGCGCCGCGCCGATCAGCAGGCCGGCATCATGGCCACGGACGGTGAATTTCGGCCGCGAGTCGTTGTGGATCCAGCGGATGCGATCGTCGGGCTTCGACTGGTCGGCGATGGCCGCCTTGGCCAGCGCGGCGCGCGCCGCGGATTCGTCTTTGGCCAGCACGGCGTGCAGGAACGTGAAGTGCGCCGTATCGATCGCGCCCTCGACGCTCTGCACCCAGTTGCAGTCCTGCCATTTCTTGGTGACATAGCGCTGTGCCGCGGGCAGCAGCCCCAGCTCGAGCTGCGGCAGCTCGGGCATGTGCTCGCGCGGGCCCATGTACACCCAGATCATGTCGCCCCATTCGCGCGTCGGGTAGGCGAGGAGCCTGATCGTGTCCTTGTAGGAGGATTCGGGCGGCGAGGTCGGCAGGTCGACGCAGTTGCCGTCGACGTCGAACTTCCAGCCGTGATAAGCGCAGCGGATGCCGCACTCCTCGTTGCGTCCGTAGTAGAGATTGGCGCCGCGATGCGGGCAATGCGGCTCGACGATGCCGACCCGGCCGTCGGTGGCACGAAAGGCGAGCAGGTCCTCGCCCAGGATCTTTAGCTTCTTCGGGGGGCCGTCGCGCTCGGGCAGCTCGGCCGAGAGCAGGGCCGGCATCCAGAAGCGGCGCAGCAGGTCGCCCATCGGGGCGCCGGGACCGGTCAGGGTAAGAAGGTCGTTGTCGGATTTGCTCAGCATCGCACCATCGCCTTGTCGAGAGCCTGCACCATCACCCTGACTCCTTACCGAACGCCTGGCCCCATTACACTGTCGCTTTTTCGAGAGCTTGCGCCAGATCGCGGATGATGTCGTCCACCGTTTCGATGCCGATCGACAGACGGAGCACGTCGGGACCTGCGCCGGCGGCGACGCGCTGCTCGTCGGTGAGCTGGCGGTGCGTGGTCGAGGCGGGATGGATGATCAGGCTCTTGGCGTCGCCGATGTTGGCGAGATGCGAGAACAGATCGACATTGTCGACCACCTTCACGCCCACGTCGTAGCCGCCCTTGACGCCGAAGGTGAACACCGAGCCCGCGCCTTTGGGCAGGTACTTCTGCGCGAGCGCAAAATACTTGTTGGAGGGCAGGCCGGCGTAGTTGACCCAAGCCACTGCCGAATGGGTCTCGAGGAAGCGCGCCACGGCGAGCGCGTTGGCGCAGTGGCGCTCCATGCGCAGGCCGAGCGTCTCCATGCCGAGCATGGTGATCCACGAATTGAACGGCGCCTGGCTGGGGCCGAGGTCGCGCAGGCCGACGGCATGGCTATGAAAGGTGTAGGCCATGTCGCCGAACGTCTCGAAGAAGTTCAGGCCGTGATAGGCGGGCTCGGGCCCCGCGAGGCTCGGGAACTTCCCGCCGCGCGTCCAGTCGAACTTGCCCGAGTCGACCACCGCGCCGCCCATCGATGTGCCGGTGCCGCTCAGGAACTTGGTGGTCGAATGGACGATCAGCGTCGCGCCGTAGTCGATCGGCTTGCACAGGTACGGCGTGGCCAGGGTGTTGTCGACCAGCAGCGGCACGCCGACCGATTCGGCGATGCGCGCGATCGCCTCGAGGTCGCTCACCACGCCGCCCGGATTTGCCAGGCTCTCGATGAAGAAGGCCCGCGTGTTCTCATTTGCCGCCCGCTTGAAATTTTCCGGCTGGTCGGCGTCGACGATCTCGGCTTTCCATCCGAACTTTGGATAGGTGTTGCGCATCTGCTGCAGCGAGCCCCCGTAGAGCCGCGACGACGCGACGATCTGGGCGCCTGACGACATCAGGGAGAACAGCGCCAGCACCTGCGCCGCATGGCCGGACGAGGTGACCGTGCAGCCGCGCCCGCCCTCCAGGGTCGCGAGCCTTGTCTCGAGCGCGGCGTTGGTCGGATTGGTGAGCCGCGAGTAGATGAACCCCACGGTCTGCAGGTTGAACAGGGCTGCCGCGTGATCGGCAT
>NZ_JBFWZI010000323.1:0-4895 GCF_050185545.1 Reyranella sp. | reverse complement strand
CTGGTCGCCGCGGCCTTCGCCGCGTTCTCGTTCTACACCGGCGTCGCGGTGAGCCCGCTGGTCGGGCTGATCGTCGTGCCGCCACTCGCCTTCGCGCTGAGCTTCGTGATCTATCGCGTCCTGCTGCAGCCGCTGGTGCGCCGCGCCAGGACGCGCGATGCGCTCGAGGTCGACAGCATCCTGGCGACCTTCGGCCTCCTGTTCGTCATCCAGGGCGTCATGCTCGCGACTTTCGGCGGTGCTTACTACAGCTACTCCTTCCTTGCCGTGCCGGTGCAGATCGCCGGCGCGACGGTGGCGGCCAACCGCCTGCTGGCGCTGGTCCTCGCCGTGGTCATCGGCGTCGGCCTCTATCTCGGCCTGACGCGCACGCGGATCGGCACGGCGGTGCGGGCGGTCGCGGTCGATCCCGTGGCGGCCGAGCTGGTCGCCATCGACGTGCGAACCGCTTCCGCCTTGGCCTTCGCGCTGGGGGGCGCGCTGGTCGCGGCGTCGGGCGTGCTGGTGTCGATGTTCCTCACCTTCAACGCCAATCTCGGCGTCGTGTTCACGCTGAAGGCGCTGGTCGTGGTGATCATGGGTGGCGTCGGCAACCTGCTGGGCGCGCTGATCGCCGGCCTGCTGCTGGGCCTGGTCGAGAACTATGTCGCCGTCTTCGTCGATCCCGGCCTGACGCTCGCCGCCACCTACGCGATCTTCCTGATCGTGCTGCTGGTGCGGCCGCAGGGCATTCTCGGAAGAGCCAGCCGATGAGGGCCACCGACGAAGCCCAACCGATGAAGGCCCGCCGATGACGGGTCGCGACGCGCTGATCGGCATCGCCTGCCTGGCCGGCGTGGCGCTGCTCGCCGGGCTGCCGTTTGTCGTCGCCGACTACGGCCTGTCGCTCGCCATCAACATCATGAGCTACACGGTGCTGGCGACGGCGTGGAGCCTGTTCTCCGGTCCGACGCGCTACGTCTCGCTGGCCACCGTGGCGTTCTTCGGCATCGGTGCCTACACTACGGCGGTCTTCGTCGAGACCCTGCCGTGGCCGCTGGTGCTGCTGATCGCGATGGCCGTGGGCAGCGTCGTGGCGGCGCTCGTCGGGCTCGCCACCTTGCGCCTGTCGGGCGTCTACTTCGTGATTTTCAGCTTCGGCCTGGCCGAGCTGGTCCGCCAGCTGGTGACCTGGTTCGAAGTCAACAAGACGCGGACGCTCGGCCGCTACGTGTTCGCCGACATCACCGCGGCGCAGATCTACTGGCAGCTCCTGGCGCTCGCCGTGCTGGTGTTCGCGATCGGCTTCCTGATCGGCCGCTCGCGGCTCGGGCTGGCGCTGCGCGCGATCGGCGACGACGAGACGGTGGCGCGCCATTCCGGCATCGACGTCACGCGCGCCAAGGTCGCCCTGTTCGTGCTCAGCACGGTGTTCATGACGCTCACCGGCGCGATCATGGCGCCGCGCTGGACCTACATCGATCCCGCCATCGCCTTCAATCCGGTGGTGTCGTTCACCGTGCTGATCATGGCGCTGCTGGGCGGCGTGCACCGGCTCTACGGGCCGGTGCTGGGCGTCGTGCCGCTGGCCCTGCTATTCGAGTACCTGGTGGCCCGCTTCCCCAACCATTTCAGTATCATGGTCGGCGTGGTCTTCATCGTGATCGTCTACCTGATCCCGCGCGGCGTCGCGGGCCTGGTCGAGGATGCGGCGCGCCGACGGGTTGCCGCGAAGGGGACTGCATGAGCGCGCTGCTCGAGATCGATGGGCTGACGCGCCGGTTCGGCGGGCTGGTCGCCGTCGACGCGCTCGGCTTCACGGTCGAGCAGCACGAGATCGTCGGGCTGCTCGGTCCCAACGGTTCGGGCAAGACAACGGTGCTCAACCTCCTGTCCGGCGTGCTGCGTCCGGACGCCGGCCGCATCGGCTTTCGCGGCCATGCGATCGGCGGCCAGCCGGCGCATCGCATCGCCCGCCTCGGCATGGCGCGGACCTTCCAGCTGGTGCGGCCGCTCGCCTCGCTGACCTGCGGCGACAACGTCCTGACCGGCTTGGCTTTCGGGCGTCGACGTGCCTGGGGTGCCGCCGCCGCCGCCGAGGCGGAACGCCTGCTCGAGCGGGTCGGGCTCGGCGGGGCTCGCGACTCGCTGCCCGGCGAGCTCACCTACATCGACCAGAAGCGCCTGGAGCTTGCCCGCGCGCTCGCGCTGCAGCCCGACCTGCTGCTGCTCGACGAATGGCTGGCCGGCCTCAACCCGACCGAGCTCGAGGCCGGCATCGCGCTCATCCGGTCGCTGAACGGGGAGGGCATCACCATCCTGCTGGTCGAGCACGTGATGGATGCGATCCGCTCGCTCTGTCATCGCTGCGTGGTGATGAATGTCGGCCGCCTGATCGCCTCGGGCCTGCCGGCGGAGGTCCTGGCCGACCGCGAGGTCGTCCGCGCCTATCTGGGCGAGGACGACAACGATCGACGAGGCGGCGACGATGCTTGATGTCGCCGGACTCTCCGTCCTCTACGGAAAGCACCGTGCGCTCGATCAGGCCGCCCTTACGGTCGGCGCCGGCGAGATCGTGGTCATCCTTGGCGCCAATGGCGCGGGCAAGTCGTCACTGCTGCGCGCGGTGGCGGGCCTGCTGCCCGCGTCGCCGGGCGCCCAGGTGACGCTGTCCGGACGCGAGCTGATGGGGCTGTCCGCGCATGCCATTGTCGAGGCCGGCCTGGCGCTGGTGCCGGAGGGCCGCGCGATCTTCGGCGACCTCACGGTGCGCGAGAACCTGTTGCTCGGCGCCTTCGCCCGGCGCGCGCGCACTGACGAGGCGCGCAACCGCGCCCGCGTGCTGGCGCTGTTTCCGCGCCTCGCCGAGCGCCTCGGCCAGACCGCGCGCACCATGAGCGGCGGCGAGCAGCAGATGGTGGCGATCGGCCGGGCGCTGATGTCGGCGCCTGAGCTGCTGCTGCTCGACGAGCCGTCGCTCGGGCTCTCGCCGCTCCTCTGCACCGAACTGTTCCGCGCCCTCGAGCGCATTCGTGGCGATGGCATCTCGGTGCTGCTGGTCGAGCAGAACGCGCGCAAGAGCCTGGCGGTGGCCGACCGCGGCTACCTGATCGAGAACGGACGCATCGTCGGCAGCGGGCGCGCCGCCGACCTTTCCGGCGACCCGGCGGTGCAGCGCGCCTACCTCGGAGGGAGGTGAGTCATGGGCATGCTCGACGGCAGGATCTGCATCGTGACCGGCGCTGCAGGCAGCCTCGGTCGCGCCAGCGCCGCGCGCTTCGTCGCCGAGGGTGCCAAAGTCATGCTGGTCGATCGCGACCGCGCGCGGCTCGACGCGGTGCTCAAGTCTCTGCCGGAGGGGCGGGCGACCGCCATGCTGGCCGACGTGACCAGCGCCCGCGCGACCATGGCCTATGTCGACGCCACGGTGGCGCGCTGGGGGCCGATCGACGTGCTGTTCAGCAACGCCGGGATCAGCGGCGTCATCAAGCCGGTGGCCGACTATCCCGAGGAGGTGTTCGACGCCGTGGTGGCGGTCAACCTCAAGGGGTCGTTCCTCGCCTGCAAGTACGGCCTGCCCAGGATGCGCGACGGCGGCAGCATCGTCATGACGTCGAGCGTGGTCGGCGTCACCAGCGATCCCGGGATCTCGGCTTATGCCGCCTCCAAGCATGGACTGATCGGCCTGATGCGCACCGTCGCCAAGGAGGCGGCGCCGCGTCGGGTTCGGGTCAACGTCGTGGCGCCGGGACCGATCGACAACGACTTCCAGCGCGGCGTCGAAAGCGGCCTCAGCGAGGCCCTCGGCACCGATGCCGGCACGTTCCTCGATTCGGTGATCCCGCTCGGTCGCCATGCCAGGGCCGAGGAGGTTGCCGAGACGGTGTTGTTCCTCGCCTCGGACAAGAGCAGCTTCACCACCGGCAGCGTCGTGATGGCCGACGGCGGCATGCATGTTTGAGCTATCGCCTTCCTCCCCAGTGAAGCTGGGGAAGTGCCCCGTCACATGGGGTGGAGGGGTCATGAATCATGCGGACCGCGGGCGTCTCGCCCGCTCATGATTTCATGATCATGAGCGGGCGAGACGCCCGCGGTTCGGAAGACCATGACCCCTCAGAATGGAGTCCCGGCGCGATCTCGAGCCGGGTGGGAAGACGGGCCCTACTGTCGATCCCCTATCGACCTCATGAAGTCTTCTCATGAGGCAAGCCCGCCGATCGGCCATATGTTCTGCGTCGACCGACCCGGAGGAAATCGATGCCATCCGTTCAGCCCGTTGCATCCGTCATCCCGCAGCCGCCGCTCGCCGCCTGGGTCGAGGCCAGCGTTCCCTACCTGGCCGACCTCAGCGTCAAGCCGGTCACCTACAATCCGCCGATCGGCACTGGCGTGGCGCGCCGCGTCGGCAACTATCGCGACTTCAAGGTGCGCATCCACAACGTCCGGCCGATCGCCGGCGATCTGTCGCTGGATCGCCAGGCCTTCGTGCTGGCGCGGCACGAGACGGCGGTGCGCGACTTCTACGATCGCGACGAGGTGCGCCGGGTCTACGAGCCCGAGATCGAGGCCCTGGTCAAGCGCCAGACCGGCGCCTCGAAGGTCGTGGTGTTCGATCATACGATCCGCGCCGCCGATCGCGGCGTCGAGCGCGGCCACCGGGCGCCGGTGCGCAGTGTCCACAACGACTACACCGAGAATTCCGGCCCGCAGCGCGTGCGCGACCTGCTGCCCGCCGACGAGGCCGAGGCGCGTCTGCAGAAGCGCTTCGCCGAGTACAATGTGTGGCGCAACATCAGCCATGATCCGGTCGAGATGTCGCCGCTGGGCTTCGTCGATTCCGAGAGCATCGCGCCGCGCGACCTCGCGGTCTGCGACCTGGTCTACGAGGACCGGGTGGGCGAAATCTATATCGGCGT
>NZ_JBFWZI010000322.1:0-4940 GCF_050185545.1 Reyranella sp. | reverse complement strand
CGGACCAAGTCGAACTACAGCGCGCCGGCCGACGCGCTCATCGCGGCCGAGATCCGGCAATGGGATGCCGTCATCTCCGGCATTGGCGATTGAGGCAGCTGCTCAACGTGCAGTCTGCACGACTCCGTCACCGCTGAACGCCTCGATGTTCCCGCCTTCAGCGTCATGACCCAGCGCTTCACCAGCGCCGCCGAGCTGATGAGCCGCGTGCTCGGCATGCCCGGCTACCGCTTCGCCGAGATCGGCTATCCGGTCAGCAGGGCCACCGACGATGATCTCGAGGCAATGGCGCGGCTGGCGATCGAGCAGGGCCTGCCGATGCTGGTGCGGGAGTGAGCATTAGTCGCCTCCCCCGTAAGACACCCGTAAGACGGGGAGGAGGAAGGGCACTTCACGGAAGCTCCAGGCGGACACAGACGGCGGCGCTGGCGACCACGGCCGGGTCGTTGCCCTCGGGATCGGGCACGTCGAGTCCGCCCTTGACCGCCTTCACCATGACGATGCCGTGCGGCAGCGAGGCGCGCACCTTTTCCGTGTCGACCTTTTCGGCCTGCGCGACACCGATCGTGACGTCGACGAACATGCCGGTCTTGGGATTGACGCCCAAGGTGCGCAGCATGACGAGCGAGCTGTGGTGCAGGGCGTCCGGCACGGCGCGCAGCGCCGCTTTGGTGTAGTCGCCGCCGTGCAGGTCGTTGCCGGTGCCGTGCTCGAGGATGATGCGTTTGGCGGCCATCGCGGCCTCCGTCACAGATCGAGCCGGACAATGGCGGCCGCCTGGGCGATCACCGTCTTGTCCGTGCCCGCTTCATTGGGATCTCCAGCCCGCCTTCGACCACCTTCACCGTGCCGGTGCCGTGTGGCAGCACCGCCATCACCTCTCTGGTGTCGACCTGGTCGGGCCTGGCGCGCCGGGCCAGTGCCACCACTTCGGTCGTCATCTCCGGGGATGTCAGCACGCCAGCAGGCGGCGCCAGCATCAGGGCCAACGCGAGCGCTGCCAGGGTGGCGCCCTGTCCGGCTCTTGCGCCAGTGACTGACGAAGGAGATCGATCGCCTTGGGAATATCCTCGCGCGTGGCGGCCCACAAATGCGGCAATGCGCGAAGATAAAGATCGTAACTGGAGAGGCTCGCGGGTGGCGTGCGCCGCGCACGCTCGATCTCGGCGCCGCGGACTGCCGGTACGATCACCGCGGCAACGGTCCGGCTGACCTCGTCCTGCAACTCGAAGACGTCCGCGAGGTCGCGGTCGTACCGATCGGACCAGATTTGCGCGCCGCTGGCCGCCTCGATGAGCTCCACCGAGACGCGCACCCGATTGCCCGCCTTGCGCAAGCTGCCGTTCAGCAAATAGCGAACGCCAAGCCGGGCAGCGATCTGATCGAGCTCCAGCCCCTTGCCCTTGAAGGCGAAGCTGGAACCGCGCGCGATGACCAATAGTTCGTGGAAGCGCGACAAGGCGCTGACGATAACTTCGCTGACGCCGTCGGCAAAGTACTCCTGGGAAGGATCGCCACTCATGTTCTGTAGGGGCAAGACGGCGATCGATGGCTTGTCGCTGGGTACCTGGACAGTAGCCGTCGGCGGCGAACGAGACTTCCAGTCATCGGCGTCCCATTAGACTGCATAAGCCCGCACTTGCCGCTCGATACTCTTCAGATCAAGCCAGCCGCGATCCTCGAACGCGGCCTCGATCCGACCTACTGTGGCATCGTGCACGGCCCCGGAAACCAGAATTCCTCCCGGCGCCGCCGCAGCTTCGAGCTTCGCGCGGGCGATCAGGGCGCGATGCTTCCGCCGCGGCAGGCCAGTGAAACCGTAGACCGCCGGAACGGTGAGGCGATAGCCGCAAGCGACTGTTCCGGCCGCATGATGCAGGCGACCATCCTCCAGGCGAAGAGGCAACACGTCCCCTTCCTCGCCGCAGTCTGCACTCACCAAGACCTCTCGGAATGAAGCGAAGCGGTCATCGAAGGCGCTGCCATGAATGGTTTCGCCGCCACGCCATAGGAACACTGCATGGCCCGCCTCGTGCACCGCGCGACGGCGCAGCTCCGGCAGGTTCATCGCTTCCCTTTCGCCTTCAGCCATAGCTCTACCAGGCATCGCTTCATCGCGATTTTCCTCTGGCTGAAGCTCCGCCCTTTTCCAGTCGCTCAAGACGCGCTTCGAACTTCGTTCGCATGCTTTCCAGCTGCTGCTGCAATTGTTGGTCTTCCGCTTTGAGCTGCTCGATGAGTGTAGCAAGGTCGGCAAGCTGTCTCTGCAACCCATCGAGCCGACCCTGAATGTAGAACGCATTCTGGGCGGGGGTCGAAGTCGGTAGCAGCATGATTGCGGCAGCGACCCAAGCGCGGGCGATGGTCGACATCCTATTGGCGTAGCGTCTCACCGTTTGGCGCCCTTCGCCTTCAGCCTCAATTCCTCTGCCTTCTGCTTGAGGTACTGCCGAACGGGCTCCAGCACCCGGATGACGCTCTCAGGCTCGCCGGTGAACATGAGAGAATCGCCTAAGGTCTGAACGTCGCTTTCGACGCGCTCAACCTCTCCGTTATAGAACTTCATCGCCATTTCAATGTAGAAGTCGCTGCGCTTCTTCGCTTCGACGACCTTATGCGCAGTGGTCCCTGAGCCCTTGGCGATCCTGAGCATGTCGCCGAGATACAGGGCAGGAATCCTAAATCCTTGCTCCACCAAACGGCGGATAGCCTCAGAGCGCGTCATCGGCTGCTCGCTCGCGGCGCTCCATGCGTCGATTGCCTCGATCAGGGCAGGCGGAAAGCGGGCACCTATCAATGGGTCTTTGCCTGTCGCAGGCCTGCCACGCTTTTTAGGTTTAACCTTTATTGACTTCGCCATGATTTAGGTTCTACCCTAAAGGCGAGCCGGACGGAAGCTTCTACCTTCCCGCCCGGCTCTGACCACAACCCGAAGGAAAGGGATTCCGGGATCATGGCTATCTGTCAGAATACACCATCCGCCTGCGCATCGGCACGGCGCGACGACGTCCGAACCATCGTCGAACTCGATCGCAGGCGATCCAGCATCGGCGTGCACTACGCCTCCGACGTCACCAGAGCCTCCCGCGTGATGGGCGCGCGAGCTGCTGGCGCTGGGCGAGGAGCTGCGCTCGCATCTCGCGACCTACCGTGAGGCCGCAGCCCGGCTCGCGGCGGCGCGCGAGCACTACGAGCGGATCAAGCCCGTCCCGCCCGCCGGGCTGATCGCGCCGACCGGGCGCACGGCTCTCGATCGCCTCGACATTAACTCGCTCTCGGCGCCCGAGATGGACCTCGACGGGAACGAGACCAAGCCGCGGCGCCGCATCTACGACCGCAGGTCCCTGCAGTGTTACATCATCGCGCAGGACGTCCCGCGCAAGACACGCCCCTCACGGTGACGAAATCGCGGCATCGCGTGGCCTGGCGGGCAGATTTTCCAGGGCGCGCGCGGCGCGTTCTGCCGGCGTTCCCCACCCGCGCGCCTTTGGTTACAATTCAACCCGCATTCTCGGGGCGCTACGATGCCCGCATCTTGGGGCGGTGCATATTGGGGAGGCGATTTTGAGGAACTTGTTTGCGGGAGCATGGGTCGGATTCATCGCCGCGTGGGGCGGCACAGAGCTCGGTCTCAAATGGCATGTCGCGTGGAGCCTGGCGGCGATCCCCGTCGTGTTCGGCCTGTTCAACGTGCTGAGGGGGCCGATCTTTACACTTTTCCTCGCTTTCGGGCTTGGAGCACTTCTTTGGAGCTATACGCCGCTCGCCGCAGTCGTCGAGCCCTTGATCGAGAGAGTATGGGGCGACGAGGATGATGAGCGATCGGTTGAACCGGACAAGCGGTAACAATTGCGCGTCGAATCTTGGGCCGGGATTGAGGACAGCGATGGAGTCCTGCGGGCCGAGTGGCCCCGCGCTGTACGGGGGAGCGCGGGCCTGGCCGCGCCGGGTCGGGGTCTTGGGATGGGGACCCGGCATTGGTTGGCCTGCAGCATACCTCACGGCGCTTCCGGCGATAGCTGTCGATTCCCGTAGCGCTATTCGTCCGCCCGGCTTGATCGCATTGCTCGCTTGGTTGTGCCGATCGAGGAGGCTGCGGCAGCCACGTCCAATCCCGTCCCTGCCGCGTGGGAAGTCAGAGCGAGGGCGGCCCCTGCGTTTCGACACAGACGATACAGACTATTGAATCCGCAACACCTCGAAGAAACCCGGAATCGGTATGGGTAGGGGTTCTCTCTCAGGGAAGGATTCAAGATGATCGGCGATTGCGATCCGCCCCGCCGAAGCGCAGCGCGGCTCCTCTGCCGACACCGGCCGTGGCAGCGGCGAGTCTCCTGCAGGTCACGCTTGGCCGCTGCCACCTCTCAACGGAAGGCGGCCCCTTTGAGTGCAGTTCTCAGCCGATGTGGTCCGCCGCCAGGCCCGCCTGGTAGCGCTCCATCATGGCGGCATACGCCGCTTCAATATCCCGGGCGAATCGTTGGACGTCGAACAGCGGCGCCGTCAGCCGCTTGGCCGCTAGCTCTCGCTTGATTGCGGCCAGCTTTGACGGGTCCCGCGCGAGATCGAGCGCCGTGGCCTCATACTGCTGTTCGGTCCTGGCGATCAATAACTCCGGCAAGCCAGCGGCGCCCAAAACGCTCGCGGCGACCCTGCCGGCGAACGCGCGGCCCGCCAGCGTCAAAACAGGCAGCCCAGCCCATAGGGCGTCGCTCGCCGTGGTGTGGGCGTTGCAGGGCAGCGTGTCGAGGAAGAGATCGGCCAACTTGTGGCGAGCCATGTGCTGTTCGACCGACACTCGGTCGGCGAACACCAGCCTGGCACCATCGACGCCGCGCGCCGCGGCCTCGAGTCGGAGGTTCCGAGCGGCCGTCGAATTGTCCCGTAGGAGCCAAAGGACGCTGCCGTCGACAGCCCGGAGAAGCCGCATCCAGACGTCG
>NZ_JBFWZI010000321.1:0-4944 GCF_050185545.1 Reyranella sp. | reverse complement strand
TACCGACTGGCGTGATCGCCCGCTGGGAGCGCGCCACTCCGATGGCGCTCATGGGATGTGTTATCATCAAGAAGAGCGCCATCTTGGCGGAGACTACTCCGCCACCAGCTGCGCGCTCATAGGCGCCAACTTTGGCCGGTCCAGCAAAGCCCTCATCCTGAGGAGGTCGCGTAGCGACCGTCTCGAAGGATGCGCGACAGACCAGATCGCTGGAATAGCGGTGTTGCAACATCGGATTTGTTGCCGGCCCTTCGAGACGCGGCCTCCAGGCCGCTCCTCAGCGTGAGGTCCCTTTGTAAGTCAAGTTGGCGCCTATGAGTGGCGCGCTCCCGACGTATGACGCGCTCTTCGGCCGACGTATCCGCCTCAGCACACCGGCTCGAAGCGCGCCGCGATGCGGCACACGCGTTCGCGCAGCCGCGCCAGGCTGCTCGAGCGCGGCAGCTCCGGGCGCTGGCCGTACCAGCCGATCTGCGCCATCTCGCGGATCAGCAGGAACATCGGCAGCAGGGCGAGGTCCTGGTCGGTGATCGCCCGCATCGAGCGATAGCCGGCGATGCAGGCGTCGCGAATTGCGGCGAACGCCTCGCCGTCCTGGTACGAGACCAGGGCGACGGCGAGGTCGTACTGGTGCCAGCCGAAGCCCGCATCGTCGAAGTCGATGACCGCGGCATGGCTGCCGTCGACCACCACGTTGCGCGGATGCAGATCGGCATGGATCAGGCTGAAGGTGCGCGCCGGCTTGCCGTAGCGCACCAGCGCAGCGTGCAGCCTGTCGCGCGTCTTCATCAGCAGGCTGCGTTCATCGGCCGAGAAGATCGGATGATCCCAGAACGGGCCCCAGAACGGTGCCGGCCCGAGCAACCCGTCGGCGTCGAGCGCGTGCCGCCGGAAGCCGGCGGGAGGCGTCCAACCGCTCGCCTGGTCGTGCATTGCCGCCATGAGGGCGCCGAGCTGGCTGAAATACCGGAGGGTCGCGGCCGGGTCGGTCTCCCGAGCCACGACATGGTCCAGCAGCTCGCCGTCAACCCAGCGCGCCAGCCCGGCCCAGCGCCGCTCGCCGGTGGCCGGGATGTCGACTTGCGCAAAGCTCTCGCCGGCCGTCGTCAGCAGCGGTTTGGGCGCCGCCACACCGGCGTCGACAAGGGCGCGCGTCCAAAGATGCTCGGACTTCAGCTCCTCGATGTCGTGATACCACGGGCGATGCAGCCGCAGCACGAGCGGCGCGCCGTCACGCGCATCGGTCACCCGGAAGGTGACGTTCTCGCTCATGTTCACGAAGGCGAGCTCGGCCGGCACGACGCCGAACGCCGCCAGCGCCTGCCGGGCCGCCGGCGCGTAGGCCTGCTCGGCTTCGATCATGCCGCGACTTCGGCGATGGTCTCGTCCCAGGCGTCGAGGAACTGGGCCGCGTTGTCGTGCGAGAACACCAGCGGCGGCCTGAGCTTCACGACGTTGGCGAAGGCGCCGGCGTTGCTGGTCAGGAAGCCCTTGTCCTTCAGCCGGTTGATCACCCGCTTGGCCAGCTCCATGTCGGGCGAGCCGTCGACCGGCTTCACCAGCTCGACGCCGACGAACAGGCCGTGGCCGCGCACGTCGCCGATCGCGGCGCTGGCGCCCTTGCGCTGGGTCAGCGAGGCCTTCAGCGCGGCGCCGACCGTGGCGACGTTGCCGCGCAGGTCGCGGTTCTCGATTTCGTCCAGCACCGCCATGCCGACCGCCGCCTGCAGCGGCGAGGAGGCGAAGGTGTTGAAGTAGCGCGTCTTGCTACGGAACGTCTCGACCAGCTTGCGGCTTGCTGCGGTGGCGGCGAGCGGCAGGCCGGCGCCCATCGGCTTGCCGGTGACGACGATGTCCGGCGTGAACCCGGTCACCTCGTAGCCCCACCAGGTGCCGGTGCGCGCGTAGCCCGCCTGCACCTCGTCGGCGATCACCAGGCCGCCCGCCTGGCGCACCAGGGCGGCGGCGCGCGGCATGAAGCCCTCCGGCACGTCGGGCAGGCCCTCGTTGGCGAAGATCGAGCAGACGATCAGCGCCGCCACGCCCTCGCCGTTGGCCTGCAGGGCGGCGATCGCCTGGCCGAGCTGCGCCAGGTAGGCATCGCAGAGCTCGGCCTCGCTCAGGTTGGCGGCGATCGGCCGGTATTTCTCGGGGAAGGGGAAGCCGCGCACTGCCGGATTCGCGTTCGGATCGGGCTGCTGGCCGAGCCGGTTGAGCGAACCCACCAGCTCGCTGTTGCCGTGATAGGTCGCGTTGGTGCAGATGATGCCGCGCCTGCCGGTGGCGAAGCGCGCCATCCGGATCGCCACCTCGTTGGCCTCGGTGCCGCTGCAGCTCAGGATGACGCTTTCGATCTCCGGCCCGTGCAGCGCGGCCAGGCGCTCGGCAAACGCCACGACGCTTTCGTGCAGGTAGCGGCTGTGCACGTTCAGCGTCGCCTGCTGGCGCGCCATCGCCTCGACGACGTACGGGTTGGCATGTCCGACGCAGGGCACGTTGTTGTACATGTCGACGTAACGGCGGCCGTCGGCATCGAACAGGTGGATGCCGTCGCCGCGCACGATATGCAGCGGCACCTCGTAGAACAGCGGTGCGCCCGCCCCCAGGGCGGCGTTGCGCCGCGCGAGCAGATCAGTCGTGTCGGTCATCTCTCCTCCGAAGTCGGCCCGTCGTCCGGTGTGCGATGCGCACCTGCAGGCCGGCAGTATAGCGGCAAGGCGAAGGCCGTGCGTCGCGCATCTGCGAAGAGGGCGCGGCTCAGGGCATTCGCATATGGAACGAGGCGATGCGCCGGGTGCGAGTCGAGTCGCACGGACGCACCGTCGCAATTGAATTGGCACGGCAAGAGGCGCAAACTGACATTGTGGGAAGTGGGCGGCTTGGCCTCGCGCCATGCGGATGGCGTGGGGGAAAATCTTGATCGCGAAGATTAGGGACAACCTGCTTTCGGCGGCAGGTGCGACGCCATCGCAAAGGGTCCCGCGCCTTTGCGCAGCTTTGGCAGCTTGCCCTATTGTCGCGCTCCTGGTCTCGCCGGCCCTGGGACAGTCGGCGCCAGGCTGGAACCTTTACACGTCGAGCACCAGCCTCGTGGTGCCGTATACCGAGGGCAGCCTGAACTCGCGCAATCCCAACGGCACCTTCTCCAATCACAGGGCGAACCTCGACATCAAGGTTGCCGACAAGACGATCGGGGTCACGGTCGACACCGGGTCGACGGGCGTGGCGATCGCGCAGGCGCTGCTGCCAGCCGGCGTGCTGAACGGGCTCACCTCGCTGGGCCCGGGTGCCTACAACTACGACAGCAGCGGCAAAACGCCGACCGGCAACTTCTACCAGCTTCCGATCGACATCCTGGGCACGCTGAATGGCCAGCCGGCCGCCGGCTCGTCGACGATCAAGGTCCTGGTCGTCACCAGCGACAACTCGACGGCCTATTTCGGCATCGGCAACAATCGCAACAACGTCTACAGCGGCACCTACAACCCGTCGCTGACCTTTGCGCAGAACGTCGCGGCGGGCAACATTGTCCAGATCGCGCCGGTCGGCATGAATCCGCTGATCGACGTCGCCGTCAACGGCACCGCGCTGGCCAACCAGGGCTACGTGGTGATGAACGACCAGCTCGTGGTCGGCCTGACGACGGCGAACAACGGCTATTCCTTCGTCAAGCTCACGCCGGATACAGCGGCCGGCGCCAATCTCTGGAACCAGGCTCCGGTCGCCCTGTCGACCGGCACGTCCAGCCCCTACGTGTCGGGCACGATCCTGACCGACACCGGCATCCCCAACGCCTACGTCAAGCCGTTCGTGAGGTACCCCACCACGCTCGACGTCTCGCTGGTCGGGTTGCCGCAGCAGGCCGGCTTCTACAGCTTCGTCGTTCCAGAATCGGGCTCGACCTGCGGCACCTCGACCGCCCTGACACCCTGCGAGGTGCTGGGCTCGACCTCCGACCAGCCCTTCATCAATACCGGGCGCCAGTTCTTCGCCGGCTTCAATCTGCTGTTCGATCCGACCAACGGCTATGTCGGCTATGCCCTGTCGAGCTCGGGCCTGGCCAGCGGCACCGATGCGCGGATCGTTCCCGTGCTGGCCCTGACCGACCAGGTCCCCTTGCCGAACGGTTTCGCCACCAACCTGCCGGCGGCGCTGCTCTCTACTACCACCCTGACGACCAACACCGGCGGCACCGCGACCTTCAACGCCTCGTTCACGGGCTACGGCAACAGCCTGACGGTGGGCGGCTCCGGCACCGTGGTGTTCAACGGGCCGATCGACATGGGGTCCGGCGGCTCCTTCACCGTCGCGGGCGGTGGCGCGGCCACCAACAACAACATGCTCACGGCGTCGGGCGTCAGCATCGCAAGCCAGGGGCTGCTCACCAACGCCGGCACGATCGTCTCCCACGTGGCTAACGCCGGCACGCTCATCAACAACGGCACCATACAGGGCGACGTCGTCAACAGCGGCCTGCTGGGCGGCAACAGCACCATCGTCGGCAATCTCTCCAACAGCGGCACGCTTTCGCCGGGCAACTCGATCGGCACCATCGCGGTGACCGGCAAGCTGGTGCACGTTCCGGCTGGCGCCCATATCGTCGAGGTCAATGCCCAGGGCCAGAACGACAAGATCGTGGTCGGGGGCAGCGCGATGGTGCAGGGCGGCATGCTCACCGCCCAGCCGCTGCAGGGCCCCCTCTATGCGCCGCGCACCACCTACACCGTCGTGAGTGCGACCGGCGGCGTGACCGGCACCTATTCCGGGGCAACCACGAACAGCCCCTTCCTGCAGCCGTCACTCAGCTACGACGCCAACAACGTCTATCACACCCTGACCGTCGGCGGCTTCGCGGCGGCGACGCAGACGCCGACGCAGGCCGCCGTCGGCGCGGCGCTCGATGGCGGCGCACCGGGCGCCACCGGCGACTTCGCCACCATCCTG
>NZ_JBFWZI010000320.1:0-4968 GCF_050185545.1 Reyranella sp. | reverse complement strand
GGCGCCGAGCTTCATCGCGGCGCCGACCCGTCGCGTGACCAGAGCTACTTCCTGTTCGGCACTACGCGCGATCAGCTGGAGTTCCTGCGATTTCCCCTGGGCGACCTGCCGAAGAGCGAGACGCGCGCGCTGGCGCAGCGCTTCGATCTCGCGGTTGCCGACAAGCCCGACAGTCAAGACATCTGCTTCGTGCCCAACGGCGACTATGCCGCCGTGGTGCAGAAGCTTCGGCCGCAGGCTGTCGAGCCGGGCGAGATCGTCGATCGGGAGGGCAGGGTGGTCGGCCGTCACGACGGCGTCGTGAATTTCACCGTCGGCCAGCGCCGCGGCCTCGCCATCGGCGATCGCTGCGGCACCGACAACGAGCCGCTTTACGTCGTGCGGCTCGAGCCCGAGACGCGTCGTGTCGTGGTCGGGCCGCGCTCGGCGCTCGGGCGCCGCGACATCGTCCTTCACGGTCTCAACTGGCTCGGCCCGCCGCTGGACGGCGTTCTGCCGATCCAGGTGCGTGTGCGCTCGAGCCAGCCCTTGCGCCCGGCAACCATCGAGCCGGGCGAGGAGGGCGGCGCCATCGTCCGGTTTGCCGAACCGGAGATCGGCGTCTCGCCGGGACAGGCCTGTGTCGCCTACGACGCCCGGCAGGGCAGCCGTCTGCTGGGCGGCGGTTTCATCAGGCGCTTCCGATGATGAAACTCGATCATCTCAACTTGCCGGTGCGTGACCTGGCGCGCTCGCGCGCCTGGTACACGGATGCGCTTGGCCTCGAGGTCGAGTTCGAGGTGCCCGACCGGCGCACCGTCGCCCTCCAGGACAGGGAAGGGTTCGCCATTTTCCTGACGGAGAGCCCGCAGGCGGTCTCGAACGGCCTCGCCCTGTGGTTCCAGGTCGACAATGTCGACGCCAAGTTCGAGGAATGGACGGCCCGCGGCGTCCGATTCGCCCATGGACCCCAGAAAACCTTCTGGGGGTACGGCGCCGAGCTGGCCGACCCGGACGGCTACCTGGTGCGGCTGTGGGATGCCCGGACGATGCAGGACAAATAGCATTCCGGGGCCGCTTCCTTGACAGCTTCGCGACCGGGCGACTAAAAGCGCCCACCCATGGCTGGGTAGCTCAGCTGGTTAGAGCACGGCACTCATAATGCCGGGGTCGGCGGTTCAAGTCCGCCCCCAGCTACCATGGGGTTTTTCCTGGCCTGCCGCCCGCCGCCACATGCGGATGCGATTGCCCGGAGCACTGAAGCACCTGCAGGTGCCGACTGCATCCACCGAGAAGCCGCTAACGGGCCTTCCAAGTCTGGGTGCGTCAAAGCTGTGACAGGAACCTATTCGCTCCCCGGACCGTTGTCCGTCCTTAAAGGGACAGAATGATCGCGTAGTGGCGGTATTCGAACATCCTGGCTGGTTTGGAGGAGAATAGAGATGTTGAGGCTCTCTCTGCGGCTGATGGTCGTTGCGGGCATCGGCGTGATCGGGGCGGCATGCCAGGACGACGGCTATGCCACGCCGCGTGGCTACTATCAGCCGGCACCGATGGGCTACAACAACCCATACTACTACAACACTCCCGCACCTGCGCCATCACGGTATGGCTATGGCTACTCGCAGCCTGGGCCGCGCTACAACTACGCCAATCAGCCGGGGACTCATGGCTGGTACAACCAGACTGACGGCCGTCGCTATACCACGGTTACCGTCACGAACCGCGGCCAGAACGGGTATCGTGACGACGTCGTTCAGCAGCAAGTCGTCTGCGGAAGCCAGTACTACGATGGCTACCGTACCCGCACCGCACCCCCGTGCTGATCGGATCCATGCGCGCGTTCACATGAACCGCGCGCCTTCGAGCTGCATCCGAGCCCGGCGTCAGGCAGGGTCCCGGATCAGTCGTAATGCACCTTGGGAAAGAACTGACCCCGACCTTCGGGCGTCATGTCGAGCAGATCCCAGAGAGGATCGACGAGATCGCCGGCGCGATGATGCTGGTTCGGCGCGGGAAGGCCATAGCTCATCTCCGAGCCCCAGAAGTGCCGGATTGGACCGTCCTTGTTCCTGAAGACGTTGAAGATGGTCTCATCCCAATTGGCGCCGGCTGGAACCTGGTGTTGCTTGCGCATTCCCTCGGACAGTCTCGACGTGTCGCCAAAATAGTCCCGGTCGTGGTTGTTGCCGGCAGTCGACAACAGCGAAAGATGTTCCCAGCCGCGTTCCTAACAAATCATGCTCTAGGAGGATCCCACGTTCCGGCTATAAGTTCCCCGACTGACGGACTTGTTCCGGGGTACCGGCTGTTTCCAGGTTGCCTCGATCCATACGGCGGGGGCTCTATTTGTCAATTCGCTCAGCCACTCTGCGACGATGACCAGTGGACATTCCCATCAGACCGATGTGGTCATCGTTGGCGCCGGCCCGGTCGGCCTCTTCGCCGTGTTCGAGTGCGGCATGGTGCGGCTGCACTGCCATGTCATCGACGTGCTCGACGACGCCGGGGGGCAATGCGCGGCGCTCTATCCCGAGAAGCCGATCTACGACGTTCCCGGCTTTCCGCGCATCGAGGCGGCCGAGCTGATCGTTCGCCTCAAGGCGCAGGCCGCGCCGTTTCGCCCCGTCTATCACCTCGGCGAGCAGGTGCAGGCGCTGGAGCCGCTGGGCGGCGGCTACTTGCAGGTGACGACATCCAGGGGCACCACGGTGCGGGCGAAAGCGGTGATCATCGCCGCCGGTGTCGGCGCGTTCGGGCCGAATCGGCCGCCCTTGCCCGGCATCGAGGCCTACGAGGGCAAGAGCGTTTTCTACTACGTGACCCAGCGCGAAAACTTTCGCGGCAAGCGGATCGTGATCGCGGGCGGAGGCGACACGGCGGTCGATTGGGCATTGTCGCTGGCCGAGATCGCGGCGCATGTCTCGGTGATCCATCGTCGCAACAGGTTCCGCGCGGCGCCCGAAAGCGAGGCACGACTCAAGGAGCTCGCCAAGACCGGCAAGATCGATTTGGTCGTGCCCTATCAGCTGCACGGCCTGGAAGGTGCCGACGGCACGTTGAAGGCCGTCATCGCGGCCACGCTCGACGGTGTGCAGCAGCGAACCGAGGCGGATGTCCTGCTGCCGTTCTTCGGCCTGTCGATGTCGCTCGGCCCGATCGCCGAATGGGAGCTGGCGCTGCAGCACAACCAGATCGCCATCGACGCGTCGACGACGGCGACCAGCAGGCCCGGCATCTTCGCCATCGGCGATGTCGTGACCTATCCCGGCAAGCTCAAGCTCATCCTGACCGGCTTCGCCGAGGCAGCGATCGCGGCACGCTCGGCCTATGCGCTCGTCCACCCCGAGACGCCGCTGCACTTCGAGTACTCGACGACGTCGGGTGTGCCGTCGGTGTGATCCATCCTCCTCCCCAGGGAAGTTGCTTCGGCTTCGCGCAGGCCGGCGGAGGGGTCACATGTCATGCGGACCGCGGGCGTCTCGCCCGCTCACGCACATGATCATGAGCGGGCGAGACGCCCGCGGTCCGGAAGACCATGACCCCTCCGCCTGCCTGCGCGAAGCCGAAGCGGCTTCGCTTCGGCGAAGGCAGGTCCGCGAAGACGCGGACACCTCCTCAGCGAAGCTGGGAAGGATGATGAATCACGCAGCCGCCAGCTTGCGCAGGGCCGCCAGGCGCCGCGCGTAGGGCGGCTCGGCTTCGGAGACCAGGGCGGGAGCGGTGATGCTTTCGGCGAAGTGGCAGGCTACGACCTGATCCGCAGTCCCGATCGGACGCAGGGCCGGTTCCTCGGTCCGGCAGCGTTCCTGCGCATGACCGCACCGGGTGTGGAAGCGGCAGCCGCGCGGCGGATTGAGGGGACTGGGCACGTCGCCGGCCAGTCGGATACGGGCCCGTTGGGCGGCAGGATCGGGAACCGGCACCGCCGAAAGCAGCGCCTGTGTATAGGGATGGCGCGGCATCGCGAACAGCGATCGCTTGGGACCGAGCTCGACGATCTTGCCGAGATACATGACTGCGACGCGATCGCTGATGTGGCGCACCACGGCGAGATCGTGGGCGATGAAGACGTAGGCGAGGCCGAGGCGTCGCTTGAGATCCTGGAGGAGGTTGATCACCTGCGCCTGGATGGAGACGTCGAGTGCCGAGACCGGCTCGTCGCACACGATCAGGCGAGGACGCGAGGCCAGCGCACGTGCAATGCCGATCCTCTGGCGCTGGCCGCCCGAGAACTCATGCGGATAGCGCAGCGCGTGCCAGGGCGAGAGACCGACCTCGCCGAGCAGCTCGTCGACGCGCCGGTGCAGCGCCCCACCCGACGCCAGGCCGTGCAGGCGCAGGGGCTCGGCGAGGGCGTCGCCCACGGTCAGGCGCGGATTGAGCGAGGCGAACGGGTCCTGAAAGATGATCTGCATGTCGCGGCGCAACTCGCGCAGCGCGCCGCGGTCGAGGGCACGGACGTCACGGCCGGCGAACTGGATCGTTCCTGACGTCGCCTCGATCAGGCGCAGGACCAGGCGGCCGGTCGTGGACTTGCCGCAGCCCGACTCGCCCACCAGGGCCAGCGTCTCGCCCGGCGCGACATGGAAGCTCAGGCCATCGACGGCGCGAACGGTGCCGACCGTGCTCTGGAATATGACGCCACGCCTGGCCGGGAAGTGCTTGGTAAGGTCGGCGACGGACAGGAGATGCGCAGTCACGGCTCGGCCCCGACGCCAAGGGCGTCGTCGATCGGCGCCTTCCAGCAGGCAGCGCGATGGCCGGGGCGAAGCTCGCGCAGGGCGGGGGTCTCGTTTCGGCAACGAGCGTCAGCCAAGGCACAGCGCGGGCTGAAGCGGCAGCCGGCCGGCAGGGCGAAAGGATTGGGTACGACACCTTCGATTGCCGTCAGGCGTTCGTCGCCGTCGCTGCCGAGCCGCGGGATCGAGCCCAGCAGCCCGAGCGTGTAGGGATGCTGCGGGTCGGCGAACAGCGCGCCGACCGGCG
>NZ_JBFWZI010000319.1:0-5031 GCF_050185545.1 Reyranella sp. | reverse complement strand
CACGGCGAGCGCCACGTCGACCGGGTTGTTGCTCGAGGAATAGACGCCGATCAGGCAGACCACGAGGATCATCGGCGTCAGGTAGGCGCGCGGGATCTGCAGGATGCGCACGAACAGGCCGACCAGCGGCAGGTTCAGGATCAGGAGCATCACGTTGCCGATATACATGCTGGCGACGACGCCCCAGAAGACCTGCGGCTGGCGCTCGAGGATGGTCGGGCCCGGCGTCACGCCATGGATGATGAAGGCGCCGAGCAGCAGCGCCGTGATGGCGTTGGCCGGGATGCCCATGCAGAGCAGCGGCACGAAGGCGCCGGCGGTGCCGGCGTTGTTGGCGGACTCCGGCCCGGCCACGCCTTCGACCGCGCCCTTGCCGAACTGCTCGGGATGGCGCGAGAGCTTGCGCTCCATGGCGTAGGACAGGAACGAGGCCAGCACCGCGCCGCCGCCCGGCAGCAGCCCGACGAGGAAGCCCAGCCCGGTGCCGCGCAACGTCGGCCCGACCGAGCGCCGCGCCTCCTCGCGCGATGGCAGGAAGCCCAGCACGCCCGCCGGCGCCGGCAGCACCTTCGCCTCGGCGGCACTCTGGCGCGCCATGAACAGCACCTCGGAGAGGCCGAACAGGCCGATCGCCAGCGGCACCAGGTTGACGCCGTCGCCCAGCGCCACGATGCCGAAGGTGAGCCTGGGCGTCATGCTGATCGGGTCGCTGCCCACCGTGCCCAGCAGCAGGCCGAACGCCGCCATCAGCAGTGCCCGCGGCAGCGAGCCCGACGACATGTAGGTCACCAGGGTGAGGCCGGCCAGCATCAGCATGGCGTACTCGGCCGGCCCGAACTTCAGCACCAGCTCGGCGAGCGGCGGCGACAGGAAGGAGATGCCGATCACCCCCACCGTGCCGGCGAAGAACGAGCCGATGCCGGCGATGCCGAGCGCCGCCCCGGCGCGACCCTTGCGCGCCATCTCGTAGCCGTCGAGGCAGGTCACCACCGAGGAGGCCTCGCCCGGGATGCGCATCAGCACCGAGGTCACCGTACCGCCATAGGCGACGCCGTAATAGATGCCCGACAGCATGATGATGGCCGACGTCACGTCCATCTTGAACGTGATCGGCAGCAGGATGGCGATGGTGGTGAGCGGCCCCAGCCCCGGCAGGATGCCGACGACGGTGCCTAAAAGCACGCCGACGAAGCAGTAGGCGAGATTGTCGAGCGACAGCGTGACCGCGAAGCCCTGCAGCAAGGATTCCATGCTCAGCTCTTCTCTTCCTCCCCAGCGTCACCGCCGGGGAGGTGCCCCGTCATGCGGGGCGGAGGGGTCACGGTCTTCCGGACCGCGGGCGTCCCGCCCGCTCATGGGGTCCGTGAAAGCGAGGGCATGAGCGGGCGGGACGCCCGCGGTCCGCATGAGCATGAGCATCGGCGAAACGGACATCCTCACCGCACCAGCGTATAGAACGCCCGCTCGACCGGCCCTTCCGGCAGATCGACCCGCAGCAGCCAGCCGAAGCACACCAGCCCGATCAGCGCCGCGCCGGCGCCGTAGCCCAGCGCCGCAACCCACGACCGCCGCTCGGCGAAGCGCACGATGATCACCGACACGCCGATCGCCGTCGCCACGAAGCCGGCCCACGCCGCGCCCAGCGCCAGCACGACCAGCGCCGCGGCATAGAGCGCAAAGCAGCGCCGCGTCTCCGCCGTCGCGCGCACGACCTCGGAGTCGCCCTCCTCGGTCTCGCCGGCGCGGCCCGGCGCCACCAGCACGACCAGCGCCAGGACGACGCAGACCCCGGCCACCAGCTGCGGGAAGAAGCCGGCGCCCGGCCCGTCGAAGCCCCAGCTCTCGAGCCGCAGCGCCTGCCACAGGCCGACCAGCGCCGCCGCCAGCAGACCGAGCGTGGCGAGCCGCGTGCCGCCCAATCGCCACAGCCCCGATCGCGCGAGCGACAGCCCGCTCACGCCGGCGTCCTGGCCCCCGGGCCGGCTCACGCCTGCGTCCTGCCGCCGGGCCGGCTCATCCCGGCGTCCTGGCCACCGGGGCCACCCGGCTGGCTCATACCGGCTTCTTGGCCATGCCGGTTTCCTTCAGGATCGGCACCAGCTCGCCCTCGATCGACTTCAGCAGCGCGGCGTAATCCTTGCCGTTGCGCCACACCGGCTCGATGCCCAGCGCGTCGATCTTCTTGCGCACGTCGTCCTCGGCCATGGCCTCGGCCAGCGCCTTCTCCATGCGCTCCTTGATCGCCGGATCGACGCCGGCCGGGAAGGCATAGCCGAACGGGCCGTTGCTGACGGCGTTGAAGCCCATCTCGCGCAGCGTCTTGACCTCGGGATAGTACGGCCAGCGCTTCTCGGCCGCCGAGGCGAGGAAGCGCAGCTTGCCGGCCTCGATCTGCGGCCGCATCTCGGTGACGGTCTGGATCACCGCATCGACATGGCCGCCGATCGCCGCCGTCACCGATTCGACGCCGCCCGGGAAGACGACCCAGCGGAACTTGGCGCCGGTGAGCCTAGCGAGCTGGAACATCGCCACGACGTTGGTGACGTTGTTGGAGCTGTAGGTCTGCTGCTTCTGCTTGCCGGCGGCGATCAGCTCCTCGATCGACTTGATCGGCCCGTCGGCCCGCGCCCCGACGCCATAGCGCAGCGCCGCCACCTGGCCCAGGACGTCGAACGCCTTCCACGGCTCGTAGGCGACCTTCATCATGTTGGGCACGGCGATGTGGGTGGAGATCGCCACCAGCCCGAGCGTGTGGCCGTCCGGCGCCGACTGCGCCAGGGTCGTCGGCCCGAGCGCCCCGGCGCCGCCGACGACGTTCTTGACGATGACGGTGGCGCCCAGCCGCTTCTCGAGCGCTTGGGCGATGATGCGCGCCGTCAGGTCGGTCGCGGCGCCGGGTGCGTTGGGATTGATCAGCGAAATTTCGCGGGCCGGCCACTTGCTGGACTGGGCGATGGCGGGGGCCGCGGGGGCCGTGGCCATGGCAGCGGCCAAGGCGCTGCTGCCGCGCAGGACGGTTCTACGACGCAGACGCATGATGACTACTCCTACCGTGGGTCCGGGCGATGCCGGCACAGTATATGAATGGCCATTCACAAGCTTGCCTGCAATGGACGCATGGCCGCAGGGTTTCACAGCGGCATCGGCGTCCAAGCCATGCCGGGCAGCGAACGCCGTCTCTCGGCGGCGATTTCTAGTCCAATGGACTAGCATGAGCGATGTCTGGGACGGTTCCTGTCACCGTGGTCGAGACGCCCGAGTTTCTGGCTGCCATCCGCAAGCTGATGAACGAAGCGAAGAGGGTGCAGCTGGTCGACTATCCTTGCCTGCCATCCGGCGGCAGGCGATCTCGTGCCGGGAACCGGCGGTGTTCGAAAGCTGCGCTGGGCGCTGGAGGGACGCAGCAAGCGCGGCGGCGCCCGGGTCATCTGTTTCCATCATGACGCCGACATGCCGCTGTTTGCCCTGACCGCATTCGCCAAGAACCAGCGCGCCGACGTGAGTCAACGGGAGCGGAACGAGCTCGAGCGTCTTCCCGCTCTGCTGGTCGACACATTCAAGAGGAAGAGGAGAAGAAGATGAGCAAGGTTGCGACCAGCATCAGGCGGGGTCTGGAGGAAGCAGTGGCCTATGCCCAAGGTCAGGCCGATGCCAGGACATATCGCGTCCACGTTCCCGCGGCGATTGACGTGAAGGCGATCCGCACCAGGCTCGGGATGACCCAGGAGGAGTTCGCGGGACGCTTCGGTTTCAGCGTCAACACACTGCGCCATTGGGAACAGGGTCTGCGCCAGCCGGAAGGTCCCACCCGTGCCTACCTGCAGGTCATCGACCGCGCGCCCGAGGCCGTGCAGAAGGCCTTGCAGGCAGCGTGATCTGATACCATCCCGGACGCCTACCGCGCCCGCTTCCTCCGCCGCATCCTCGGTCCTTGGCATCGGCCGATCCGGGTTTAAGCCTACCACGGTACGCGAAACTGCTCGCCGTCTTCCGGGATGCAGTCGAGGCGACATTGAGCGAGAGAGGAGCCGACCCATGACCACGCTGAAGATCGGCATCGCCAGCCACGAGGAGATGAAGGCCCGCACCTGGCCGTGGCGGGCGGCGAGAGGCGTATCACGGCGACCGAACCGAAGGTCTGGTTCACCTCGACAGAATCGTTCGCCAAGGTGTTCTCCGCCGGCAACCGCGAGCTGCTCCGCGTGATCGCCGAGAAGGCGCCCGACTCGCTCGACGAGCTGGCGCAGATCACGGGCAAGGCCAAGTCGAACCTGTCGCGCACGCTGAGAACGATGGAAGGTTATGGCGTCGTGCGCCTCGAACGCGGCGAGCGCGGTCGAATCGCTCCAAAGGTGATCTGCGACTAGGTCGAGTTGGACCGGCCGCTGACGTTCGCGCGAAAGGCAGGCTGAGATCACGCAGCAGGCTGCGCTGGCGAAGGCAGAGTCGAATGTCGTTGAGCGTTGATGAGCCCCGAACGGAGCTGCCTGCACGTCAGATGCGCCGGCCAGAACTACGCGGGCTAAGTTGCACCGCGCGCACTCCTCCGAAAGGGGGTGACCCGAAGGGTGCGCTCGCAAAATCTTCAAGGCGCGCTTTTCAGAACTCAATCCCTCGCGCACTCAGCGTTGCACGCGCCTATAGGCAGGCACGCCGTAGGCCATCGCCAGCACAGGCGGCAGCGTCTAGATGGCGAATGCCGGCCGCGAATCAGCCTGCTTCTCCGCCACGCGCTCACCTCGCTCACGCGCTACCGAGAGGAACTGCGGTCGTAGCCCAACTTGACGTTAGCTCCGCAACCACTAGACGTAGGCCGATTTTGCCGTAGATTCGAGCACGCTCGCAGACGGAACACTGGGGTTAGATACAAGGCTCAACTGACCAATCGATAGGCATGTTGAAGTGGGACGTGCGCGCAACATTCGGGGGCGAGAGGGATGCTGGGGCTGACCTTACGAGAAGAGGCTCTTCGCGGATTCGAGTGGGTGAATGCGGGGCATCATAGAGGGTCGAGCATGCAGGTGAGGACCT
>NZ_JBFWZI010000318.1:0-5054 GCF_050185545.1 Reyranella sp. | reverse complement strand
AACGTCCAGGCGGCGGCGGGGAAGGGGTCGGCGAAGCCGGTCGGTGGCAACAGTGCGCGCTTCCACCACGCCGCTTCGCTGGTGCCCCTGGGCCGGCCAAGCGCGGTGGCGTCGGTGTCGGGCGTCACCAGCCGCGCCACGGCCGAGTCGAAGGTGTTGAAGTCGCCCGCCACCACCACGGTTGCGTCGCTGTCGCCGCGCCGCGCATCGATCGCCTCGACGACCGACCGGAAATGCCGGAAGCGGCCGCACGGGCCGCCGAGCTTGTCCTCGAAATGCACCGACGCGACGACGATCCGGGCACCGCCGACATCGAGCTCGGCGGCGAGCGCGAAGCGGCGGCCGATGCGCCGCTCGCGCCTCACTCGGGCGCGCACGCGACGCGGCAGCTTTCCGTCCTCGGCGCCGTGCTCCCAGTCGATTGCCGGCAACAGCTCGATGCGGAAGCAGACTCGAGGGTCGGTCCGGCAAAGCAGCGCATTGCCCGTGGCGCCGCCGCCCGCCAGGCGGCGCGGCCGGCCCGGCCCCTGCACTTCGAGGAACTCGATGCCGTAGAGTCCCAGCATGCCGGTGCCGTCGGCCAGAATCTGCAGCACATCGCGCGCGCCGGTGCGCCGGTTGCCCCAGTCGACCTCCTGCAGGCAGGCGATGTCCGGCTGCAGCTCGCGGATGGTGTCGGCGATTCGTTCCGGCGCGAACCCGCGCCCGATGTTCCAGGTGAGGATGCGCACGGGACGTCCAGGCGTGATGTCGGCAAGCGGCTGTCGCGGCTGCTTGGCATAGATCCGGCCGAATTCCAGGGTCCGCTGAAACGCCGTCAGCACATGATCGTCGGTCATGGCCCGGCTCGATCAGGCGGCTTGCGGCTGTGCGAGGTCGTCCGGCCGCGACCGCGCCAGGCTGGCCTCGGCGCGCTGTCGAATCCAGGTCGGACAGTGATCGTGCGTCTTCTCGCCGGCGCGGGCGAGCAGCTCTCGCCAGGCGGCCTCGGCCATGTCGAGCGACCGCCTGGGCGCGATTGAAATGGACCCAGAAGTTCCACGGGTCGGCAGCCAGCGCAGGCTCGAGCCCCTCGGCGAGCGCCTCGCGCGGTTTGCCGGCCGCGAGCAGCGCGGCGCCCTTGACGCCGAGCGCGTGGACATGCGCCGGCGCGATCGCGAGGGCGGCGTGCGCGGCCTGCAGCGCGGCGGCGTGGTCCTTCCACGTCCAATGGACCAGCGCCAGCAGCGCGTGCGCATCGGCCTGCAGCGCCTCCTCTTGCCGGGTCGCCAGCATGTCGGTCGCGCGCCGAAACAGCCGTGTCACGCCGGCGCCGCGCGCCACGGTGGCCAATACGTCCTCCTCCAGCTCCAGCCACAGGCAATAGGCGTCGAGCGCCTCCCTTGTCTCGCCGAGCTCGTCGAACAGCTCGCCGCGCGGCCAGTAGATCGAGGGGTCGCCCGCGCCATAGCGGCCGGCAAGCCGCGAATCGGCGCGGGCGCGCTCGCGCAAACGATCGTCGCGGGTCGCCGTCCATTGCCGGGCGAGCGACAGCGCGCGCTGCTCGTAGCCTCGGGCATAGTGCGGCTCGAGCGCGATGGCGCTGTTGAAGGCGAGCTCGGCCGCGCCATGGTTGCCAGCCTCCTGCAGGGTCCGACCGAGCACCCAGTGCGGCCAGAAATTGCGCGGCTCCAAGGCGATCGCCGTGCGCAGCAGGCGTTCGGCGGTGGCCAGCGGCGCCCCGGCGTCGAGCTGCGGGAAGTTGCCCTGCAGCAGGGAAATGGCCGCGGCGAAGCTGCCGTCGTTGCGCCGCTTGGCGACGAAGTAGTTGAACAGGGCGACGAAGAAATAGTCGGTGGCGTTGATCGGCTCGGCGAACTTGGCCGGCGCGGTGAAGGCCAGCACGGTCGCCACGTCGATGCGCGCGCCCGGCAGGAACGACGAAAGCATCTCGACGATGCGCTCGACCAGCAGGCTGGTGCGCGAGCGCTCGCTGCCCAGGCCGCCGATCGCCTCCTCGACGCGGCGCACTGCGCGCAGCGCTGCCCGGCTGCGCTCGAACGCCAGCGCGACCTCCTTGTTGCCAGCCGGCAGGGTGATCTGAAGCGAGTCGACGATACGCTGCAGCTTCGAGGTCACGATCGAGCGCGGCACGAGCCTGAACAGCAGGCGCACCATCCAGGCCGGCGTACGCCGCCCGCCGCCCTTGCGCAGGGAACGCAGATTGCGGATCACCGGCACGAGCTGCAGGCCGCTGTAGAGCAGCAGCAGGCGGTAGATCTCGCGCCGCAGGTCGTCGGCCTGCGCGGTCGTGAGGTCCTGCACCGGCAGCTTGTCCCACCATTGGCTGTCGCCGAGCACGTCGAGCGCGTCGAGCGCGCCTTCGCAGGCGAGGCGCGCCTGCTCGAAATCTTCCTGCCCGGCTTTCGGAAACACTGTCCGGGCGTGGCCGTCATAGGCTGCCAGCGTGCGAATACGCGCCCGCTGCGCCTCGTGATGGGTGCGCCGGTCGCGCAATTCCGCATCCATCTGGTCGGCCAGGTAGTCGACGACGCGATCGAGCTCGAGCGCGGCCTCACCATAGGCGTTGCCGCCGATCAGGCCGGCGATCTTCTGCTCGTCACGCGCCAGTCGCGCCTTCACGCTCTCGACCACGCTGCGATGATGGGCGAGCGACTCCTTGATGTAGCCGCGGGCGAGCGCGGAAAGCGCGACGCGGCTGTCGGCCATCAGCTGCTCGGCATCGACCAGGTGCGTCTCGCTCAGGATGAGGAAATCCACGTCGTTCGCCTGCTCGCGCCAGCGCAGCGCGTCGCGCTCGAGATCATCCTTGCGCAGGAGCTTGGCGGCGTGCGTCTCGAACAGGCTGCGGGCGCGCCGCCAGTGGGTGAGCAGCGCCTCGTGCGCCACCCGCGCCGTGCGGCGCTGCGTCCGCGGCCTGGCGTCGAGCACGATCAGGCGCGCCTGGTCGAGCGCCTCGATCACCCGCTCGCGCGCCGGCGTGAGAAAGCCCTCGTCGAGCAGAAGCTCGGCGCCGACGACGATCTCGGTCTCGCGGCCGCGGCGCGCGAGATTGAAGATCACGTCGTCGACCGCCCGCTCGGTCTCGGGATCGGCGCCGAGCGCGCCGATCGTGCGGTCGGCCCAGGTGCCGATGGCGTTCTCCAGTCCGCCGGCGCTCTCGTACTGGTCGTAGCTGATCGTGCCGGGCCGCCGCTCCTTGTCGTCGTACAACAGCTTCAGCGTGAACTGCAGCAGCGGCAGGCAGTCCTGCTGGCGCTTGGCCGCGTCGGTCAGCACGTCGACCAGCGGCAGGTTGTCCTTGTCGTGGCCGACGAAGCGCAGGCCGGCGAGCTCGGCCGGCCGGCGGATGATCTCGGCGAGCGCGCCCGGCCGCGGCCGCTCGAGGCGGTAGAGGCGTTCGTTGCGCGCGAGATCGGACAGCACCGGGCTGTCCTCGAGCAGCGCCATGAGATCGGAGCGCAGGGTCGCGATCACCCAGACCAGCCGCGAGCGCGCCAGCCGCGACAGCGTCTCGGCGAACGCCTCGCGCTCGCCTGCCGCCTGCCCGCTCTGCTGCTCGCGCGCCCACAGCAGAAGCTCCTCGAGCTGGTCGACCAGCAGCGCCACCCGCAGGCGTCCGCCGGTTTCGGCCCGCGCCAGCGCGGCGGCGATTGCCGCCGTCGCCTCGGCCGGATTGGCCAGCAGGCGGGCCGCCAGCTCGGCCGGTTCCGTGGCGAGCTCGGGCACCGCCGACGCCAGTGCCTCGGCGAGGGCCGCGATCGGCGTGCGCTTGCCACGGCTCGGCATGACCACGGCGCTGCGCCAGCGGTCGTTGGCGCTCGCCATCTGTTCGAGATCGCCGAGCAGGCCGGCGCGCGCCAGTGAGGATTTGCCGACGCCGCTGCTGCCATGGATCAGGAGGAAGCTGCAGCCGTAAAGGTCCTGGCGGCGCAGCACCTGCAACGCTTCCTCGCGCGCCTTGCCGCGGCCCCAGAAGATCTTGCGATGGCGGACGTCGAAGACCTCCAGGCCACGGAACGGCGAGCCTTCCCAGGCGTCGTCGGGATCGGCGCCGCTGGGCCTGATGTCGAGGTCGAGGGTGCGCAGCAGGTCCTCGACCTGGCGCACCACCAGGACCTCGGCGCCGAGCCGGCGCAACTGCTCCTGCTCGGCGCGCGCATCGGAGCCGTTGGCCTCCGGCACGGCGACGACGACGCGCTTGCCGCTGGCGACGACGGCATTCAACCGTTCGTCGCGGATCAGCAGGCGGAGCTTGTCCTCGACATAGCCCACCTCGCCCGCCGCCATCTCGAAATCGACGGTGCCGGTGGCGAACAGCCAGGTGCCGGCGTCGTCGGATTCGCGGCCGGCGAGCCGCTCGGCGCGCTGCAGCGCATGGGCCGCCAGCACCCCGAGCTGCCAGCTGTCGCCGGTATCGATCTCGTCGGAGAGATCGATGCGGAACGGGCTGGCGTCGCCCGACGGAAGGATGCGGGCGACGCGCTTGCGCACGAACGCGTCGTAGCTGGCCGAGAGCGCCGGCAACGGCGCGAGGCCGCGCCAGGTGAAGACCCTCGACTTGCGCAAGTTGAGCGGCGCGATCCGTTCGACGGCGATCGCCCCGGCGGTGGTGGCGATCGACACGCGAACCTGCGTGGTCACGGGCGCCTACCTCTGGAAGTCACCGGACGTCGTGAGGTCGCGCAGCAGGTCGACGAGCTCGGCGTCGGCTGCCACGGCGAGGTCCTTGATCAGCACGATCTCGCCGTCGTCGGGCGGCGGCAGCTCGATGCGCTCGATTCGCGAATCGCGCGCCCGCTCGACGAACAGGACCCGGCTCGCGACCGATGGATCGTCGAAGCTGAAGACGACATAGACCTGCTCGTCGATGCCGACCGGATTGATGCGCAGGGTGCCGCCGGCGAACGGCCGCTCGAAATCGGGTCCCTGGTCGGTCGCCGCCGCGATCAGTGCCGGCATCTCGGCGTAGCGCGGCCCGCTCGCCTGGCCGGCAGCGGGCGGCAGCTCCACCGCGTTGCGCCGCTTGAGGTCGCGGAACAGCGCCCGCAGGG
>NZ_JBFWZI010000317.1:0-5133 GCF_050185545.1 Reyranella sp. | reverse complement strand
AAAAATCGCGGCTTCTCGCGAGATCTCATCTCCTCCCCAGCTTCGCTGGGAGGTGTCACCGTCATACGGCGACGGAGGGGTCATTATTCTTCTTGGACCGCGGGCGTCCCGCCCGCTCATGGATCATGATCATGAGCGGGCGGGACGCCCGCGGTCCAAAAGACCTTGACCCCTCCGCCTGCCTGCGCGAAGCCGAAGCGGCTTCGCTTCGGCGAAGGCAGGTCGCCTTACGATGGCGACACCTCCCCAACGAAGTTGGGGAGGAGAACGACCTGCGAAATCTCCTTCCACCGCGCCATTGCATTGGGGGGATTTGCGGGCATGCTGGCCTTCAGGAGGACTGGCCCATGAAGTTCGGCATTTTCTACGAGCTGCAGCTGCCGCGGCCCTGGCAGGCGGGCGACGAGCACCGGCTCTACCAGAATGCCCTGGAGCAGATCGAGCTCGCCGATCGGCTCGGCTACGACCATGCCTGGCAGGTCGAGCACCACTTCCTCGAGGAATACTCCCATTCGCCGGCGCCGGAATCCTTCCTGGCCGCGGCGAGCCAGCGGACGAAGCAGATCCGGCTCGGCCACGGCATCGTCCAGCTCACCACCAACCATCCGGCGCGGGTCGCCGAGCGCATCGCGACCCTCGACCTCCTGTCGAACGGCCGCTGCGAAATGGGCATGGGCGAGAGCGCCTCGATCACCGAGCTCGAGCCGTTCGGCGTCAACATGGACAACAAGCGCGAGATCTTCGAGGAAGCGGTGCGGGCGATCATGCCGATGTTCGGCGACGCTCCGACCGAGCACCAGGGCAAGTACTTCAACATGCCGCTGCGCCAGGTGGTGCCGAAGCCGCTGCAAAAGCCGCATCCACCGCTGTGGGTCGCCTGCTCCCAGCTCGAGACGCTGGCCAAGTGCGGCGAATGGGGCATGGGCGCGCTGGGCTTCCAGTTCGTCTCCGCCGACGCAGCCTATGCCTGGGTGCACGCCTACTACAACGCCTTCGTCAAGCGGCAGAAGAAGCTCGCCGACTACCGCACCAACCCGAACATCGCGCTGGTCTCCTTCTTCATGTGCGCCAAGACCGACGAGGAAGCCCGCGAGCGCGCCGACGGCGACACCTTCTTCCAATTCTCGCTGCGCTTCTACGGCCAGTCGGCCGGCCGCCGGCGGCCGCCCGCCGGCACCGTCAACATGTGGGACGAGTACAATGCGTGGAAGAAGGCCAACCCCGACCTGCACGCAGCGGCCCTGCGCGGCGGCCTGATCGGCTCGCCGGAAACCATCCGCCGCAAGCTGCGCCGCTTCCAGTCGTCGAACATCGACCAGGTGGTGCTGCTCAACCAGGCCGGCAAGAACACCCACGAGCACATCTGCGAATCGCTGGAGCTGTTCGCCAGGGAAGTGATGCCCGAGTTCCAGGCGGCGCATCCCGAGCTGCTGAAATGGAAGGAGCGGGTGCTGAACCGCGAGATCGAGCTCGAGGAGATCGACACCACCGCCTTCACCGACCGCTACGGCGGGGCGATGAAGCAGATGGGCCCGGACGCCGCGAGGGCGCCGGCGGCCGAATACGATCTCGTGGACCGGGGGCGTCTGGCCCGCTCTTCTCGTGAGGGGGCGCGACGCCCGCGGTCCACGAGGGTCGCGCCCCTTCGCTACGTGTCGGCATCTTGGCCGCGGCTGCACGCTCCCGGGATGGCAGGCTGCTTGTCTTCCCCAGCCCGGCCGCGGTCGGCGACACGATCCTGTTTGAGATCGACAATGAGCACGCCCTGCGCCTGGTGACGCACGATGCGCCGACCGGACTTCGGCCGCGTACGGCCCTGGAGAAAGAAGCAATCGAGGTGCTGTTCGAGCTCAAGGTCCAGCATGGGAACCCGGCACGTCAAGGGCCACAGCGGCCGGGCGCGTCGCGACCGGTTCGGCGTGAACGAGCTGTGTGACCGCCTCGCCAGGAAGCACATGCTCGAGGCCCGGCAGCGCGCCGAGACTGTGCGGGCGCTGGAAGCGGACCATCGTCCCAGGCGTCGGCGGAAGCGCAGGCAATAGTCGCCCGCGGGCCGGGACCGCTTCCTCGACCGAGGATGCCACACAGGCGCCGCATGCCCCGTCTGCAAGGCGAACCGGCGCGCGACTGACCGGGACAAAAACTGTTGTCATCCCGCGCGGAGCGAGGGACCCTTGCCGGGCTGGCGCAGTTCGAAGACGCCCGACGGAGGGAACATGAGCCGCAGCTACAACGTGATCGACGCCGATGGACACGTGCTGGAGCCGTTCACGCTCTGGGACGACTACATGGATCCGGCTTATCGCGAGCGCGCTCCCAAGCTCGTCAAGGACGAGAACGGCAAGGAACGCCTGCTGCTGGAAGACAAGATCCTGGGCAGCAAGGCCGGGTTCGGCGGCATCGGCGGAGTCGGCGCCCGCCAGGGAGTCGTCCAGGCCAATGCGATGGATTACAAGGACGGTCGCAAGGGCGGCTTCGATCCGCACGCGCGCATTCCCGACATGGACCTCGACGGCATCGACGCCGCCTTCCTCTATCCCAGTCTGGGGCTGTTCGCAGGCGCGGTCGCCGATCCCGCCTTCGCCGCCGCGATGTGCCGGGCCTACAACCGCTGGCTCGCCGACTACTGCAAGCCCTATCCCGACCGGCTGTTCGGCATCGCCATGCTGCCGCTGCAGTCTATCGACGCGGCGATCGGCGAAATGCGGTTCGCCCGCAAGGAGCTGGGCTTCCGCGGCGGCTTCCTGCGACCCAATCCCTACGCCGACCGCCTGCTGCATTCGCCCGAGTACGAGCCGTTCTGGCGCGAAGCCGAGGAGCTCGACTTCTGCATCGGCCTGCACGAAGGCGGCAACAGTGGCATGCCGACGGTCGGCGTCGACCGCTTCGACGGTCGCGGCGCGCAGCACATCATTTCCCACACGATGGAGATGATGCTCGCCGCGATGAGCATGATCTGGGGCGGCGTCTGCGAACGGCATCCGAAGCTGCGCGTCGCCTTCCTCGAATCGGGCGGCGGCTGGATCGCGCCATGGCTCGACCGCATGGACCGCCATTTCGACGACCAGGGTTTCAACGACTCCGGCCTGAAGAACCGGCCGAGCGACATATTCCGGCGCAACTGCTGGATCTCCTTCGAGCCGGTCGAAGGTTCACTCGGCTCCCTCGCCGAGTATATCGGCCCGCACAAGATCCTGTGGGCGACCGACTATCCGCACCGCGACGGCTTCTTCCCGGGGGCGCCCGACATGATGCGCGAGCGCATGAAAGGCCTGTCGCCCGAGTCGCAGCACAAGGTCATGGCCGGCGGCGCCATGCAGTTCTACGGATTGAACTGAAGGATTCGGCGGGCCGGCTGTCACTCGATCACGTCATCGGCCTGCACCAGCAAGCGAGGTGGCACGACCACGCCGAGCCGCTTCGCTGTCCGCATGTTGACGACGAGCTCGAACTTGTCGGGCAGCTGGATCGGCAGATCGGCCGGTTTTTCACCCTTGAGAATCCGGTCGACGTAGCCTGCGGCGCGGCGAAACAGATCCGGAATGTCGGCGCCATAGCTGAAAAGAGCGCCGGCCCGCGCGAACTCGTTCCACTCGCCGACGACGGCAATGCCTGCATCCGCCCCTGTTCGGCAGATCTCCTTCATCAATGTAACGGTCATGAAGTCGCGAACGACGATCAGGCCGGTACCGCCGGCGTCGCGCAGCTGCCGGATGTTCTTGTCGAGCTGCTCGGGCGATGCCGAAGACAGGGACATTCGGACAGGACGCAGGCCCTGCCTCGCGGCATCCGCCATGGTCTGCTCGCCCCAGGCGCTGAAGGTCGGGTCGGTGCCGTTGTGCAGGATGCCGACCACGGTCATGCGGGGCAGCATCTCCCTGACGAGCTGCAGCCGCTTGGCCGACATCTCCTCGCCAAAGGTCGAGAAGCCGGTGACGGTGCCGCCCGGCCGCGCATGACTGGCGAACATGCTGCTGTCGGTTCGATCCGCGGGCAGAGCCACGGCCACGACCGGGATCCTGGTCAGACGCAGAAGCGCCCGCGTGGCTGCCGGCCCTGGCGACAGGAAAACGTCGACCGGCATGGCGATCAATTCTGCGATCTGCTCATGGCCTCGGGCGATGTCGCCGTCGGAGCTGCGCGCCTCGACGACGATGTTCTGTCCCTCGATCAGGCCGTGCTCGCGCAAGGCCCCGCGAAAGGCGTTCAAGGTACGGTTGTCGGCCAGGAGCGAGGCAAATCCGACATATCCCACGATCGGCAGGCGCGCCGGGCGTTGGGACAGTGCCGGCCCGGGGCACGCCAAGGCTGCCGAACCGATCAGGACATATCGTCGCCTCATGACGGGACGATATCAGATCGCGCGTCGGTGACGCGACCCAACAAGACAGGCCGATGAAGGAACTCATGGCTGTGACCGCGCCACCAACAAGAAACTGGGGCGGACCTTCGTCTTCTGGACCGCGGGCGTCACGCCCCCACATGAGAAGAGCGGGCGAGACGCCCGCGTCCGGAAGAGCTCGAAAGTCGTTTCACCGCGGTGGGTCGGCCCGGCGGCCGATGGCACTCCAGTGGCGCATTCAGCGATTGCGACAGGCGAAGAGGCGCCACCTACGGCGGAGTTTACTCCGCCTCTTGTGGCGCGGTCCCGGCACCTGATCTCTCAGCCCGCACTTGCCGCGGCTGGTCTCGTCTCGGCGACGCCTGCGCCACTCCCCTCGGCCGCCCAGCCCGTGGCGAGCGCGGCGAGGCGCACCGGATCGTCCGGCGCCGCATCGCCGCGCCACACGATATGCAGGTCGGGCCGCAGCAGGAACAGGCTCGCGCCATAGACACCGCGCACGCGCGGCTCGTCGCGGCGAATGACTTTTAGCGGAGCGCCGCGCGCGCGGAAGGCAGCCTCCAGCGCGACGGCATCGGCGTCGCCCTTCAAATCGAGCAGGGTGTAGTCATCGCCCAGGATGTCCTGCATCGCCTGGCCGTCGGCCAGCCACATGTGCGGGATACGGGCGCCGGGGACCGCCTTGGGATCGTAGCGACTGGTTTCCCATTCGGCCGCGTTGCCCGGCTCGTCGACGATCAGCGGCGAGCCGGCATAGGAATAGCCCGCCTCGACGCCGACCATGCCGTGCA
>NZ_JBFWZI010000316.1:0-5309 GCF_050185545.1 Reyranella sp. | reverse complement strand
AGAACACCTGGAAGGACAAGAAGGCCTACGACTCGGCCGCCCGCGACGTCGCCCGCCGCTTCGAGGCCAACTTCCAGCAGTTCGAGAGCCACGTCGAGGACAAGGTCAACCGCGCCGCCATCCGCGCTGCGGCGTGAGGTGTCGGATTCCTCCCCGGCTTCGCTGGGGAGGCGTCGCCGTCATGCGGCGACGGTGGGGACTTGGGCTCTCCGGACCGCGGGCGTCCCGCCCGCTCATGCTCATAGTCGTGGGCATGACCATGAGCGGGCGGGACGCCCGCGGTCCATCTGAGGTATGACCCCTCCGCCTGCCTGCGCGAAGCCGAAGCGGCTTCGCTTCGGCGAAGGCAGGTCCGCGATTGCGCGGACACCTCCCCAGCGGAGCTGGGGAGGAATGCGAATCTCCCCCACCGGCGAATTGTCCGGGGGGCCTTCCACTCGTGCGGGCGACGTATCATTCTCTCGGCGCTTGAGCACGATTCCTGACGCATCCAAAGCCGTCGCGCCGCCTGTGCCGCGCTTGCGCGTGCGCCTGCCGCTGATCTCGGCGCTGGTGCTGGCCTTCGTCTCGCTGTCCCTCATCTCCGGCGCTGCCTATATCTTCGTGCTGACCGGCGCGACCGGCACGGCGGACCGGCTGCTGATCGATCGGGCTGAGCACCTCATCGAGAACCAGATCTCGCTGGTCCGCCGCCAGCTCGATCCGGTGACCGACAACCTCGAGATGATCGCGGCCCTGGTCGGCTCGGGCCGCATCGACATCGAATCGCCGGTCGACGTGCGCGAGGCGTTGCGCGTGATGATGGGGCGCGTGCCGGAGGTTTCCTTCGCCGCCTTCGCCACGCTCGATCTCAAGCTGCATGGCGTCTCGCGCCAGCCCAACAGCACGTTCACGAGCATCACCAGCTCGCTGTTCGACCAGCCGCGCGGCCTCGAACGATTTCGCGCCCTGCAAACCCTGACCAGGAGCTTTTGGGGCGCCCTGTTCTGGAGCGAATCGCTGAAGCAGCCGGTGCTCAACGTGCGCACGCCGGTGCGTCGGGTCGACAATGCTTTCATCGGTGGCCTGATCGCCACGGTGTCGGTCGGCGAGCTGTCCTCGCTGATCGTCAACGCCACGTCGGACAGCGACGACCGCTTCTTCATCCTGGTCGACCGCACCGACGTGCTGGCGCACCGGCGCCTGGTCAAACCGGAAGGTCTCGGTCTGTCCGAAGCCCATCCGCTGCCGACCGTTCAGGAGCTGGGCGATCCCGTGTTGGCCCGCATCTGGGCGCCGCCGGTGTACAGCCGGCAGCTCGACCGGGCCCTCGATGGGCGCGGCCGCATCGTCGAGATCGACGGCCAGCGCTGGGTCTTCGTCTATCGCGAGATGAAGGGCTATGGTCCCGATCCCTGGCTGGTCGGCCAGTATTTCCGGATCGAGGAGGCGACGGGCGACTTCGTCCGTCTGACCAACGGCGCCATGGTCGGCGCGGGCACGCTCGCCGTCGCCGCCGTGCTGGCGCTGCTGATCGGGCTCAGCATGGCACGCTCGATCCGCACCATCACGTCGGCGGCCGAGGCGATCGAGCGCCTGGAATTCGACAAGCCGTTCCATCGCAGTTCCCGGCTGCGCGAGATCGACGACGCCGGCCGCAGCCTCGACAAGGCGCGCGGCGCGCTGAAATGGTTCGGTGCCTACGTACCACACCGCCTGGTGTTCCGGCTCATGGAGCTCGGCGAGGACGCGGTGCGCTCGCGCCGCCGCACCGTCACGGTGATGTTCACCGACATCGTCGAGTTCACGCCGCAGGCCGAGGATCTGCCCGGCCAGGAGACGGCCGAGCTGCTCAACCATCACTTCGCGCTGCTCGGCGCCTGCATCGAGCGCGAGCACGGCGTGATCGACAAGTATATCGGCGACGCCGTCATGGCGGTGTGGGGCGGCCTGTCGCGTATGGAGGATCACGCCGATCATGCGGTGAGCGCCGCGCTCGCCATCGTCGCCGTGGTGCATGAGGACAACCAGATCCGCCGCGCCGCCGGCCTGGCGCCGATCCGAATCCGCATCGGCCTCCACTCCGGCCCAGTCGTGGTCGGCAATATCGGCGCACCCGGCCGCGTCAACTTCACCGTTGTCGGCGACACGGTGAACATCGCCCAGCGCTTCGAGCAGCTCGGCAAGGAATTCATGAAGCAGGGCGAGGATGCCGTCGTGCTGGTGAGCGGCGCGACCATGGCAGCGGTGAAGGACAAGGCAGCGCTCGGCATCGCCGCGGTCGAGCCGGTGCGCCGCCTGGTCAAGGGCCACGACGATCCGGTCGATGTCTTTCGACTGGCGTGACGGAGAGCGTTGCTCGCACGCTTGCAAGCCCCTACTGTGCAACGTCATCGACGCGGGCAAAGGACGGGACATGAATCGACGCAGGCTGTTGGTGTTGTCGAGCGTGATCCTGGGGGCGGGTCCGTTCGTCGGCCTGAAGGCACAGGACTCCCCCAAGCCGTTCACATCCGAGCAGCTCGACCAGATGCTGGCGCCAATCGCGCTCTATCCGGATGCGCTGCTGGCACAGGTGCTGATGGCGGCGACCTATCCGCTCGAGATCGTCGAGGCGGCGCGCTGGGTGCAGGCCAATCCCAACCTCAAGGGCGATGCCGCGGTGGCGGCGGTCAAGGACAAGGGCTGGGACGTCAGCGTCAAGTCGCTGGTCGCCTTTCCTCAGGTCCTGACGATGATGAGCGACAAGCTCGAGTGGACCCAGAAGCTGGGCGACGCCATGATCGGCCAGCAGAAGGAGGTGGCCGAATCGGTGCAGCGCCTGCGCGTCCGTGCCGCCGCCGCCGGCAACCTCAAGACAACGTCGCAGCAGAAGGTGACGACGCAGCCGGCGCCGTCCGGCGGCACCAGCGCCATCGTCATCGAGCCGGCCAACCCCGAAGTGATCTACGTGCCGTACTACAACCCGGCGTGGGCGTACGGCGCGTGGCCCTATCCGGCCTATCCGCCATACTACTATCCGCCGCCGCCGGCCTACGGCTACGGCACGGCGCTGGCGGCCGGCATGATGTTCGGTCTCGGCGTGGCGGCCGGCGCCGCCATGTTCGGCGGCTGGCACTGGGGCTGGTCGGGGGCCGGCTGGGGCAACAGCTACACCTCGGTCAACGTCAACAAGGCGGTCAACATCAGCCGCAACAATTTCGACGCCAACCGCTACGCCAACGGGCAGTGGCGCCACGATCCGGCGCATCGCGACGGCGTGCCCTATCGCACCCAGGCCGAGCGCCAGGAATTCGGCCAGACCCGCATGGGCACGCAGCAGCGCGAGCAGTTCCGCGGGCAGCTCGAAGGCCGCGGCGGCGAGGCCACCAGCCGGGCGGGCGGCGCAGGCAATGTCCAGCGGCCCGCGGAGCGACCGCAGCAACCACGCGCGGAGCAGCCGCGTCAACAGCCCCGGACGGCCGAGCAGCCGCGCTCGAACTGGGAGAACCGCGGCGGCGCCTTCGACGGCATCGATCGCGGCCAGGGCGTCAATCGCGACTTCGAGCAGGGCAACCGGTCGTGGGGTGATCGGAGCTTCGGCGGTGGCGGCGGCGGCTTCGACCGCGGCGGCTTCGGTGGCAGGGGCGGCGGTTTTGGAGGCCGGCGATGAGTGTGACGATGATGCGCCGGATCTTTCTGGCGCTCGCCCTCGTGGCCGGTTTCGCCGCAAGTGCGGCTGCGCAGCCCGCGCCGCCCAGGCCGCAGGGTTTCCCGACGGCCGAAGCGGCGGCCGACGCGTTGACCGCCGCCGTGCGCAGCGGCGATCGCGCCGCCATCGGCAAATTGTGGGGCGCCGACTGGCGCGCCCTCGTCCCGCTCAGCGACGAGGACATGGAGCGCCGCCGCAATGCCTTCATCGCCGCCTGGGATGCCGGCCACAAGATCGTCATGTCCGGCGACAACAAGGCCACGATCGAGATCGGCCGCGCCGGCTGGACGCTGCCCATCCCGCTGGTCAAGGACGGCGCGGAATGGCGGTTCGACATCGCAGCGGGCCTCAAGCAGATCGCGCTGCGCCGCATCGGCTACAATGAGCTGTCGGTGGTCCAGACGCTGCTCGCCATCGTCGATGCGCAGTACGACTACGCCGCGCTCGATCCGATGAAGACCGGCGCGCCGGTCTATGCGCGCCGGCTGCTGAGCTCGCCCGGCAGCAAGGATGGCCTCTACTGGGAGACCAAGCCCGGCGAGCCACAGAGCCCGCTCGGACCGGCCGTGGCGCGCGCCCAGGTCGACGGCAGGTCGCCGGACGGCCACTACGGCTACTATTTCCGGCTGCTCTACGCGCAGGGCCCCGACGCACCGGACGGCGCCCGCGACTACATCGTCGGCGGCCGCATGATCGGCGGCTTCGGCGCGATCGCCTGGCCGGTGCGCTATGGCGTGACCGGCATCATGACCTTCATCGTTGGCTACAACGGCGTCGTCTATCAGCGTGATCTCGGTCCCGACACCGCGCAGAAGGCGGCGATGATCACCGTGTTCAATCCCGACAAGGGATGGGACAAGGCCAACATGTCGCCGCCGTGAGCGGCAGGTAGTGGGAGATCGAGTGATGACGAAGACGATGGCTTTGGTTGTAGTGCTTGCTGCAGGTCTGCTCGGCGGCTGCGAGAACATGACGCCGGGTCAGAAGGGCGCGGTGACCGGCGCGGCGCTGGGCACGGGCATCGGGATGGTGGCCGGCGGCAGCTTCGGCACCGTGGTCGGCGCCGGCCTGATCGGCGGCGCCGCGGGCTACATCACCGGCACCGCCATCGGCAACAAGTAGCGGGAGGATTGGCCATGTTCGTCCGTTCCATCGCCGCTGCCGGCGCGTTGCTGGTCGCCGCTTCCGCCGCTGCACAGACGCCGATGCCGCCGACCAACTTCGAGCAGGCGGCCTACATCACCTGCCGCGAGGCGCACGCCATGAACCCGGAGTCGCGCAAGGTGCTGGCGATCTTCCTGGCCGAGCACGCCGCCCGGCATCGCGGCGTGCGCATCCCCGACGACGACCGCGGCACCCAGATCGCCTTCCTGATCCGCGGCGGCTGCACGCTGTCGCCCGACGCCCATCTCTTCGCGGTCGTCGACAAGGCGATCATCGCCGAGCTGGGCAAGCTCCCGAAGCGGTAGACTCACTTCCTCCTCAGCGAAGCTGGGGAGGTGCCCCGTCATACGGGGCGGAAGGTTCCTGAATCATGCGGACCGCGGGCGTCCCCCCCGCGCATGTACATGAGCGGGCGGGTCGCCCCCGGTCCGGAAGACTCAAGTCCCCACCGCCCGCGGTATGCGCCGACACCAGT
>NZ_JBFWZI010000315.1:0-5316 GCF_050185545.1 Reyranella sp. | reverse complement strand
GCCCGGCTGGGCGAGCTCGAGGTCTGGCAGTTCGCCCTCGCCAGCCTGATCAACGGCTTCGGCTGGGTGACCGACAATCCGGTGCGCCGCGTCCTGATGGGCGAGAGCGTCGGGCGCGAACGCATGGCGTCAGCCGTGGCTTTCGACGTCGGCGGCCTGAACGCCAGCCGCATGGTCGGCCCGACGGTGGGCGGCCTGCTGCTGGTCGGCATCGGCATCGACGGCACGTTCCTGATGAACACCGTGATGTACCTCGCCGCCGTCGCGCTCACGCTCGCCGTGCGCACGCGCATGGCCGCCACGCCGGGCGCCGGCGCGGTGCTCGCCCGCATGCTCGAAGGCTTCGCCATCGTGTTCTCCGACCGGCGGCTCGCCGCCACCATGGTCGTGACGGTGATCTACAACGTGTTCGGCTGGCCCTTCATCAGCATGATCCCGGTGATCGGCCGCGACCAGCTCGGGCTCGGCCCGGAAGGCATCGGCATCCTGACCAGCATCGACGGCGTCGGCGCCTTCTTCGGCGCCCTCGCGCTGGCGTTCTGGCTGACCCAGCGCTGGCATGCGCCGGTTTATGTCGGCAGCGTGGCCGCCTACCAGCTCGGCCTGATCGCCTTCGCCCTGGCGCCCGAGCCGCTGACGGCCGGGCTGGCGCTCCTCCTGACGGGCGTTGCCGGCGCGGGCTTCGCCACCCTGCAGGCGACCATCGTTTATTTGGCCGCGCCGACCGAAATGCGCTCTCGCGTCCTGGGCGTCCTCTCGGTATGCATTGGCACCGGGCCGATCGGCTTCGTCTGGCTGGGCTGGCTGGCCGACCAGATCGGTGCGCCGGCGGCGACGGCGGTGACCGGGCTCATTGGTCTCGCGGCCCTTGCCGTGACGCGACCGATGTGGCGAACCATTTGACGCGTCGGCTACGCCGAGCCACGCAGAGGAGGAGAAGCACCATGAAGACCGTTCAATCGATGCTGGCCGAGGCCGAGGCGGCGGTGCCGCGCATCAGCCCGGAGGAAGCCAAGGCGCTGGTCGGCCGCGCCGACGTCCTGTTCCTCGACGTGCGCGAGCCGCCCGAGGTCGCCGCCTCGGGCAAGGTGCCCGGCGCGCTCGCCATCCCGCGCGGCCTGGTCGAGTTCCGCGCCGACCCGGCCTCGGCGATGCACGACAAGGCATTCGACCGCAGCAAGACCGTGGTCGCCTACTGTGCCTCCGGCGGGCGTTCGGCCCTGGTCGGCAAGACGCTGAAGGACATGGGCTACACCAATGTGCGCAACCTCGGCGGCTTCAAGGGCTGGGTGGATGCCGGCGGCAGCGTCGAAAAGAGCTGAGCCGATACACGGAGCCTGAATGTCCCCGACTTACGACGTCGCCGTGCTCGGCCTCGGTGCCATGGGCTCGGCGGCGGCCTGGCAGCTCGCCAGGCGCGGCGCGCGGGTGCTCGGTATCGATCGACATGCGCCGCCACACGAGTTCGGCTCGACGCACGGCGACACGCGCGTCACCCGCATCGCCTGCGGCGAGGGTCCCGAGTACTCGGCCTTCGTCCGGCGCTCGCACGAGATCTGGCGCGCGCTCGAAGCCGAGCTCGGCGTCGAGCTGCTGACCCAGAACGGCATGCTGGTGATCTCCGGCAAGGGCGAGCGGGCGCTGAGCCACGGCATCGATGCGTTCCTCGCCGCGACGGTGGATGCCGCCAGGCAGGCCGGCGTCGAGTACACCCTGCTCGACACCGCGGCGATGCGGGCCCGCTTTCCCGCCTTCAGGTTCTCCGACGGCGACGAGGGCTACCTCGATCGTGTCAGCGGCTTCGTCCGCCCGGAGCTCTGCATCGAGGTGCAGTTGCGCCGGGCCCGCGAGCTCGGCGCCGAGCTGCATGTGAACGAGACGGTGACATCCTTCCGGCAGAAGGACGGCCTGGTCAGCGTGACGACGGACAAGGGGACCTATCAGGCGAAACAGCTGATCGTGTCGGCCGGGCCATGGCTGCCGCAGCTGCTCGAGCCCGAGTTGGCCAGAACGTTCAAGATCACGCGCCAGGTCCTCTACTGGTTCCGCGCGCGCGACGCGGCGGCGCACGCCCGTTTCAGCCCCGACCGCTTTCCCGTCTACATCTGGCAGGTGCCGGCGCCGCAGGTGATCTACGGCTTCCCCGCGACCGGCGGCATCGACGAGGGCGTGAAGATCGCCAGCGAGCAGTACGAGCTCGAGACGACGCCTGAGACCGTCGACCGCACGGCGAGCAAGCAGGAAATCCGCGAGATGTACGAGACCTACGTCGGTCCGTTCCTGCCCGGCCTGTCGCCGGTCTGCATCAAGAGCAAGATCTGCCTCTACACCTGGGTCGACGGCGCGCGCTTCATCATCGACCGCCATCCGGAGCACGATCGCATCATCATCGCCTCGCCCTGCTCGGGGCACGGCTTCAAGCACTCAGCCGGCATCGGCGAGCTGCTCGCCCAGATGGCGCTGGGCGAGACGCACCGCGACATCTCGATGTTCAGGTTTGATACGCGAATTCGAGCTTGAGCCCGTCGGGGTCGGCGAAGAACACTGCGTAGTAGCCGGCGCCGTAGTGCGGATAGTCGGCCGGCGCGTCGAGGATGGTGGCGTCGATGGCGCGCAGCAGATCGTGCAGGCGGTCGACATCGGCCCGGCTCTCGGCGCGCCAGGCGAAGTGATGAAGCCCGTTCGTGTAGCGATCATGGGCCCGCGCCGAGCGTGCGGGTTTGATGCCGATCGAGTTGGTGCCCGCCGGCGTCGGCAGATCCCAGTCGATGCCGTCCGCTTCGGCGCGCACGCGCCGATAGCCCATGAAACCCAGGATCGCCTCGTAGAAGGGCGCAGAGACGGCAAGGTCGCCGACCGTCAGGTCGAGATGGTGCATCGATCCGCGCATCGTCCAACTCCTTGCAGCATCTGCTGACCATCGATGATTATCGTGGCGCAAGCGGGATGGCGCTATCGGTCCATGCCTTAGCGGCAGAGTGCGCCCGGCGGGTGCGCTCGAGCTGCGCGGCGAGCGCTTCCGGCTGCCGGCCGGACGGCGGTGGCTCGGGGCGATCTGGCGAACCGCCAAACCGACGACTATACTTTGCCCATGACGGACAAACCGATGACGACGCGCGAGTTCAATGTCGTGGTGGAACGTGACGAGGCAGGCTGGTATGTCGCCAGCGTGCCGGCTTTGCCAGGATGCCATACTCAGGCGCGGTCGCTCGACGAGCTGATGTCCCGGGTCCGCGAGGCAATCGAGGCATATCTCGAGGCGGGTGATGCACCCGCGCCCCTGGAATTCGTCGGCGTTCAACGCGTCTCAGTAGCGGCGTGACCCGTTACTCGCCGATTTCAGGGCGGGACTTGGTAGCTGCCCTGGGGCGTGGCGGCTTCGGGATCGTCCGAGTGAGAGGCAGTCACTATGTGCTTCGGCACCAAGATGGTCGAATGACCGTCGTGCCCGTGCATGGGCGAGAAGAAATCGGGCCTGGACTGCTGACGAAGATCCTGCGGGACTGCCAATTGACGCGGGATGAGCTTCAGGAGTTGCTTTGAGCGGAAGATCCCTCGCTGCGCCCGAACGCAGCAAGGGATACTTGGACTGGTGGTCGACCTGACTGACCAGGTGCCGCTGATCATCTCAGAAAAGCCCCGGCAGATTCAGCCCCTTCTCCCGGGCGCAGGCGATGGCGTCCTCGTAGCCGGCGTCGGCGTGGCGCATGACGCCGGTCGCCGGGTCGTTCCACAGCACGCGCTCGATCCGCCGGGCGGCCTCCGGCGTGCCGTCGCAGACGATCACCATGCCGGCGTGCTGGGAGAAGCCCATGCCGACGCCGCCGCCATGGTGCAGCGACACCCACGTTGCCCCTGAGGCGCAGTTGAGCAGCGCGTTCAGCATCGGCCAGTCGGACACGGCATCGGAGCCGTCGCGCATGGCCTCGGTCTCGCGGTTGGGGCTGGCGACCGAACCCGAGTCGAGATGGTCGCGGCCGATCACGACCGGCGCCTTGAGCTCGCCCTTTGCCACCATCTCGTTGAAGGCGAGTCCCAGGCGATGGCGGTCTCCCAGCCCGACCCAGCAGATGCGCGCCGGCAGGCCCTGGAACCTGATGCGCGTCCTCGCCATGTCGAGCCAGGTGTGGAGATGGCTGTTGCCCGGCATCAGCTCCTTCACCTTGGCGTCGGTCCGGTAGATGTCCTCCGGATCGCCCGACAGCGCGGCCCAGCGGAACGGCCCGATGCCGCGGCAGAACAGCGGGCGGATGTAGGCCGGCACGAATCCCGGAAAGCTGAACGCGTCGGCGACGCCTTCCTCGAGCGCCATCTGGCGCAAATTGTTGCCGTAGTCGACGGTCGGCACGCCGAGCTTGTGGAACTCGAGCATGGCGCGCACGTGGCCCGCCATCGACTGCTTCGCCGCCTTGGCGACGCCGGCCGGGTCGCTGGTGCGCCGCGTCTCCCAGTCGGCGAGCTTCCAGCCGCGCGGCAGGTAGCCGTTGACCGGATCGTGCGCCGAGGTCTGGTCGGTGAGGCAATCCGGCCGCACGCCGCGACGCAGCAGCTCGGGCAGCACGTCGGCGGCATTGCCGAGCAGCCCCACCGACACCGCCTTCCTCTCGGCCGTTGCCTTGCCGATGATCGCGAGCGCGTCGTCGAGATCCCGGGCCTGGACGTCGAGATAGCCGGTGCGCAGGCGGAACTCGATGCTGCTCGGGCGGCATTCGACGGCGAGGCACGAGGCGCCGGCCATGGTCGCCGCCAGCGGCTGCGCGCCACCCATGCCGCCCAGCCCCGCCGTCAGGATCCAGCGTCCGGCGAGGCTTCCGCCGTAATGTTGGCGCGCCATCTCGACGAAGGTCTCGTAGGTGCCCTGCACGATGCCCTGGCTGCCGATGTAGATCCACGAGCCGGCGGTCATCTGACCGAACATCATCAGGCCCTTGCGATCGAGCTCGTTGAAATGCTCCCAGGTCGCCCAGCGCGGCACCAGGTTGGAGTTGGCGATCAGCACGCGCGGCGCGTCGGCATGGGTGCGGAACACGCCGACCGGCTTGCCCGACTGCACCAGCAGGGTCTCGTCGGCCTCGAGCCGCTGCAGCGCCGCGACGATCCGGTCGAAGCATTCCCAGTCGCGCGCCGCGCGGCCGATGCCGCCATAGACCACCAGCTCGCCCGGCTTTTCCGCGACATCAGGGTCGAGGTTGTTCATCAGCATGCGCATCGGCGCTTCGGTGAGCCAGCTTTTGGCGGAGAGCGACGTGCCATGGGGAGCGCGGACGACGCGGGCGTTGTCGATGCGGGTCATGCGACTCCTCTTCGATCGAGCGT
>NZ_JBFWZI010000314.1:0-5453 GCF_050185545.1 Reyranella sp. | reverse complement strand
CCACAGCTTAAAGAAAACTGTTCTTAAGTCTCGTATGTCGGCCATTCCATCAAGCGGGCGGCGGCTGGACCATATTGGCGCCGGCGCCACGTGTCACCCGCTGGCTCAGTGGGTGAAGCCCGCGATCATGCCGCCCTCGACCATTGCCCGCAGCAGGCCGGCGGCGCGGGCGGGTGCTTCATCCTCGCCGGTAAAGGCGGCGACCGCCTCGCAGAGGTCCGGGAACGCGCGGCCTTCGACAAGCGCGTCGAGCATGGCGGCCTCGTCCGGCTCCAGCGAGCGGAAGTTGGAGACGAGCTCGGGGCGCCAGATCGCCCAAATCGCGGGCTCGGCGGCACGCGCGACCTCGAGGTTGCCAGGCTCGACCTCGCTGCGGCGCTGCCAGGCCTGCGGCACCTCGAAGGCGAGGCGCAGGCGGCGCAGTGAGGGCAGGGGGGTGAAGGAAAGCGTTTCCCATGCTTCCGGTTGCAGAGCCATCAGGGCCACGGCCTTGACCGGCGTCGCGTCGGGCGAGTCGAAGGCCTCGCCCAGCGCCCATTCGAAGCGCGCCATCTCGGCTGCAGCCGGGCTGCCGTCGTAGGGCGGCGTGCTGGCCATGAACGCGGCGAGGTCCTTGCCGTACCAGCGGATCGAGGGATGGTGCGAGGGATGTCGCGCAATGTAGGCGCGCACCAGGTGGTCGAAGTCGGCAGGGCCCGCCATCGCCATCAGACCGGGATAGTCGGTGGCGAGCGCCTCGATCAGGCGCAGTGCATAGCCGTCGCGATAGACATCGAGCAGGGTCGCGCGCCGGGCCTTGCGGCTGTCGCGCACGGCGGCCTCAAAGCCGTCGCTCCTGGCCAGCAGGTAATCCTGGAAGCCGCGCTGCAGGTCGCCCAGCGACCCCGCATTGTTGCCGGCCTGTGCGCTCATTCGGCGGCCTCGCGCTGCGTGCCGGCCGCCAGGCGGCGGGCGATGTCGAGTTCCGCCACCAGCTCGGCATAGGGCGGGATGTCGGCGTCGCGCTCGATCATGGTCGGCACGCCGGGGAACAGGCGTACGGCCTCCTCGTAGAGCGACCACACATCGGAGACGATCGGATGGTCGTGAGTGTCGATGATGTGAGTGCCCTTGTGGGTATGGCCGGCGAGATGGAACTGGCGCACCCGCTCGCGCGGCATGGCGCGCAGGAAAGTGCGCGCGTCGAAATCGTGATTGAAGGCGCTGACATAGACGTTGTTGACGTCGAGCAGGATGTCGCAATCGGCCCGCCGCGCCAGCTCGGCGATGAACTCCCATTCGGTGAGCTCGGAGGCGGCGTAGGTGACGTAGCTCGACACATTCTCCAGCACCAGCCGCCGGCCGAGGTGATCCTGCACGGCGCGCACGCGCTCGGCGACGTGATCGAGTGCTTCCTCGGTATAGGGCAGCGGCAGCAGATCGTGCATGTTGATGCCGCGCAGGCCGGTGAAGCAGAGATGGTCGGAGACCCAGAGCGGCTGAACGCGATCGGCGAGGTCCTTGAGCTCGTCGAGGTAGCGGCGATCGAGCGGATCGATCGAGCCGATCGACAGCGACACGCCGTGCAGCACCACCGGATAGTCGCGGCGGATGCGGTCCAGCCAATGCAGCGGGCCGCCGCCCGGCACCATGTAGTTCTCCGACAGCGCCTCGAACCAGTCGACCTGGCGCGGGCTGGCGGCGATCTCCTCGTAGTGCTCGGGCCTCAATCCGAGGCCGAATCCGATATCGCCATTGGGCATGGCGTCACCTTAGCGCGAAAGCGGGGCGGGCGCCGCCGGTTTTCCCGGAGCGCCCGCTGCGACTCGGTGTTCGGACGCCGATTGGATCGGCAGCCCGGTCACTTCGATTTGATGACTGTGCATTCGAACGAGGTGCCGGTCATGACGAATCCCTGACCCTTGCAGGCATTCTGTCCCTTGCACGAGGACTTGGCGGTCTTGCACGCGCTCTGGCCCTTGCACGCATTGGCTCCCGTGCACGGCACCTGAGCCTGGGCCGCGGCGGCAAAGGTGCCGACCGCGAACACGGTGGCGGCAGTGACTGCGAGCTTACGCTTGGTGATCATCGTCGTTCTCCCTGTCAGGCACGCGATGGCCCAGCGCCAGCGCGGCAGGAGCGAGCCTGCATCTCTTCTACGCGAGCTCCGAAGGGTCCGATCTGCTGGGATAGGGTCACGCTTCTGTGAGGAAAGGGTGCTGCGGTCGGCGACGACGTCATCATTGCTGGGAGCGCGCCACTCCGATGGCGCTCATGGGATGTGTAATCAACGAGAAGAGCGCCATCGGAGTGGCGCGCTCCCGGCCATGAGACCTCCCAAGGAGGAGGCCTCGAACAGCTACTGCGTAACCTTGCCGCCCTTGGTGGTGCAGCTGCTCGCGTCGGCGGTCTCGGTCCAGCCCTGGCCCTTGCAGGCGTTCTGGCCCTTGCAGGCCGACGTCGCGGTCTTGCACGCGCTCGTGCCCTTGCACGAGTTGACGCCGCTGCACTTCACCCCGGCCTGGGCGGTGGTCGCGAAGCTGCCGGCGGCGAAGATCGCTGTCGCGGTCGCGATAAGAGCCTTCCTGGTCATGTCTCACTCCCTCTTGGAACGCCTCGCGAAACGCCGTTCGGCGTTTCGTCCGGAGCATGACTCGCCCGGCCCCCAACGGGAAGTCAGCGCTTGGCGATGAGACGTGAAGATCGGATCACCGCTGTGTGAACCGCGCCGGTGAGAGGGCTGCCACGGCGACACCGAGATCGGCGATGTCATTGGGCAGGCCGCGGCCCAGGGCCAGGCTCGCCGCCAGGCGGCCCGCCGCCTCGCCGGTCTGGATGCCGTAGCCGCCCTGGCCGGCCAGCCAGAAAAAGCCCGCGACGACGGGGTCGTAACCGACCACCAGGTTCTTGTCGGCGACGAAGCTGCGCAAGCCCGCCCACTTGTTCTTGATGCGCCGGATCTGCAGCGACGTCGCCGTCTCGATGCGCTCGACGGCAATCGCGATGTCGAGCTCTTCCGGCTGCGCGTCGCACGGTGGCGACGGCGTCTCGTCGGCTGGCGAGCCCAGGAACTGGCCGACTTCGGGCTTGACGTACCAAGTCTCGTCGAAGTCGATCACCATCGGCATGTGTGCGAGATCCAGGCCAGCCGGCGCGTCGAAAGTGAAGGCGGTCCGACGCTTGGGAACCAGGCCCACCGGCGCTGCACCGGCCAGGCCGGCAAGAACGTCGGCCCAGGCGCCCGAGGCGTTGACGATGGTGGCCGCAGTCACGCTCTCGCCGTCGCGCATGCAGATCGTCCAGCGTCCGTCCTTGCGATCGAGACGGGTGACCTCGGCATCGAGGCGCAGCACCGCCCCTGCGGCCCGCGCGCCCTTGAGGAAACCGCCGTGGATCGCTGCCACGTCCATGTCCTCGGCCTCCTCGAAGATGGCGCCACCGGAGGCTGCTTCGGGCTTAAGCAGCGGCTGGCGCCGCAGCGTCTCCGCCGGGTCCAGCCAGCGCACGCTCGGCACCAGTCGGGCGTACTCGGTGGCGGCCTTCTGCAGGGCGGCCTGTTGCTCGGCGCGGCCGGCGATCAGGGCGCCGCGCGGCGTCAGCAGGGGATGGTCGGTGAAGCCCGCTGGCGGCTTGCGGTAGAAACGGCCCGACGCAACGGTGATGGCGCGGATCTCGGCGCTGCCGTAGGTCTCGGAATGCAGCGCCGCCGAGCGACCGGTCGTATGGTAGGCTGCGGCGTGCTCGCGCTCCAGGATGACCACGCTGGCGTGCGGGGCGAGGTGATAGGCGGCGGAAACCCCGGCGATGCCAGCGCCGACGACGGCGAAATCGAAATGCTGCATGCGCCTCACATTGCAAGGTCGTTGCCGGCCCTGCAATAGTCGACCCGACGGACCTGCCTGCCATGAACATCGCCAATCTGCTCCTGGGTTCAGCCCGCGAATTCCGCGATATGCCGGCGCTCGCGCACGGCGCCTCGCGCCATCTCGGCTTTCGCGAGCTCTGGCGCCGTGCCTCGGTGATGAGCATGCATCTCACGACCCGCTTCCGGCTCGAGCGCGGCGATCGCGTGGCCTTCGCGATGTCGAACTGCGTGCAGTCGATCGAGGTGATGTACGCCATCTGGCACGCCGGCCTGTGCGCCGTGCCGATGAACGCCAAGCTGCACGCTCGGGAGTTCGCCTTCATCCTGGAGAACTCGGGGGCCCGGCTGTGCTTCGTCACGCCCGACCTCGCCGACACCATCGCCGAAGCGGCCAGGGAGGCGCCTGGCTTGCGCGAGATCGTCGACGTGACGACACGGTCCTACACCTTCATGGCGGTCGGCGATCCGGCGGCATTGGTCGACTCGGAGCCCACCGATCCGGCGTGGCTGTTCTACACCTCGGGCACGACCGGCCGACCGAAGGGCGCCACGCTCACCCATCGCAACCTGCTGGCGATGACGCTCAACTACTATGCCGACGTCGACCGGCCGTCGCCCGGCGGCTCCATATTGCACGCCGCGCCGATCAGCCACGGCTCGGGTCTGTGGAGCTTTCCAACGCTCGCGCGCGGCGCGGTCCAGGTCTTTCCGGAAAGTGGCAAGTACGACGTGCCGGAGACGGTCGAGCTGATGAACCGCTGGCCGGACTGCAGCATCTTCCTCGCGCCCACGATGGTGAAGAGGCTGATCGAGCACGGCAGTGTCGGCGATCTGCGGCCCGAGGCGCTGCGCCTGGTCTCCTACGGCGGCGCGCCGATGTACGTCTCCGACCTCAAGCGCGCCCTCGACCTCCTGGGCAACAAGCTCTGCCAGCTCTACGGCCAGGGCGAGAGCCCGATGACAATCACGCATCTCAGCCGCGAGATGCATGCCGACCGCCAGAATCCGCGCTGGGAGCAGCGGCTGGCCTCGGCCGGCCGTCCCGACTCGTGCGTGACGGTGCGCGTAGTCGACGAGGAGGGCCGGCAGCTTCCGGTGGGCGAGGTCGGCGAGATCATCGTCAAGGGCGACACGGTGATGGCGGGCTACTGGAACGATGCCCAGGCGACGGCGCGCTCGTTGCGCGACGGCTGGCTGTGGACCGGCGATGTCGGCGCCTTCGACGAGGAGGGGCTGCTCACCCTGAAGGACCGCTCCAAGGACATGATCATCTCGGGCGGCTCCAACATCTATCCGCGCGAGATCGAGGACGTGCTGAACCTCCATCCCGGCGTTGCCGAATGCTCGGTGGTCGGCCGCCCGCACCCGGAATGGGGCGAGGAGGTGGTGGCCTTCGTGGTCGCCCGCGAGGGCAAGACGCCGGCGCCGGGCGAGCTCGACCAGCTCTGTCTCGACAACATCGCCCGCTTCAAGCGCCCCAAGGACTACAAGTTCGTCGAGGCCCTGCCCAAGAACAACTACGGGAAGATCCTCAAGACCGAGCTGCGCAAGTTGCTGGACTAGCGGTTTCATTGTGGCGTGCGTTGGCCAACGACCACCTCATCCTGAG
>NZ_JBFWZI010000313.1:0-5527 GCF_050185545.1 Reyranella sp. | reverse complement strand
GCGCTGTCGCCGCCGATCCTGATCCTGTTGGCATCCAGCCCCGCCACCTCGCCGGAATCTCGTCCGATGGCGTTGCTGTCGGGCGATTCGCTGGCGGCGGCCAGGCTCACGCCTTCGGTGTGCGCGATGCGGCGCACCAGCATCTGGCCCATGCGCCCGGCGGCGCCGACGACGGCGATCTTCATGTCGCTCCCCTCGAATTTGCCAGCCTACAGTAGCGGACTCGAAAGGGGTGGGACATGCTCTTCATGGTGGTCGAAAAGTTCCGGAACCAGGACGGCAAGGCGGTCTATCGCAAGCTGCGCGACGCCGGCCGCGGCCTGCCGGACGGGCTGAAATTCGTGGCCAGCTACGTGTCGGCTGACCTCGGCCGCTGCTTCCAGCTCATGGAGACCGACGACGTCACCCTGTTCCAGCGCTGGATCGCCGACTGGCAGGACGTGGTCGAGTTCGAGGTCGTGCCCGTGGTTGAGGGCAAGGCGACGCGCGAGGCGCTGGCGCCGATGTTGTGAGCCTGCTTTCTGTGCAGGGTGGTTCCTGTGCAGGGTGACGTCACGTGATTGCACAAGATCGTGGCCGCAAAAGCGAACCATCTCGGCTCGCCTCTCTGCCCGCTCGTTCGGCATCGTGATAGCGGGTGGGGCAGAACTGCCTGCAAACCGAAAGACACCACCTTGAATGCCGTCCCACTGACGGAAACCGACTTGGCTGACGCAGCTTCTCCTCTTTGCGTCAGTTCCAAGCCCTTGATTTCAAAGACCACTGACGCACGGACGCAACGGACGCAAGATTCGGGGCCGACTCTCCGCGTTTGCCGATGAGGACGGCAGCGCGACAGCGTGGCCTGACCCGCGGCCAATTGACCCGGCCGCAAAACGCCGGCCCGAACGCAACGACCCATCACGGCCGCTCTTTTGCGTTCGGCCAACCCCTTGATTCAAAAGGCTCCGAACGCAGCGAACGCACCGAACGCAGGAATCCGGGGTCGTTCTGTTTCGGGAGTTCTTACGGACCGCGGGCGTCACCCCCCGGCATAAACATGTGCGGGCGAGACGCCCGCGGTCCGCAAGACCATGACCCCTCCGTCGCGTATGACGCGACACCTCCCCGGCGAAGACGCCGGGGAGGGAGAAGACTACGCCCACGGATCGGCGACCTTGGGCCAGAACGGCGTCTTGCGCTTGGTGTAGGGCCAGCGGGTCACGTCGGGGTCGGCGGCGCCGGGCGAGGCGACGTAGAGGATCTCTTTCGCGAGCCCCACGAAGCCGTTGTAGAAATGCTGCGCCGACTTGACCACGACCACGCGATAGTCGGCCGGGTCGGCGCCGACCGCCTTGAAGGCGTCGGCGTGGAAGGTCTGGGTGCGCAGGGTGCAGATCGCCACGTCGACATTCTTCGACGACAGCAGCGCCATGTCGCCGAGCGGCACCATGACCGGGCCATAGGGCTGGCGCACGCCGCGGGCGATCTTCTTCACCGTGACGTCGAGATCGACCGGCGGGCCGCTCACCTCGCCCGACTTGCCGCCGAGCCGCATGCGCAGGCGCGCGCCCTCGCCCGCCTCCTCGGCGATGCGGAACGCCATCGGATCCCACATCACGCCGAACAGCGCCGGCCCGATCTCGCGCTCGACCAGGGCCTGAAGCAGGAAGGTGGAATCGCCGGGCGCGCCCGAGCCGGGATTGTCAGCACGGTCGGCCAGCACCAGCGGGCCCTGGTTGTGCGAGGCCGCGCGCTCCATGCCCTCGCCGATCGTCAGGTACTTCGTGGCATAGCGCTCGCGGTTGTCCCACAGCTCGCGGCCGAGCTGCTCGGCCAGTGCCTGCGCCTTGGCCCGGTCGCGGTCGGCGACCACCAGGGTGCGCGTGCCGACATCCTCGACGTCGGCGAAGGCGAAGCCGTGGCTCAGCGACACCGAGAGGATGCCGTCCTTGCCCTCGAAGGACTTCATGCGGGTGACGAACTCGCTGATCGGCGGCACCGAGGTCCGGTACTGGGCGATCATGCGGCAGTCGTGGCGCGCCATCACCGGCTTCACCTTGCCTTCGATCGTGTCGGCGATGATGGCGAACAGCTCGGCGGCGCGCTCCATCGTGTCAGTGTGCGGGTATTCCTTGTAGCCGATCAGCACGTCGGCGCTGTCGAGCATCAGCGCGGTCAGATGGCAGTGCAGGTCGAATTCCGCGCCGATCGCGACCGTGGGGCCAACGATGGCGCGCACGCGGGCCAGAAGATCGCCTTCGCAGTCGTCGTAGCCGTCGGCGACCATGGCGCCGTGCACGTTGATCAGCACGCCGTCGAGCGGCAGCGCCAACCTGATGCCGTCGAGGATCTCGTCGCGAAAGCTCTCGTAGACCCAGCGCACCGTTGTGCCGGACGGCGCGGCAAAGGTGGCGAGGCCTTCGATCGCCGTCCAGCCGCGCGCCTCGATCGCCTTGCGCCAGACATGCAGCGGCGCGGTGAAATTGGTCGGCTCGTGCCGCGTGGCGTCGCCGCGCCAGATGCCGTGCTCCTGGTAGCCGCGCAAGCCAGTGGGGAACGGCACGAACTGGTTGGTCTCGGTGCCCAGCGCGGCGATGAAAACGCGTTTGGTCAAACGTTACTCCCGATAGCGATGGCAGCCCACGACATGGTCGTCGACCATGCCGGAGGCCTGCATGAAGGCGTAGCAGATGGTCGAGCCGACGAACTTGAAGCCGGCCTTCTGCAGGGCCTTGGACAGGGCGTCGCTCTCCGGCGTGCGCGTCGGCACGTCCTTCATGCTCCTGCGGCTGTTCCTCATCGGCTTGCCGTCGACGAAGCTCCACAGGAACTTCGAGAACGAGCCTTCGCGCTCGAGCAGCATGAGGTAGGCCTTGGCGTTGCCGACGCTGGCTTCGATCTTGCCGCGATGGCGGATGATGCCGGGATCGGCCAGGAGCTTTTCGAGCTTGGCCGGCGTGTAGCGCGCGATCTTCGCCGGATCGAAGCCGTCATAGACCTTGCGGTAATGCTCGCGCTTGCGCAGCACGGTGATCCAGGAGAGACCGGCCTGGCAGCCCTCCAGGGTCAGGAGCTCGAACAGGGCGTGGTCGTCCCTGAGCGGGCGGCCCCACTCCTTGTCGTGGTAGCGCTCGTACAGGGGATCGGACGATGCCCAGCGGCAGCGCGGCTTGTTGTCGGTGCCGGGCACCGTGTCGGGCTTGTCGGCCATGGCGCGACCCTACCCAAGCGGCGCGCGGGACGCCACACTGGAGCGATTTCCGCTTGGGGCGCGCGGGTGCGCCCCAAGCGGGAATGCACGCAGTGAAGTCAGTTGTTGCCGCATGTGCTCCAGGGGCAACGGAGGAACAAACCGATGGCCAAATCTCTCGCCGACCTGAAAGTCTGCATCTTCGACGTCTTCGGAACCGTGGTCGACTGGCGCGGCAGCCTGATCGAGGACCTGCCTGGCCTGGGCAGGAAATACGGGCTCGAAACCGACTGGACGAGCTTCGCCGACGACTGGCGCGGCCTCTACCAGCCGCAGATGCATCGCGTGCGCAAGGGCGAGCTGCCGTGGACCAACATCGACGAGCTGCACAAGGAAGCCTTCCAGATGCTGCTGGCCAAGCGTGGCCTGAAACATCCCGGCGAGCAGGGCGCGTGGGAGTTCACCCGTCTCTGGCACAAGCTGCGGCCATGGCCCGACTCGGTCGAGGGCATCGGCATGATGAAGAAGAAATACGTCGTGGCGACGCTCAGTAACGGCAACGTGGCCTTGCTGATCAACATGGCCAAGAACGGCGGCATCCCGTGGGACCATTGCTTCTCGGGCGAGACCTTTCATCACTACAAGCCCGATCCGGAAGCGTACCTTGGCGTGGTCAAGACGATGTACCTCGAGCCGCACCAGGTCATGCTGGTTGCCGCCCACAACGGCGACCTGAAAGCTGCGCAGAAGTGCGGCCTGTCGACCGGCTTCGTCCACCGTCCGACCGAGCACGGCCCCAACCAGAAGACCGACCTCAAGGCCGACGGCGAGTGGGACGCCGTCGGCCAGTCGATGATCGAGCTGGCCAGGAAGATCGGGTGTTGATTCATATTCCTCCCCAGCGTCTTCGCTGGGGAGGTGTCGCCGTCTTCGGCGACCTGCCTTCGCCGAAGCGAAGCCGCTTCGGCTTCGCGCAGGCAGGCGGAGGGGTCATAGTCATGCGGACCGCGGGCGTCCCGCCCGCTCATGTCATGAGCATGAGCGGGCGGGACGCCCGCGGTCCGCATGACTATGCCCCCTCCGTCCGCGAAGACGCGGACACCTTCCCACTTCGTGGGGAGGAGTTCAGATTTTCGGCCTTCGTCCCCGCCACGGCGTGGCGCGTTCGTAGGCGGCGCCGGCGGCGAGCACGCTCGCTTCGTCGAATGGCCGGCCGGCGAGCTGGAAGGACAGCGGAAATCCGTCGCTGCCGAAGCCGCAGCATACCGTGAGTGCCGGCTGGCCGGTGACGTTGAACGGCATGGTGAGCGAGGGCTTGCCGAGGAAGTGGAAGATCGGCTGCGGCTCCTTGAAGGTCTCCGGCGCGCCCCAGTGGTTGGCGGTCATCACCAGGTCGTAGCCGCGCATCGCCGCGCGCGTGTCGAGCTGCAGCTGGCGGCGGAAGCGCAGCGCCGAGAGGTACTGCTCCGCGCTGAGGAAGGCGCCGAGCTGGAAGCGCCGCCGCGTCGTGTAGCCGAACTTGTGCGGCGTCTCGATCACCTCGCGACGATGGATGGCGTGCGCCTCGACGGTGATGATGACACGGCCGCAGATGTGATAGTCCCAGATGTCGGGGAAGACGACCTCCTCGACGATGGCGCCGAGCTCGCGCAGCACGCGCGCCGCCTCGTCGATGCCCTTGTCCATGTCCGGCGTGACGCCGTCGTACCAGTGCCGCGCCAGCGCGATGCGCATGCCCTTGATCGACCGCTGCACCGACCCGCCGTAGTCGATCCTGGGCGCCTTGGCCGAGGCCTGATCATTGGGATCGTGGCCGGCCAGCACGTCGAGCATCAGGGCGCTGTCCTCGACCGTCCAGGTCAGCGGGCCGGCGGTGTCGAGGCTGAACGACAGCGGATAGATGCCGCAGCGGCTCACCAGGCCGTAGGTCGGCTTGAGGCCGGCGGTGCCGCAGAAGCCGGCGGGATTGCGGATCGAGCCGCCGGTGTCGGAACCCATCGCGCCCATGCACAGCGCCGCGGCCACCGCGGCGCCCGAGCCGCTCGACGAGCCGCCGGGCTGGTAGTCGAGGTTCCACGGGTTGCGTGCCGCCGGGAACGGCTGGTCGGGCGTCATCGCGCCGTTGGCGAACTCGTGCGTCGCGAGCTTGCCCAGGATCACCGCGCCACCCGCCTTGAGGCGACGCACCGTCTCGGCGTCGACCGTCGGCACGTAGTCGGCGAGCAGATGCGAATGGCCGGTGGTGCGTACGCCCTCGGTCTCGTAGATGTCCTTCAGCGCAACGGGGATCCCATGGAGGGGACCGCGCGTGAAGCCGCCGCTGCGTTCGGTGTCGGCTTGCGCCGCGGCGGCGCG
>NZ_JBFWZI010000312.1:0-5540 GCF_050185545.1 Reyranella sp. | reverse complement strand
TCGAGATCGACCTGCGGCGAGGACCTGTCGGGGACCGCATTCATGCGGATATCGGCACTGGGCACGGCGGTGGATGCCGAGAAGCACCCGTCATAGGTGCTGACTTACAAAGGAACCTCACCCTGAGAGCCTGTGACTTTATTGGACGAAGGTGCGCCTCTCTTGTCATCCTGAGCGCAGCGAAGGATCTCGTCACCAGAAGTTTCAAGGTATGCTCGTGCCAAGCGGCGATGAGGTCCTTCGCTGCGCTCAGGACGACAGAAAAATTCGCCGCTACGGGCTGATCGGCTGTCAGAGAACAGCGATCGAAAAAGTCACAGGCTCTGAGGAGCGGCCCGGAGGGCCGCGTCTCGAAGGGTCGACAACAGATGGGATATTGCGACACCGCTCGTCCAGCGATCTTCTGTGCAGCCCATCCTTCGAGACGGCCGCTGCGCGGCCTCCTCAGGATGAGGATTGTGCTGGGCCTTCGACCAAGATAAACGCCTGTGGAGTCACCTGCCGGCACGCTGCCGTCAGCCCTTGCTGGTCTTGAATTCGTTGTAGATCGCGATCCACGCTTTGTCCGGCTGCTTGACCGGCAGGCCGCGCGGCACGCTCTTGTCGATCAGCGTCTCGACCAGCATCTTGCCGGGGTTCTTCGGGTCGGGAACGTAGCTCATCAGCTTCGTCTGCTCCTCGTTCCAGAACTTGGTGACCTTCATGTTGGGCGCGCGCGCCTTGAAGCCCTTGGTGTAGACGAGATCGGATTGCACGCGCGCGCCGCTCATGTACTCGATCCACTTGAACGCCAGCTCCTTGTTCCTGCTGTCGGCGCAGAGCGCGGCGGCTTCGCTCCAGCGGATGCTGCCCTCGTCGGGCACGGTCGAGGCGAAATTCTTGTGGCCCGCGCCGATCAGGGTGATCTCCATGTCGCCGGTCGGCGTCACCCAGGCATCCTCGTTGATCAGCGCGTTGACCAGCCCCTGATTCTGCTCGCTGAACACGCTGATCTGGGGCCGCAGCTTGAACAGCCACTCCTTCACCTTGGCGAGCTCGGCGTCGGAGATATCGTAGGGCGTCTGGTTGTTTGGCTTCACCGCCAGGCTGGCGTTGCTCATGTTCGGCAGATACCAGTCGAACAGCGCGACCTTGCCCTTGTACTTGGGCAGGAACAGCGAGTTCCAGGTCTTCGCGTCGTCCTCGCTCATGTGCTTGGTGTTGTACGACAGGCCGTAGAAGCTGAAGCGCGTCGGCACCGCCCAGATCTTGCCATCCGGCGCGCGCAGCGGCGGGAAGTCGCGATACTTCGGATGGTAGTCGGCGAGATTGGGAAAGTCGGCCGGCTTCAGCGGATCGAGCGCCTTCTGGGCGGTCAGCTTCTGGACATACTCGGCATCGCTGATGATCGCGTCGAACGTGCCCTTCGGCGATTGCGCGAAGAACTGCAGCATCTGCTCGCCGCCGATGTAGGTCTTGAACTCGACCTTGCAATCGTTCTTCTTCTCGAACTCCTCGATGACCGGCTTCTCCTCGTAGCCCGGCCAGCACAGCACCCGCATTCGGCCGGCGGCATGCGCGGAGCGGCTGAAGACCGTCAGCCCGCTCCACGAGGCGACGCCTGCGGCTGTCGCAGCGCCGAGGAACCGCCGTCGTGTCGCCCTCGAGCCCGATGACGTGGTTGGAGTGACGCTCCGCTTTCTTGTCGTCATGTCCGCCTCCTCGATCGCTGATCGCGGCCTGCCGCTGCCTCGCAAGGTGCCGTTCGGATGCCGAAACACGACGCAACTTCCATGCCACGGGTGGCGGCGGATCAGTGGGCGTGGCCGTAGCGATGGATGTGATAGGGCGCGTTGGAGAGCCCGACGCAGAAGCTGCCGACCAGGCCTTCGAGCTGGGCGCCGAGCGCTTTCGCCCCTTCGTTCAACCTGGCCAGCTGCGCGCGGGCCGCCTCGCAATCGCGCGCCAGCCTGGTCATGTCGCAGCCGACCTTGCGTCCGTGCTCGACAACCATGCGGCCGCCGACCATCACCGCATCGACGCTGGTGCCGTCCTCGACCAGGACCAGCTGGTTGGTCGGGTCGTTGATCGGGATCCAGTTCACTTTCTCGAGGTCGAGGAAGACGATGTCGGCCTTGTAGCCCGGCGCGATCTTGCCAATCCTGTCGAAGCCCAGCGCCCGGGCGCTGCCGATGGTGGCGGCGTTCAGCACTTCCTCGGAGCGCAGCCATCTCGTGTAGTCCGGTCCCTGCACGTTGGAGACCATCGAGGCGCAGTGCATTGCCTCGTACATGTTCAGATTGTCGGAGCAGTTGGCCGAATCGGTTCCGATGCCGAGATTGACGCCGAGCTCGAGCAGGCGCCGGGTGTTGGCGATCCCCGATCCCAGCCGCATGTTGCTCGTCGGATTGTGGGCGACCGAGCAGCCGTGGTCGGCCAGCCGTCGCATGTCGTCGTCGTCGAGCCAGACGCCGTGGGCCACCGTGAAGTCGGGCCCCAACAGCCCCAGCCCATCGACATGGGCGGTCAAGGTCGTGCCGTAGCGCTTGAAGGCCGAGACCGCCTGCACCTTCGATTCGGCCACGTGACTGTGCAGCACGACGCCATAGTCGCGCGCCAGCCGCGCCGAGCCTGCGATCAGGGCGTCGCTGCAGTGAAGCGGAATGATCGGGGCGACACCCAGTCGGACCTGCTCGCGGTCGTGCTTCCAGCCGTGCAGGGACTCCCGCATCATCCGGAGCGTGCTCTCGTATGGCGCCTCGTCGTAGGCGGCGACCTCGCGGCGCAGCCGGTCGGGCAGGGAGTCGAGCAAACCGGGGATCGCCTGGTAGAAGGAGAGATCGGCCAGCATCGGCGCCACCACCGCGCGCATGCCGGCATCGACGTAGGCCTGGCCGATGGCGCTGATTTCCTCGACCGAGGCCGTCGGGTACCCGAACGTCAGGTCGTAGGCGGCCGTGCACCCCTTGAGGAGCATCTCCACGGCGCCGAGATAGGTGTTGAGGTACTTGTGCTCGAGACTCTGGTTGGCCATGAAGCCGGCCGCGCCGACCCACAGCAGCTCGAGCGACCAGCGATCCGCCGTGCCCTTGCTGAGATTGCCCATGCCATGGGTATGCGCGTTGATCAGGCCGGGATGGAGCAGCCGCGCCGCCGCATCGAGCGGGCGTGCGTCGGACGGCGAGGGCATGCCGGGTGGTCCGACCTCGGCAATGCTGTCGCCGACGACCAGGATGTCCGCAGGCTGGGCGGTGTGTCGGTCCGCATCGACCAGCCGACCGCCGCGGATGATGATCTTCTCTGGGTTGGGCACGGCGACGCTCCGGTTGACGGCGGGCCTGCTGGCGCGCTGCAAGCGCCATGCCACTTACTATGCTTACGACCGACTGCAATCAGATGTGCAGTTGCATCGGGCATCCGTGTTCATTTGTGTTCATCTGTGGCTATTCTCTTCAACGAAGCATGGCCAATCAGACGGTTCGCGGTGGCCCAACCCAGCAGTACAGCTCCCAGAGATTGTCGTCGGGGTCGCTGAAGTAGGCGGCGTGGGCTTGCCAGGGATAGGTCCGCGGCGGCGCCCGGAAGACGACGCCGCGCGCGACGAGCCGCGCATGGAGGTCATCCACCGCTTCCGGCGAGTCGAGTCGAACGGCGAGCATGGCGTGCGGCCCGCGGCGAGGCACGTCGTCGAAGGCGAGGGCGCGCCGCACGTCCGGCTCCTCCCACAGCGCCAGGATCGTGCCGTCCATCCAGAACTCGGCGAACCCGGTATCGAGCCGCTTCAGCTCAAGATCGAGCTTGTCGCGATAGAAGGCGATCGCACGCGGCAGGTCGGCGACGAACAGGGCGACGTCGGTTATTCGCTTCAATCCGGCCAAGGGCATGGTAGCCATCTCCTGTCCGCTGCGGATGGCCATGCAATCTCCTTGCCGGGGTCTGGCCTCCGTCTTGCTGCGGACGAGGGGTGAGGCGATGAACGGGAGACGACACGCGCCATGCTCGACCTGATCGTGCGGAACGCCACCCTGCCGGACGGCCGGCGTGGCATCGATGTCGGTGTGCAGGCGGGGCGCATCGCGGCCCTTGAACCGAATCTGCAGGCGACGGCGGGCCAGTCGATCGACGCAAACGGCCGGCTGCTGACGCCGCCCTTCGTCGATTCCCATTTCCACATGGACGCGACCCTGTCGGTCGGCCTGCCCCGGCGCAACCGCTCCGGCACGCTGCTGGAAGGGATTGCCCTGTGGGGCGAGCTCAAGCCGAGCCTGACCGGGCAGGCGATCGTCGACCGGGCGCTGGCCTACTGCGATTGGGCGGTGGCGCGCGGCCTGCTGGCCATCCGCAGCCACGTCGACATCTGCGATCCGCGCCTGCTGGCGGTCGATGCGCTGCTCGAGGTCAGGAAGAAGGTGGCGCCCTACATCGATCTTCAGCTCGTCGCCTTCCCGCAGGATGGCCTGTATCGCTCGCCGGGCGCCTTGGAGCTCTTGAAGGAGGCGCTGCGGCGCGGTGTCGACGTGGTCGGCGGCATCCCGCATTTCGAGCGCACGATGGAGGATGGCCGGGCGTCGGTACGCGCCCTGTGCGAGATCGCGGCCGAGCAGGGGCTGCTCGTCGACATGCATTGCGACGAGACCGACGATCCGATGTCACGCCATGTCGAGACCCTGGCGGCCGAGACCGTGCGCCTCGGCCTGCACGGACGCGTCGTGGGCTCCCATCTCACGTCGATGCACAGCATGGACAACTACTATGTCTCGAAGCTCGTGCCGCTGATGGCCGAAGCCGATCTCGGAGTCATCGCCAACCCGTTCGCCAACATGGTGCTGCAGGGTCGCCACGACACCTATCCCAAGCGGCGCGGCATGACCCGGGTGCCCGAGCTGATGGCCGCCGGGCTCACCGTGGCGCTCGGCCAGGACAGTACGATGGACCCGTGGTACGGCCTCGGCAGCGGTGACATGCTCGATGTCGCACATATGGCGGTCCACGTGGCGCAGATGACCAGCCTCGACGCCATGTCGGCCTGCTTCGCGGCGGTGACCGGGAGTGCCGCGCGGCTGCTCCATCTCGATGGCTACGGTCTGGACGTGGGCTGCAAGGCCGACATGGTCCTGCTGGACGCAAGCGACCCGGTCGAGGCGATCCGTCTGCGCGCGACCCGGCTGAAGGTCATTCGCGCGGGCAAGGTCATTGCCGAGGCGCCGAGCGCCCGCACGTCCCTCGCGCTGCCCGGGCGCCCTGGCGAGATTTCGTTCTCGTGGCCACGCGATGTGAGCTGATCATCTTCTCCCCAGCTCGCTGGGGAAGTGTTCGCGCCTGCGCTGAGCGAAGCCGAAGCGTCATCGCGGACGGAGGGATCATGACTCATCGCCGGGAGCGCGCCACTCCAGTGGCGCTCTTCTCGTTGATCATACAGCCCATGAGCGCCACAGGAGTGGCGCGCTCGTGCGACCGCGAGTGTGTCTGGCTTGGAGGGTGGAAGTCCCTTCCAGGCAAGCCCACTCCGGCCTGTAACCGACTGCAACTGCGTCGTCGCGAGGCGAGGTGGAGAGCAGCAG
>NZ_JBFWZI010000311.1:0-5545 GCF_050185545.1 Reyranella sp. | reverse complement strand
AAGCTGCGCCCTTATGTGGTCGAGGCGACTGTCGAGAGCGGGACCATGCATCATTCCCATGGGACCCATTGCCATCATGCCCTGACCCTGGTGGCATTGGTCCATCATGCCTTGCCGCATCATGCCCTGGCCCGTCTTTCCGGCCGGCGGCTGCTGAGCCTGGGCGACGCTTATGGCCACGGAGATCGAGGCCGGCAGCAGGGCGCTGCCGACAAAGCGCCTTACAGAGACGAGCATGGCTGTCTCCTTTCTGCTTGAAACTTTCTTTCTGACGGCATCGCGCCAAGGCGGCCTTGATCTGAATCAACGATCGTGGGCGCCGCCTTGCTATTGGCATCAGCCAGCGAGGAGCGAGATGGGAAAGTGCCGCGACCGTAAGCTTGGGCCGCAGCGCATTCGCCCTTGACGCACGCTTCGCGCGTTCTTAGTTAGTTATCACTAACTAATTAAGGATGCCATGCGCATTCGGAAATCCGCTGAGGCCCGACGGCTGGAAATCCTACAGGCCACCCTTCGACTGGCCGGCGAGGTGGGCCCCGATCGCCTCACGACCGAGACGGTTGCCCGGGAGGTCGGTCTCACGCAGCCTGCGGTCTTCCGACATTTCGCGACGAAGCAGGACCTGTGGGACGCCGTCGCCGACTACATCGGCAAGACAATGGAAGCGGGCTGGGCCGACTCGGCCGGACGGAGCGGAGCGCCGGAGCATCGGTTGCGCTCTCTCGTGGCCACGCAATTGTGCCTGATCCAGTCCACGCCGGCGATCCCGGCCATCCTGTTCTCGCGAGAACTGCATTCGAGAAACGTGGCGCTCCGCAAGGCCCTGTTCGCGCTCATGCGGCGCTTTCACGGCCTGGTCGCTCGAGCGATCGCCGAAGCCCGTGATGCGAGCGTGTTTCACGATGATCTCGATCCTGACGATGCTGCCTTCCTGGTGATCGGCCTGATCCAGGGGCTGGCCCTGCGATGGTCCCTGAGCGGCCGGGCCTTCGGCCTGGTTGGGGAAGGACGCCGCCTGCTGGACCTCCAGATCCGCGGGTTCGCCCGCGAGCCGGCGACGTCGGCGCAAAAAAGGAGGCGCGGGTGAACAAGCGTTTGCTGACCTACCTTTTCATGGCCATTGCCCTCGCAGCAATCGGGGCTGCCGTTACCCTGTTTTTCCAGATGCGTCCCGTCTTCGTCACCGTCGTCGTCCCCGAGCAGAATGTGCCTGTGCGAGTCTTCGGTCTCGGCACGGTTGAAGCGCGAATCGTCTCGAAGATCGGCTTCGAGATCGGCGCGACGATCCTCGAATTGCGGGCCGATCACGGCGACGTCGTGAAGAAGGGCGACGTCCTCGCACGGCTTCACGCCGCCGCACAGGAGGCCAAGGTCGTCCGCGCGAAGGCCATCGTGCTCAGTGCCGAGGCGGGTCTTGTGAAGGTGGAAGCCAACATCGCCAAGGCGCGGGCCGTGTTCGCCCAGAAGCAGGCCACCAATCGGCGCGTGCAGCAGCTTGCCGACCGCAAGGTCGTCTCGGAACAAACCGCGGAAGAGACGCAGCGCGACGAAGGTGTCGCCAAGGCAGACCTCACGGTGGCGCTCGCAGAGGCCGAGGTCGCCAATGCCTTCCTGGCGGACGCGCGCGCCCAGCTCCAGGTGGAGGAGGCACTCCTCGCGCAATATGTGTTGACCGCTCCCTTCGACGCCATGGTCGTGGAGCGGCACAAGGAGCTTGGCACCGTCATCAGGGCGGGCGATTCCATCTTCACCCTGGTCGCCCCCGAGACCGTGTGGGGACTCGCCTACATCGATGAATCGCGCGCCGGGCCCATCGTGGAAGGTCAGGCGGCGATCGTGCGCCTGCGCTCGCTGCCGCAGCAGCGTTTCGAGGCAAAGGTGGTCCGCATCGGCATCGAAAGCGATCGCGTCAACGAGGAGCGGCGCGTCTACGTCAAATGCGGACAGTGTCCGCCGCAGTTCCATCTCGGCGAGCAGGCCGAGGTGCTGATCACCGTGGCCCATCTCGATCGGGCGCTGCTCGTGCCGGAGGCCGCCGTCCAAGGCTTCGACGGGACGACCGGCACGGTCTGGATGGTCGAGAACGGGCAGCTGGCACGTCGCGCCCTCACCTTCCGATACCGCACCGAGGATGCGCGACTCGAGGTCGTGGGCGGCCTGCCCGACCAGGCCCAGATCGTCGCCGCGCCTGGCGCCGGCTTTCGCGAAGGCCGTGCGGCCCGCGTCGTCGCGGAGACCGGCAAATGAACCTCGCCTACCGCGACGTCCGCCACAGTCTCGGCCGCTTTCTGCTGACCTGCGCGGGCCTCGGCCTGCTGCTCGGCGTGGTGCTGGCGATGATCGGAATCTACCGCGGCCTGGTCATCGAGGCGCTTACCATCGCGCGCGCCCCGGCGGTCGACCTGTGGGTCGTCGAAGCCGGCACCCGGGGGCCGTTCGCCGAAGCATCCCGCATCCCGGGCGATACGCGGGAAGCGATCGCCCGAGTGGGCGGCGTCGCCCAGGCCGGCAGCATTACCTACCAGACCGTCGAAACCGAGCACATGGCCAGGAAGCTGCGCCTGTACGTCATCGGCTATGAGCCGGGCAGGCTCGGCGGGCCGCCGCGCCTCGTCGCCGGGCGCGGCCTTGCGCGCAGCCATTACGAGCTCGTGGCCGACCGCACCGCGGGACTGACGCTCGGCGACCGAGTTCGCCTCGGGCGCGAGCTATTCACGGTCGTCGGACTGACCGAGCAGCAGGTAAACTCGGGCGGCGATCCCGCCGTTTACATCTCGCTGCTGGATGCGCAGAAGCTGCAGTTCGATCTGGCGCCGCCCGCTGCACGACAGCAGCTCGCGCGAGGCACGGCGCGGACCAGCCTGGACACCGTCAACGTGGTGGTGGCACGGCTGCTGCCGAACGCTACTCCTGACAACGTCGCGGAGGTGGTCCGGCGCTGGAAGCATCTTGCCGCGATCACGCAGGAGGGACAGGAGGGCATCCTGACCCAGTCTCTCGTCGACCGGGCGCGGCGTCAGATCGGCCTTTTTACCTCGCTGCTGCTTGTCGTCTCGGCCGTGATCATCGCGCTGATCATCTATACGATGACCATGGAAAAGCTCAAGCAGATCGCCACCTTGAAGCTCATCGGTGCGCCCGATCGCACGATCATCGGAATGATCGTGCAGCAGGCGCTGGCGCTCGGCCTGATCGGCTTCACGATCGGCGCAACGCTGATCCTGAACGTCAAGGACTACTTTCCCCGGCGCGTCGTGCTCGAACCGGACAACGTACTCGTGCTGGCGGCCATCGTTTTCCTGGTCTGTCTCCTCTCGAGCGGACTGGGCGTGCGCGCGGCGTTGCGCGTCGATCCCGCCACCGCGCTCGGGGGCTGACCATGGCCAAGACCGAGTCGCATCAGCCGCTGGTCAGGCTGCGCAACGTCTCGAAGCATTTCGGCGAGGGCGAGACGCGCGTCGACGCGTTAAGGGAAGTTTCGCTGGAGGTCTTTCCCCGTCAAGTGGTGGCGCTTCTCGGACCATCGGGTTCGGGCAAGACGACCTTGCTCAATGCCATCGGCTGTATTCTCGAACCGTCGAGCGGTTTGATTCAGCTCGACGGCGATGTCGTGTATGACGGCAAGTGGCTTCGTTCGGACCTGCGAAGATTGAGGCTCGACAAGATTGGCTTCATTTTCCAGTTCCACAACCTTCTGCCTTTTCTAGATGCCACCGACAACGTGGCCGTCGTGCTGAGTCTCGCCGGCGCGAGTGGCGGAGCGGCGCGCCGGCGGGCCGTCGAACTGCTCGACTATCTCGAGGTTGGCCATCGCAAGAGCGCTTTTCCCGCAAAGCTCTCGGGCGGCGAGGCGCAGCGCGTCGCCATCGCGCGGGCGCTCGCAAATCGGCCGCGCATCATCCTGGCCGACGAGCCGACCGCCGCGCTCGATTCGAAGCGTGCCGGCATCGTCATGGATCTGTTGCGCAAGCTCGCTGTCGAGCAGGAAGCCGCCATCATCGCCGTCACGCATGACGAGAAGATCTTCGATCGCTTCGACCGCATCTTCCACCTGCGCGACGGCCGCCTCGAACAGGCGGCGCCGGGGCAACCCGAATAGGGGTACCGTCAATCGGATCGCAATTCGCGTGCTGTTTGCCATCGCCAATGGCAGGTCGTTTCCGGCACTGCCAATTGAACCATCAGTCCCGGCGGTTCCATGAGCACATCCTCGACCGGTACCGGCACGTTGCCGCGAACGTGTTGTAGTGGGACCAACGGCCACACTCTATCACCTCATCTCGAACAGCTCCTGATGGAAGCGTTCGGCAGGAAGTCCGCCGGCAAGCATGGCTGCGCGTAGCGAGCGGCCGAAACCTTGTGGTCCACAGAACCAGACTTCCGAATCGCGCCATCGTGGAACCAGTGAGGCCAGGCGATCCAACGAGAGCAGCCCTTCACGGGTTGTGTCGATCAAGTGCAGACGTGCGCCTGCCCGGGCTGCAAGCTGGCGGATCTCGGCGATGAACGTGTCATCGGGTCCCCGTGTTGAGTATACGAGATCGATAGTCGGCGAATCAGACCGCTCGGTCGGCGCCTGCAGGCCAGCAACGAACGGAGTGATTCCGACACCGCCGGCGATCCATACCTGTGGACGCCCGGTGCTGCCGAAGCTGAAGCGGCCATAAGGGCCTTCGACCGTCACCGCCGCACCCACTCGCATCTGCCTTGGCAGCGTGCGCGTGTAGTCTCCCAGGCCCTTGATGCTGAAGGCCAGGACTCCATCCCCCGTCCAAGCCGATGAAATCGTGAACGGATGCGCTCCTTCGGCATCCTCGAAGTCGAGGAAGGCGAACTGGCCTGCCAGGTGACCGGGCCACGCCGTTGCCAGACGCACCCTGACATCCAGTACGGCACTGCCCGGGTGGAGATGGAAGTCGATGACCTCGCCCGTTGCACGTCTGGAATGGCCGATTCGCCGGAACAAGGAAAAGCCCGCCGCCGTCGCGGCTGCCGGCAACAGCACAACCATTACCATGCCGATCGGTGCGAGCCACTGGTCCGACCGCATCAGCACAACCGAGTGGAAGACAAGCGCCAGGAAGAGAGGCGCCATCAGCCGATGGGTCTTCTGGAAAAGGTGATAAGGAAAGCGCCGCCACAGCGCCAGCGCGACGAGGATCAGGAGGAGGTAGAACGCCCATTCTCCCACTTCGGCAGCGGGCTCGCGGAGGCTCGGGAATGTCTCAGGGCGCGCGCCGCCAGGAGTACGAAAGGGGCGATCGATCCAGCCTTGACGTGCGAGCGTACGCGGCGCGGTTTCCAGCAGCCAGTGGATGATGGCCGTCATGGCGGCAGCCACGCCCAGCCACTTGTGGAGACGATAGTACTTGTCGAGGCCTCCCAACAGAGACTCGACCTGTACCGGGCGCGCGGCGAGCAGGATGGCGAGAGAAAGAAAGCCGACGGCAAGAATTCCCGTGAAGGGGATGAGCAGGCCACGCGCCTGCCAGAAGCCGCTCGCGAGACCGCTGGCGTCAATGCTCAGCAGCCAGGCGACTATCAA
>NZ_JBFWZI010000310.1:0-5553 GCF_050185545.1 Reyranella sp. | reverse complement strand
ACGATCTCGATGCGATGGTCGACGGCATCACCTCGGCGATCGCCCAGAACGCGCCCCTCACCATCGGCCTCGCCAAGGCCGCGGCGCGCGAGATCGCCAAGCCTGAATCGCAACAGGACCATGCGCGGCTCGCGAAGCTCGCCCAGGCCTGCTTCGACAGCGAGGACTACAAGGAAGGCCGCCGCGCCTTCATGGAAAAAAGAAAGCCCGTCTTCCAGGGACGATGATCTCATTGTCCTCCCCCGTCATACGGGGGAGGTGCCCCCGAAGGGGGCGGAGGGGGAAAGCCTCACGCGAGATTCATGAAGTCCCGACGTCAGAATCTCCTGGATCTCGTCTGAGGCTTGCCCCCTCCGCCCCGTATGACGGGGCACCTTCCCCCCGTATGACGGGAGTATGACGGGGGAGGAACATGAAAACATGATCCCGCACACCAGAGGAAACACCATGACCAACCTGCCATTGTCCCACATCTCCGTGCTCGACCTCACGGCGCACCGCGCCGGCCCGACCGCGGTGCGCCAGCTCGCCGACTGGGGCGCCCATGTCATCAAGATCGAAGCGCCGGCCAGCGAAGGCGCCGATGCCACCGGCAGCTCGCGTCACGGATTCGACTTCCAGAACCTGCATCGCAACAAGAAGGCGATGACGCTCAACCTCAAAAGCCCCGAGGGTCACGCGATCTTCATGAAGCTCGCCGAGAAGGCCGACGTCATCGTCGAGAACTACCGCTCCGACGTGAAGCATCGCCTCAAGGTCGACTATGACACGGTTGCCAAGGTGAACCCGCGCATCGTCTACGGCTCGATCGCGGGCTTCGGCCAGAGCGGGCCCGACGCCGCGCGTCCGGGCGTCGACCAGATCGCCCAGGGCATGGGTGGGCTGATGTCGATCACGGGCGAGCCGGGTCGCGGACCGATGCGCGTCGGCATCCCGATCGCCGACCTGACCTCCGGGCTGCTGCTTGCCCAGGCGATCATCCTAGCGCTCTACAACCGCGAGCGCACCGGCAAGGGCCAGTGGGTGCACACCTCGCTGATCGAGGCGCAGATCTTCATGCTCGACTTCCAGGCCTCGCGCTGGCTGATCAAGGGCGAGGTGCCGAAGCAGGCCGGCAACGACCATCCGACCGGCATTCCGACCGGCGTGTTCCCGACCAGCGACGGCCACATCAACATCGCCGCTTCGGGCCAGAACCTTTGGAAGCGCTGTGCACAGGCGCTCGGCGCGCCTGAGCTGGTCGACCATCCCGAGCATCTGACGCCGGCGCTGCGCTCGCAGAACCGCAAGGCTGTGAACGAGCGCCTCGCCAACATCACGCGCACCAACACCAGCGCGCACTGGATCGCCGCGCTCAACAAGGCCGGCGTGCCGTGCGGGCCGATCAACTCGATCGACCAGACCTTCGCCGAGCCGCAGGTCAAGCATCTCGGCATCGCCCGCCCGGTCAAGCATCCGAAGCTCGGCGATATCAAGGTGGTCGGTCAGCCGATCAACATGTCCGACAATCCGCAACCGGCCGAGCTGCGGCCGACGCCCGAGCTCGGCGAGCATACCGAGGAGGTGCTGGCGAGCCTGGGCTACGACCGCAAGGCGATCGACTCTCTCAAGGCCGGCGGGGTCATCTGATGGCCCGCGCGAGACGAGCGGCGCTGATTACCGGCGCCGGCCGCAACATCGGCCGCGCCTGCGCGCTCGGTCTGGCCGAGGACGGCTTCGACCTCGCCATCAACGGCTCGAGCGACCGCGCCGCCGCCGAGAAGGTGGCGGCCGAGGCCGCGAAGCTTGGGGGGCGCACGCTGGTCGTCATGGGCGACGTCGGCAAGCCGGAGGACTGCAAGCGAATTGCCGACGCGGCAATCGCCGAGTTCGGCGCGATCGACGTGCTGATCAACAACGCCGCAGTGCGGCCGGGCAAGCCATTCCTCGAGGCGACCGACGATGAATGGCGGCGCGTCATGTCGGTCGATCTCGACGCCGCAGTCTGGTTGGCGCGCGCCTGCCTGCCCGGCATGCTCGCGAAAGGCTGGGGCCGCGTCATCAACTTCACCGGCATGAACGCCATGGCGGGCCACGGCGGGCGCGCCTCGGTCTCGGTCGCCAAGCATGGCGTGTGGGGCCTTACCAAGTCGCTGGCCAAGGAGTTCGGCGCCAAGGGCATCACCGTCAACGCCATCTCGCCCGGCCCGATCGCCGCCGACGACGCCAACCAGAAAGAGTACTCCTCGGCGCAGCGCCAGCAGACTGTCGCGCGCGTGCCGGTCGGCCGCATGGGCACGCCGGTCGAGGTCGCCGCCGCCGCCCGCCTGCTCGCTTCCGACGCCGGCGCCTACATCAACGGCCAGATGATCCAGGTCAACGGCGGCGCGGAGACGTGACCTTGTTCGCCTCCCCAGCTTCGCTGGGGAGGTGCCCGCGTCTTCGCGGACGGAGGGGTCATGGCCGGGAGCGCGCCACTCCGATGGCGCTCTTGTTGGTGACGACACATCCCATGAGCGCCATCGGAGTGGCGGACTCCCTGCTATGTGTCTTGGTCTTCCGGACCGCGGGCTTCTCGCCCGCTCATGATCGTGAGCGGGCGAGACGCCCGCGGTCCGGAAGAAGATCACCCGCCATAAAAAACGTTGTCGCCGAGGTCCCTCATCTCGAGGATGGCGGCGTCGGCGCGGCCGGTTGGTGGCTTGTGCAGATGGGCTTCGACCACTTCGCCGACCACGACATGATGATCGCCCTGCTCGACGATCGAGGTGACGCGGCATTCGACGGCGCCCGGCGCGGCATCGAGGATCGGCGCGCCGGTCGAGCCCTTGCGAAAGGTCTGGCCGCTCAGCTTGCCGTCGGCCAGCACCGCCGGCTTGAAGAAGGCGAACGCCAGCCCCTTGTGGTCCTTGCCCAGCATGTTGAGCGCGAACGTGCCGGCCGCCTTGACCGTCTGGTAGGCGCCCGAGTCGGTCTTGACGCCGACCACGACCAGCGGCGGAGCGAAGGCGCTTTGCGTCACCCAGTTGACCGTCGCCGCCGCCACACTGCCTTTGCCGTCGTCGGCCGTCAGGATGTAGATCCCGTAGGGGATCATGCGCAGCACGGTCTTTTTCGCATCGGCGTTCATCTTCTTCCTCCTCGACTAGCAAGCCCTGCAGTGTCGTCTAATCCTTCGGAATGCCGATCGTCTTGGCAAGCGCGCTCCAGCGTTCCGTTTCGCTTTCGACGAAGGCCGTGAAGGCCAGCCGGCTGACCAGGTCGACGCGCGCGCCCTGCTCGGCCCAGATGCGCTCGACATCGGCGGACGCGAGTGCCGCCTGCACGGCGGCGTGCAGGGTGTCGACCGCAACTACCGGCGTCGCCTTCGGGGCGAACAGGCCGTACCAGCTGCTCACCCGGAAATCGGCGAGGCCCGCCTCGGCGAAGGTCGGCACCTCGGGCAGGATGCGCTGACGACCGGTCGATGCGACGGCCAGCGCGCGCAATCGTCCCGACTGGACGTACGACACCACCGTGCTGAGCGGCGTCACCAGGGCATCGATCGTGCCCGACACCACGTCCTGCAGCGCCTGGCCACCGCCGCGATAGGGCACGTGGGTGAGCCTGATGCCGGCGCGCTGCTGGAGCAGCTCGATGGCGAGGTGCGGGATCGTGCCGAGGCCCGACGAGCCCACCGTCATTCTGCCCGGTGCCGCGCGCGCAAGTGCCAGGAAAGAGACGAGATCCATGACCGGTACCGTCGTGGGATTGACCACCAGCGCGACCGGCACGCTGGCGAGCAGGCTCACCGGCGCGAAGTCGCGCGCGAGGTCGAAGCCGCCTTCGTCGTAGACGATGCGCGCGAAGGTGAGGCCGGTGTTGCCGACCAGCAGGGTGCAGCCGTCGGGCGCCGCGCGCGCCGCGATCATGCCGCCCAAGGTGCCGCCGGCCCCAGCCCGGTTGTCCACCACCACGGCCTGGCCGAGGGATTGGCCGACCCGGGCGGCCACGGGGCGGGCGAAGATGTCGTTCGAGCCACCGGGAGGGAACGGCACGATCCAGCTCATCGACCGCGACGGCCGCCAATCGTCGGCGCGCGACGGCGCGGCGGCGGCGGACAGCAGGAGCCCGCCCAGGGCGGCGCGGCGAGAAAGCTTCATCGGCTACTCCAGGCGAACATTGGCGGACTTGGCGATGCGGTTCCAACGCTCGGTTTCACGGGCGACGAAGGCGGCGAACTCGGCCCGGCTCTCGAGCTCGATGCGGGCGCCCTGCTCCGCCCACAAGCGTCGGATCTCAGGGTCCCGCAGCGCGTTCTGCGCCGCGCCGTGCAGGCGGTCGAGGATCGGGTCGGGCGTGCGGGTCGGCGCGAACAGGCCGAACCAGATGGCGGCGCGCAGCTCCTCGATGCCCGCTTCCTGCATCGTGGGAACACTCGCGAGGATCGGCTCGCGCCGGCGATTGGCGATGGCGAGCGCGCGCACCTTGCCCTCCGCGACGTGCGGCGCGAGCGCGCCGGCCAGCACGAAGGCGGCGGAAATCTGTCCGGCCAGCAGATCCTGCAGCATCGGCGCCCCGCCACGATAGGGAATGTGATTGAGCCGGACGCCGGTCCGTTCCTCGAACAGGCCGATCGCCAGATGCGTGAGGGTTCCCATCCCGGCCGAGCCGACATCGATCGCACCGGGAGATTTCTTGGCCGCGGCGATGAAGCCCGCGAGCGTGGTGACGTCGAGCCGCGCCGGATTCACCGCCAGCACGTAGGGCACGCGGGCGAGCGCGCTCACCGGGGCGAAGTCGCGGACGAAGTCGAAGCCCGGCTTGGGATAGATCGTCGGCGCGTAGACGAGCCCCGTGTCGCCCAGCAGCAGCGTGTAGCCATCGGGCGCGGCGCGAGCGGCGACCGCCGTGCCGGTCGTCCCGCCGGCCCCGCTGCGATTATCGATTACGATCGTCTGCCCGAGCTCGCCGCCCATCCGGGCGGCGATGGGACGGGCGAACAGGTCGGAACCGCCACCAGCCGGGAAGGGCACGATCAGGGTGACCGGGCGATCCGGCCAGTCGGCGGCCCAAACCTCGCTGCGAACGGTGCCGGCAGCGGCCAGGCCGAGCATTCCCGCGAGAGTAGAGCGTCGTCGGAGGTCGGTCATGGCGGCGGACGGGCTCCCTGTCCCGGCAGTCTAGTCGAGGGGTCCGCGAGCCGCCATGTTCTCCTTCTCCTGCCGCCCGCTGGCGCGCTATGGTTGGCATCATCGGCCCTAAAGATGGCCGATCGAGACAAGGTGTGTGTTTCGGGAGGAAATTTCAGGAGGCATTCATGCGTCGTTCCAAAGGAATGGCCGTCGCGGTGGCGATGGCCGCCGGCTTTGTTGCGTGGTCGAGCGTTGCGTTCGCCCAGACCAAGATCGTCGACGGACCGGAAATCAAATGGAAGCTCGCAGCCTGGGGCAAGCCGCGCGCGGCCACCCAGAACATCGAGACGCTGCGCAAGTTCCTCGATGAGCGTACCGGCGGAAAGTTCAAGATCCAGATCGGCTACGAGAGCTTCGGCCAGCCCAAGGAGCTGCTCGATCTCCTGAAGGTCGGCAGCCT
>NZ_JBFWZI010000309.1:0-5576 GCF_050185545.1 Reyranella sp. | reverse complement strand
TGCGCTCCATGCCGGGCATGGGCGACCATCCGACCGCGACCGCGCTCTACGCCGCCATCGTGACGGCGCTCTACCGGCGCGAGCGCACGGGCAGGGGCGGCGTGGCGCAGACATCGCTGCTGCAGAACGGCCTGTGGGCCAACGGCTGCTACGTGCAGAACCGGCTGTTCGGCGAGCATGTGGCGCACCGCCCGCCGCGCACGGAGACGCCGAGCGCGCTCGCCAACCACTATCGCTGCCGCGACGGGCGCTGGTTCCTGATGGCGCTGCACAACGAGGCGCGCCAGCTCGCCGGCTTCCTGAAGGCGATCGAGGCCGAGCACCTGGCGGCCGATCCGCGCTTCGAGACGCAGCTGGCGCGGCGCGCCAACGCCAAGGTGCTCACCGAGATCCTCGAGGCGATCTTCGCCAAGCGCGACCTCGAGGAGTGGCGGGTCGTTCTCGAGCGCGCCGGCGTGACCTTCGGCCCGGTAGCCTCGGTCAACGAAGCGGCCGACGACGCCCAGGCGCGCGCCAGCGGCGCCCTGGTCCCCTTCGCCGACGGCGGCGGCCTCACGGTGTCGAGCCCGTTCCATCTCGACGGCGAAACCAAGGTCGCCCCGGCCCGCGCCCCGGCCGTCGGGCAACATTCGGAGGTGCTGCTGCGCGAGGCCGGTTACTCGGCCGACGAGATCGCGCGCTTGAAGGCGCTCGGGGTGCTGCAGCAGTGATGCTTCATCCTCCCCGGCTCCGCCGGGGAGGTGTCGCCGCCATGCGGCGAAGGAGGGGTCATGTGCTGGGAGCGCGCCACTCCGATGGCGCTCTTCTGGCTGATCACACATCCCATGAGCGCCATCGACGGCAGAGGTTACTCCGCCTCAAGTGGCGCGCTCCCAGCGCATGGCGTCACCGCCGCGGCTCGTTTATCACCTCGTAGGTGCAGGCGAACGCCGCACGGGCGACGCGATAGGTGTCCTTCGCGTTGTCCGGGTTCTGCACGATCAGGTCGCCCGGCCGGGCGATCATCGCCTCGCCCCACGGCGCGGTGAAGCGGAACGCGCCGTCGCCGTCCGCCACCGTGACGAAGCGCATCGGGTTGCCGCGCGGGCGATACGGCAGCCAGCCTTCGGCATCGGCGGCGCCGATCGGCCCCCCGATTGGGCCGTCGTAGCGAGCGGCGAAGGTCGCGGCGCGCACCAGGATCTCCTCGTTGCCGGTCTCGGGACAACGGTTGCGCACCACCCAGTCGCCGGCGGCGGCGGGCGGACTTTGTGTCTCCTTGCCCTGGCCCTTGATCATGGTGACCACGATCTCGCCCGGTCGGGCCGGCCGCGCGTCGACCGGTTGCGTCTTGCGGGCGAGGCCGACGCCACGCTCGGCCGCGGCCCTGGCGAACCAGGCCGTGATGTCGACGACGTCCTGCGCCGGCGCCTGCGGCGCGGCCGACGCCAGGCCGAGCGCGGCCAGCGCTGAGACGAGCGCCGCTGTGCGACGGCGCGACCGAACGACGGGCATCGGCTGCCTCAGTCGGTCTCGATCGGCAGCGATTCCGTCTTCGCCCATTCGCCCATCGAGGCGTCGTAGAGCGTGATGTCGTCGTGGCCGAGCTGGTGCAGCAGGAAGAGGTCGATGGTGGCGGAGATGCCGCCGCCGCAGTAGCAGATCGTGCGCTTGTCCTTCGTCACGCCCTGGGCGGCGAATTTCTGCGCCGCGTCGCCGAGCGTGGTGAAGGCCTTGGTCGCCGGATCGACCAGCGTGGCGGCCGGCACGTTGACGCTGCCCGGCACGCGGCCCGGCCGGCCGTAGCGGCTGGGCTCGAGCCCGCGATGGAATTGCGGGCCGAGCGCGTTCACCGTCACGGTGTCGGGTCGGCCGATGGCGGCCTTCACCGCCGCCGCATCGACGAACATCCCGGCACGAGGCGTGGCGACGAAGCGCGCCGCCGGATAGCCGCGCGGCGCGCCCGTCTCGATCGGCCGGCCCTCGGCTTTCCACTTGTCGAAGCCGCCGTCGAGCACCGCCGCGTCGTCGAAGCCCAGCGACCGCAGCATCCACCAGAAGCGCGTCGCCCACATCATCGTGCCGATGCTGTAGAGCACCACGCGCGTGCCCGGCCCGACGCCGTGGCGGCCGAACGCTGCCTCGAGCCGGCCGACCGGCGGCATCATGAAATGCAGAGGCGTGCCGGTGTCGGAGAACTCCCCCTGCAGGTCGAGGAAATCGGCGCCGGGCACGTGGCCGTCCTCGAACGTCTTGCGGCCGGGCACCGCGTGGTAGGGCTCGGGCGAGCCGGCGGGCGTCGGCTCGAGCCAGGTCGTGCAGTCGAACACGCGCAGCTTGGGATCGCCGAGCGCGGCGGCGAGAGTGGCGGTGTCCAAAAGGGCGCGCGGGTCGCGCATGGCAATGTCTCCTCCGGGGTTTGCGGCAACGTCACACCGGCGGCGGCGGTTGGCAACGGGGCCGACTCATGTACTGGACCGCGGGCGTCTCGCCCGCTCTTCTTCTTCATCTTCATGAGCGGGCGGGACGCCCGCGGTCCAAAAGAAATGATAGGCTCCTTCCAATCACCCCGGAGGAACCCGTCCATGCCCGCATCCGACATCGCCTACACGCCGGTCCTGCCCGAGGGCTGGCCGCGTCCGCGCGGCTTCTCGCACGCCGTCGTGGCCACCGGCACGAAGAGCGTGCGCATCGCCGGCCAGATCGGCCGCGAGCCCGGCCAGGCGCACATTCCGGCGGGGACCGACGCCGGCGCGCAGTGGGGCGTGGCGCTCAGGAATCTCCTGACGGTGCTGAAGGCGGCGGGCGGCGAGCCGACGCACCTGGTGGCGCTGCGCGCCTACGTCACCGACATCGCCGAGTTCAACGCTGCCGGCGCCGCGATCGGCGCGGCGTGGGGTGCAACGCTCGGCCGCCACTTTCCGGCGATGACGCTGGTCCAGGTCTCGGCCCTGATCGATCCCAACGCCAAGGTCGAGATCGAGGGCGACGCGATCCTGCCGTGAGCGATGGGCCTGCCGTGAGCGACCGGCCGCCCGGCGCACCGAATGCGGCTGCGCCGATCGTGGCTGAAGCGAACCTGTCCGCGCTGATCCTGGTCCTGTGTGGTGCCGGGCCGGGCAGCGGCAACTGACGGCGCGTCGGCGGCTGGAGCTTTCCGGCGCGCGGCCGGCTCGCCTTGCGCGAGACGGACGACGAGTCGGTTGGCCAGCGCGGCTTTCGCGGACTGCCATGGGGCGTCGGCGATCCGGCGGCGGCGTGCCTCGACTCGCCGCACTGGGCGAGCGTGCGCCTCGACGCGGAGGACATGCCGGGCGTGACGACCGGCGCCGTGCTCGAGTTCCCGGGCGGCACCGTGATCTACCGCGGCGATCCGCGCGGCGCTCTGCATCGGCGATCCCACCGAGATCGTCTATTGCTTCGACCACTGGCAGGACTTCAGTGTATTCGCGCCGCAGGATGCCCGCGCCGGTGCCGGACGCCGGCGAGACGGTCGGCGGCCCTAACCCGGCGTGCTACTGGCAGGAGGTCCTGGACGCCATCGAGGTCCTCGATGCCGACCGCTTCATCCCCTTCAAGGCGCACATCAAGCTGATCGACGGCCGGCCGGGCCGCGACGAGGGCTCTTACGATCAGGAGGCAAATCCCGTATACCGCTGACGGTCGCTCAACCTGAGGCTCCAGCCGAGACAGCTCGACGTGAAAGCGCAGCCTGACGTTACCAGTAGCGGAGCGGTCGCGTGAGCGTCGACCAGGCGGTATTCCTCGTCGGTGGTCTCGGGACCCGGCTGAAGGACCTGACCCGGCAGACGGCCAAGCCGATGCTGCCTGTCGGCGGACGGCCCTTTCTCGACTATCTGCTGGAGGAGGCAGCGCGCCACGGCGTGAAGCGCGCTCTGCTGTTGTGCGGCTACAAGGCGGGCGATATCAGGCGGGCCTACGACGGCCGCACGATGCGCGGCATGCGCATCGAGACGGCGGTCGAACCCTCACCTGCCGGCACGGCCGGGGCACTGGCGCTGTCGGCCGAGCGACTGGATGACCGCTTCTTCCTGGTAAACGGCGGTTCCCTGCTCGATTTCAACTGGCTGTCACTGCTTCCTCGCACGCCCAATACGCCGCCTGGCTTGGTCCACATGGCGCTCGCCAGCGGCATATCCGGCACGCGCTTCGTCCGGGTCGCCATCGAGCACGGCAAGGTGCGGCGCTTCGCGCCATCGGGCCCGCCGGGCGAGCTGATCAGTGCCGGCGTCTACCTGATGGACAAGCAAATCTTGTCGTGGATAGGATCGGCGCCGTGTTCGCTCGAACGCGACGTGCTGCCCGATCTGGCGCGCGCCGGCGCGCTCGCCGGGCGTATCATCGAGGGTCCGTTCATTGACATCGGCATCCCGGAGGATTTCGAGCGCGCCCAGACCTTCGTGCCGAGCCTGACGCGCCGGCCGGCCGCCTTCCTCGACCGCGATGGCGTGCTGAACGTGGACACTGGCTATGTCCATCGCACCGACCAGGTCCGCTGGGTGACCGGTGCGCAGAAGGCCGTGCGGTCGCTCAACGACGCCGGCTACTTTGTGTTCGTGGTGACCAACCAGGCCGGTATTGCCCGCGGCCTCTACGAGGAGGCACATGTTGTCGCCCTGCACCAATGGATGGGCGAGGAGCTCGGCCGACATGGCGCACATATCGATTGCGCCGAGTATTGCCCGTTCCATCCCGACGGCACGATCGAGCGCTACCGGCGCGTCTCCGACCTGCGCAAGCCCAGTCCCGGCATGATCAGGAAGCTGATGGCCGACTGGACCGTCGACGCCTCGCGGTCATTTATGATCGGCGATCGCGAGAGCGACGTCGAAGCAGCCGAAGCAGCAGGTATTCCCGGGTATCTCTTCCCCGGCGGCAACCTGTTCGAGTTCCTCAACTCGCTTTCTCTGCCCCAACGAAGAACTGCCGACCCCGATTGATCTCGAGAACCGCGTCGATCGCCGCTTGGGGCGACGGCCCCCGGGGCGCCGGCTGCGGCGTTCTGATCCGCTTCGATCGGCCCCATGATCTTCGCTCCGCGGCACTGACAGCGGCCATTCAGCGAACCAGCTATGGCACTCATGGCACTCGCATAACCCCAAGGTGCTTACAGAGCGCCAAGGCGACGATGTCAGGCCGTCTCGTGGCGTTGTCAGGTTGGTCTTGTTGCAAAAAGACGCAAACCTTACCGGCACCGAGTTGGACCTGTGCCGTCTGCCCTTCGAATGCGATTGGCCCCATGGCCATTGGAGTTGGCGCGGTTTGCGACGAGCGCGAACTTCTGCGCTAGGATGCGACCTATCCTAATTGAGTTGGGAGACGTGCATGCCTCATCCTGCAAAGCAATCCGACCTGAGAGAGATGATCGTGCTTATGCAACGCCGCCTACACCACATCCAAGGATCTCTGGTCCATCTCACCAATCGCGCCGCTGAGGCGGAACTGCGCGGGTGAAGTGGACCCCGTAGTGTGGACCACCGGAGAGGGGCTGTTAGTTGAAGAGCAGGCCGTTCCTTTCTTCCCTTTTTACTTCTTCAAGCGATCATTGTCTTTGGTAGTTGCGGCTGTGGGCATGT
>NZ_JBFWZI010000308.1:0-5587 GCF_050185545.1 Reyranella sp. | reverse complement strand
GCCGTCGTCACGCCGCTCATGCGGTCGTACATCAGCTTGATCTTGCTCAGCGTGCAGATGTTCAGGTCTCCCCACACCGCCGGCGCGCCGCCGTCGGCGAACCCGATCCTCATGTCGGCCTGGCAGTAGGTCGTCGGTGCATTGAACGTCACCTGCCGCCGCGCACCCGCTGCGATCGGCGGCCCGTGCAGCACGTTGGGGGTCCAGAAGCCCAGGTCGGTGGGCGATATCGACATCTGGCTGATCGCATAGCTGGTGCCATTGATCAGCAGAAAGCTGGTTTCCTGGGCAAACCCCTCGGTTGCTCCCAAGGACAGGGCGGCAACGACGAGCGAACGCAACATATGATCTCTCTTCAGCGGCAGATGGGCATCTTATCGTCGCTTTGCGAGACCTCTCAAGGTAAAGGGAGAGCAGCCATGGCCACCCTTCTGATCAGCCATCCGTCCTTCCTCGAGCACGATACCGGGCCCTATCATCCCGAGCGGCCGGACCGCCTGCGCGCCATCGAGGCCGCCCTGGGCGATCCCGACTTCGACCGCCAGCCGCGCCTGCGGGCGCCTGCCGCGACGCGCGAGGAGCTGGACCGGGTTCATCCCGAGGACTACGTCGAGGCGATCCTGGGCATCCGTCCCGGGCCCGGCGAGCGCGTCCATGTCGACGGCGATACCGTCATGAGCGGCGGCAGCGCCGAGGCCGTCCTGCACGCCGCGGGCGCCGCCATCGCCGGCGTCGACGCCGTGATGTCCGGCCGGGTGCGCACGGCCTTCGCCGCGGTCCGCCCGCCGGGCCATCACGCCTCGCCCGATGTCCCGGGCGGATTCTGCCTGTTCAACAATGTCGCCATCGGCGCCCGCCATGCCCAGGCGCGTTACGGCGCGGAGCGCGTCGCCATCGTCGATTTCGATGTCCATCACGGCCAGGGCACGCAGGCCGTCGTCGAGCCCGACCGGTCGCTGTTCTACGCCTCGACGCACCAGTACCCGCTCTACCCCGGAACCGGCCATGCGAGCGAAACCGGTGTCGCCAACAACGTCGTCAACGCACCGCTGTCACCGGGCTCCGGCGGCCGCCTGTTCCGCGCCGCCTGGCGCGAGCGCATCCTGCCGGCGCTCGACCGCTTCTCGCCCGACCTCGTCATCGTCTCGGCAGGCTTCGACGCCCATGCCGCGGACCCGCTGGCCCAGCTCGAGGTCGAGACCGAGGACTTCGCCTGGCTGACCGAGGAGCTGCTGGCGATCGCCGATCGCCATGCCAAAGGCCGGCTCGTGTCGATGCTCGAGGGTGGCTACGATCTCGAGGCGCTGGCCGAGTCGGTATCGACGCACGTTCGAACCCTGATGAAGGCGTGAACGACGGATGCTTTCGGCCGGCAAAGGCAGTCGCCTCGTCCAACGCCTGCAACACGGCGCGTCGACTGTAGCGTCGTGACGCTGCTTCGATTACTCGCTTTCGTCTGCCTCGTGCTGTCCGTCCTCTGCCCCGGCTTCGAGGCTTTGGCGGCGGGCGGCCCCCACATCGTCGACGATGCCGAGGTCGAGACACCGGGCGTGTGCCACCTCGAGACCTGGGCTACGCGGTTCATTCCGGGGGACGGCTACTTCAACCTGGCGCCGGCCTGCACCACCCTGAAGATGCCCTGGCTGGAGATCGGTGCGGCCTACCAGCACTACTGGGACGAGTTCATCGCCGGACCGCTGCTCGGTCCCGCCATGAAGATCAATTTCCAGTCGGTCGAGAAGACCGGCCTGGGCATTGGCCTCGGCTTCAATGCCGGCGTCAATGTGCGGACCGGCGAGCTGGGCTATGCGCAGATCCTCGGGTTGGTGACCTACCAGCTCAACGAAAGGGTGCGGCTCAACTTCAACGCGGGCTGGAGCTACCTGCAATCGGATGTCCCCAATGCCCTGTTCTACGGCGCCCAGGTCGAGGCCAATGTCGGCGGCGGCGTCAACCTGATGCTCGAGGCATTCGGCCGCGCGCAAGGCGGGTTGGTCGGCACCCAGGCAGGTTTGCGGTTCACGCCCCGCATCCGATCGCGCGAACCGTTCGACTTCGATCTGCTGGTCGGCACATTCTTCGATGACACCAGCACGCGCTTCGTAACCCTGGGGGTGACGGCTCGCTATTGAGCGTCGCTACTTTCGATCGAAGTGCCAGGCGCCGTCCCAGCCGGGCGGCATGCCGTCGCGCAGGAAGGCCGTGCAGCGGTCGATGAAGACGCGGCTTGGCCCATCGTCTGGTCGCATGGCCGAGATTGCGCGAAAGCCCGCCAAGGCTTCCTCGAAACGCCCCGCGTCGTAGGCAGCATGGCTGCAGCGCCATTGCGCCAGGAACCCGGAATGCCGGACGGCATCGCCCTCCTCGCCCAGTGGCTCGTAGATGTCGTGCGCCTCAGTCGTGCCGGCAGCGACGATCCGGTCGATGTGCCGCCACAGGAAGCGATCGGCGGTCAATTGCACGACCTCGCCGCTCGCCAGGATCTCGGTGCCGTAGACCTTGTTGAGCCCCTCCAGCCGTGACGCCTGGTTGGCGACCGGACCGACCAGCGTGTAGTTGATGCGCTCGCTCGCTCCGACGTTTCCCACGACCGCCCGGCCGGTATGGAGGCCGAAGCGCGTGCGGAAGGTCGCCCGGCCGCGCGCCGCCCATCTCTCGCACAGCCGGTTGCTTGCCGCCGCGGCCTGCAGGGCTGCCCGACAGGCGTTGGCGACGTGATCGGGATCAGGTTCCGGAGCGTTCCAGAACGCCATGATGCTGTCGCCGATATACTTGTCGATCATGCCCCTGTTGGCGGAAATGGCGGTGCCCAGCACGTCGAAGTAGCGCGACAGCCGCCCGGTCAGGATCTCCGGCTCCATCGTCTCGCTCAACAGCGAGAAGCTTTCGATATCGGTGAACATCACGGTGACCTCTCGGCGGACGCCGCCGACACCCGAGCTCTCGGGCGAGCGCATCACCTGCTGTACGAGGTGCTTCGACACGTAGCGCCCGAAGACCTCCAGCCCCTGGCGCATGCGTTCGACGGAATCCGACAGCCGGGCGACCTCCGTGATGTGGCTGCGCACCGGCAGGCGATCAGAGAAGTCGAGGTTGCGAATCCGCTCGGTCTTGGCGGCGATGCGCGCGATCGAGCGCGACACCAGCCACGACGCGACGAGGGCCGCGACGACGGCGAGAGCGACGGTGATCGCCGCGGCGATCGCCGCCCGCTCGATCAACGACCGTGAAGCCGCAAACAGCTCCATGCGCGGCACCGCCGCCGCCACGACGAATTGCTGCCCGAAGCCCGGCGCCATGCGGTGCGCGATCAGTCGGTAGGCATTTCCATCGATGTCGATCACGCGGTCGATCCGGCGATCCTCCTCGATCGTCTCGCGAATGGTGCGCTGCAGGACCTCCCGCGCCTGGGCATCGCCGGGCAGGCACCCCTGCACGCCCGCGGCACAGGGCTGGGACTGCACCACCACGTTGCTCAGGCTGTTTCCCACCATGATCACGGCGTTCTCCGTGATCTTGTAGGCGGTAAGCAGCTGCGAGAGGGCATGCAGGGTGAAGTCGAAGCCAATGACGCCCTCATCCTCGGCAAGCGGCACTCCGACCGAGATCCCGAACCTGTCCGACTGGACGAAGCGATAGGGCGGCGTCAACACCGCCTTGCCGGCGCGCATTGTATCGATGTACCAGCGCCGGCTCAGCGGGTCGTAGTCGGTCGGCTGCACCCGCTTCTTGGTGCGCGATCCGTCCGGTTCCTGGTACCACCAGGTTTCCCGCCGCTCGCTTCCGCTTCCCTCGATGGTGAGCACCTGCACCGCATCGGGTTTCTGATCCTCGAACGGCAGGCGCGGCACATCCCAGTACGTTTCCCGCCGCCCCACATACAGAAATCGTCCGTCGCGAAAGGCGACGTAGGCGGCGCCGACCAGCGGATGATGGGTCAGCGACGCGGCGAGCTGCCGGCGGCGCTCGTCGTCGGCCTCCGGGCCGCGATCGATCCGGAAGACCGGCGTCTCGGCCAGGGTCTGCCCCACGGACACGACGCCGCGCAGACCGTTCGACACGAAGCGCTCGATCGCCTGCTCGAGGACGGTCACGCGCTGGTCGCCGCTCAGCCGCTCGACGAAGCTCACCGAGCGCCAGCCGAGCCACAGCAGGGCAGCAGCGAGCGGCGCCAGGATCAGCGCCATCAGAGCCAGGATCGTGATGCTGAAGGGTACGGACCAGCGGAACGACTTCATGGCACGCGCGGGCGGAGACGCGGCCGCAACAGCCAGCCTATTTCTTCACGCCCATCCACTTGCAGCCGAGATTCTTCTCGGTGACGGTGAGCGACGGCGGCGTCGCCGCCAGGTCGGTGACGACATGCAGATGGAGTTGCCCCAGTTGGTAATCCGTCTCGTAGACGTTCGGCTTGGTGAGCTTCAACTTCGTGTCGATGCCGCCGGGCGCGCGGACCTCGGCCTGGCCACCCTTCAGCGTGAAGGCGTGCACCCGCGTGAACTGCGGATCGGCGCGGATGCAGCCCGAGATGTTGCCCGGCGCGGCGGCAAGCCGGAACTCGACCGACATGTCCTGCGGCCAGGCGAGCGATGGCACGAGGACCGTCAGGGCGGCGACAAGGAGGGATCTGGTAAGGGTCATGAAGTCTCCGTTGGTCAGTCGCGGCGCCCCGTCAATCCATAGGCGAGACCACCGATCGCGCCGCCGATCAGCGGCGCCACCCAGAACAGCCAGAGCTGCGACAGGGCGGCTCCGCCGACGAACAGCGCCGGTGCGGTGCTGCGCGCGGGGTTCACCGACGTATTGGTCACCGGGATACTGACGAGGTGGATCAGGGTGAGGCAGAGGCCGATCGCCAGGCCGGCAGCGGCGGGATGGGAGCGCTTGTCGTCGGTGGCGCCGAGAATCACCGTCACGAAGCCGAACGTCAGGACGATCTCGATGACCAGCGCCGCCACCATGCCGTACTTGCCGGGTGACTGATCGCCATAGCCGTTGGTCGCAAAGCCGCCAATGTCGGCGCCCGCCTTGCCGGTCGCGACGACATACAGAATTGCCGCGCCGGCGATGCCGCCCAGCACCTGGGCGACGACGTACTGGACGACCTCGCCCCAGGGAAAGCGTCCGCCGCACGCCAGGCCGACCGTTACCGCCGGATTGAAATGCCCGCCCGAGACCGGGCCCAGGGCATAGACCATGGTCAGCACGGTAAGACCGAAGGCGAGCGACACGCCGACGAAGCCGATGCCGAGCTGGGGAAACGCCGCGGCCAGAACGGCGCTGCCGCATCCTCCCAACACCAGCCAGGCAGTCCCCAGGAATTCGGCGTACAGACGATTTGTCATCGGCATGGCGATCTCCCCCGCTAATGCCGCAATACTACAACTTTTGGGCGACGACGTCATTCAATGGCATGGTTTTCGCCACGACCAATGTCTGCATATCTGAAGGTCATTGAATCGACACTAGGCGTCAGAGGGCTATTCGACACCGAGATAGATTCGCTGCACGTCAGGGTTGGTCGCCAGATCGCGCGCCGGACCTTCAAGGACCGTGCGGCCGACCTGCAGGACATAGGCGTGGTCGG
>NZ_JBFWZI010000307.1:0-5635 GCF_050185545.1 Reyranella sp. | reverse complement strand
GTTCGGCCATCGCCGGTGGACTGCTCTCCCCGACGACGGCACCACGCTCGTCCAGAATCAGTGTCGGATCGCAGCCGGCGATGAAGCGCAGCACCCCATCATCGACCACCGGCATCCAGCCGACGGCAGGGCGCCTCCCGCCCAGCGCGTGAAGATCTCGCCGCTCCGCGTACCGCGCCTCCTCTCCGCCGGTCACGATCCGCACGATGTCATAGCCAGCCTCGGCCGTCCTTGCCCCCGAACCGCACCACCAGCCCTCTTGCCAGAAGAACAGCAGGCCGTCGTCGGAGGTGCGCGTCCGCGCAAGGCCCGCACCGTCCGCCGAGGCGATCGCCACCGTCGAGCGCCCTTCGAGATCGCCACCGAACTCGACGAAATGGTCGCGAACCAGGAATACCGGCCCCTCGGCGTGATGGAGGCCGTCGTCGCCCGGCCGGGCGTTGCCGGTTCGCAGCAGCAACGCGATGTCGCTGCCTTCGGACGCAATCGATGCGCTCAGGGTCCTCAACCCCTTGGCCGCCGCGAACGCGAGACGCTTGGCGCGGAAGGACGGCATCACCTCGCACGCGGATTGAACATAGAAGAACAGGTTCGACCGCGCGAGGTCTCGCGACCGCGCCGGCACCAGCCGGCTCGACGCCAGCCAGTCGCAGGTCGCGAAGCCTCTGTCCCTGCACTCGGGATCGCCCGCGTAGTTCGCCGCGATCGAGAATTCCTCCTTCAGGCCGGCCGTATAGAAGAAGTCCTCCAGGAAGAGGATGTCGTCCCCGGGACGCCGCATCTTCATTCCCGGTTCGGAGAACAGCACGCTGGCGTCGAACAGGCTGCGTTCGCGGTAGAAGCGCGCCAGCTCGTACAGCGATTCGGCACGCTGCGGCCGCTGATTGAAGGCGCGCAGCATCTGCCGCAGGAAGCCGCCCTCGTCGCCCAGGGCAAGCAGGCAGCGCGCCTCCTGCAGACGGGCATACCAGGCTTCCTCCTCCCAGCCGCCCGCGTCGGCGCGCCTGGCATAGGCCTCGGCCGCCTTCTGCAACTGACCTGCATCGCGGTACGACTGGGCGAGGTAGAACCAGTATCGACTGTTGTCCGGCTCGCGCGCCAGCGCCGCGGTGAGCAGGCGGATGTCGCGCGCGAGCTTGTCGCGCCGGTTCGATCCGGTGGCGTGGTCCTTGTACCAGGCGCCGGTCAGCGGCTCGACGCCGCCGGGGACGTCGACGTACTCGTGCGTAACGCCGTGATAGCGCGCGCCGATTCCGCGGCGGATCAGGCGGGTGTTCCAGTAGGTCAGGCCCGACTCGGCCTTCTGGATCAGGCGGTAGCCGGGTGCCGTGAGCAGGCGCGCGAAAGCCGGGTCGTCGACGATGAGCTCCATGTCGGCGTCGGCCAGCAGCAGGTAGGCATAGGGCAGCGTCGTGTCGCGCGCGTGATCGAGCGCGGTATTGCGCGCCTGCTCGAAATTCTCGAACGGGAAGCTGTGCAGCTCGCCGGGAATACCGCGTTCGGCGAAGAAGGACCGAATGTAGTCCTGGGTCCCGTCGCTCGAGCCGGTGTCGCCTATCACCCAGCAATGGATGTGGGGTGCCACGGCGCTAAGGCAGCGCTCCAGGTTCGCCATCTCGTTGCGCACGATCATGTTGAGGCAGAGCGACCCTCTCGCCCCTCCCGAGCCATCCGGGCGGGCACCGCCGCCTGCGCCGTCTGTCGTCATGTCGTGCCCGATAGCATCCGATGCGCCCTTGGACAGCGATGGTGACCGCGGGCGTTTTCGGCTATTTACACCTTGAATGGCGATACCTCGATCAGCGTGATTGCGCAGCCCACCACGACGGCGTCGGTTGCCCGGCCAAGGCGCTCCATCACGGCACAAGCCCGACCCCGTTCCGTGCTCAGACGCATCCTGCTGGCCGCTTTCTGCGTCACCGTCCCGCTTCAGGTCCACAGCCAGGCGCCGTCGGCCGAAGCGTTCCTGCGTGAGCTCTACGCGCCCTACCTGACCGGCGCCAACCAGGGCCAGAACTACTGGGACCTCGAGCGCTTCTTCGCGCCCGACCTCGCCCGCCTCATGGACGCCGAGGCGCGCGACGCCCAGCGGCGCAACGAGGTTCCCCGGCTCGACGGCGATCCCTTCGTCGACTCCCAGGAATGGGACGTCAAGAACTTCACCCTGTCGGTCAAAACCGAGGGGCCGAGCGCGACGGCGATCGTAACCTTCGACAACTACGGCAAGGCCAAGCGCATCACCCTCGATCTCGTCCTGACGCCGGCCGGCTGGCGCATCAGCGACATCAAGGCCCCGAGCGGCTCGCTGCGTGCCGTCTACAAGTAGCGCGCTGCTCTTCCGGACCGCTGGCGTCCCGCCCGCTCTTCTCATGAGCGAGCGGGACGCCAGCGGTCCGGAAGAGCATGAGCGCCCAGCTCAGTGCCGCCAGCTGGTATCCGCCTTGTCGAGCTTGCGGATCAGGGCGGCGAACTCGAGATCGCCGATGCCGACCTCCGACTCCATCTCGGAAAAGCGGTCCATGTCGGCGCCCGACTTGCCGGCGAGGTTGTCGCCCATGACATTGAGCGCGCCGGCCGCCGCCGCATCGATCTGGATCTGGCAAGCCCGCTCCAGCCGATAGAGCCGCAGAAAGGCCTCCGGCACCGAGCGTCCGGTGGTGAGCAGCCCGTGATTGCGCAGCATCATCGCCTGGTGATCGCCGAGATTGGCGAGCAGCCGGCGACGCTCGTCGAGATCGAGGCTCGGCCCTTCGTAGTCGTGATAGGCGAGCTTGCCGTGGAACGCGGTCGACACCATCGAGATCGGCAGCAGACCGTCCTTCAACGCGCACACCGCCATGCCGGCCCGCGTATGGGTGTGCATCACCGCCCGGTGGCGCGAGGCATGCGCCATGTGGATCGCCGAATGGATCACGAAGCCGGCATAGTTCACCGGATGCTTCGACTCGCCAATCGTGTTGCCGTCGAGGTCGATCTTCACCAGGTTCGAGGCGGTCACCTCGTCGTAGTTGAGGCCGAACGGATTGATCAGGAAATGCGGCGCCGCGCCCGGCACGCGCGCGGTGAGATGGCCGTAGATCAGCTCGGTCCAGCCGAAGTGATCGACCAGCCGATAGGCAGCGGCCAGCTGACGGCGCAGTACAGCCTCGCCCTCGGCCGGCGGCAGCGAATAGACGTCGATGCCGGTCAGCGGAACATCCGGCGCGATGTGCATGTCCATGGAAGCGCTCCGAAGAGGGGCCGAAGGAAGTCGGGCAAGCTTAGGCCTGCGCGCTATGATCGGGCAATGGAGGAAAGACCGATGGCCGATATGCAAGCATCCGACACGAAGGCGTCAGAGGGGCAACCGCCCGAAAGGCCGCGGCTCGACACGACCCGCCTGCAGAGGATGGCGCAGGCCTACTGGGAGAGCGCCGCCCTGATGGCGGCGGTCGAGCTCGAGGTGTTCACTGCCATCGCCCACGGCCACGACACCATCCCGCTCGCCGCCACGGCGGTGGGCATCAGCGCGCGCAATGCCGAGCGGCTCCTGACGGCGCTCACCGCCATGACCCTGCTGACGCGCGACGGCGAGCGCTTCACCAACGCACCCGATGTCCAGCGCTTCCTGGTCAAGGACGGAGAGCGCTATGCCGGCCCGTGGATCCTGTTCACCAAGCCGCGCTGGACGGCTTATGGCGAGCTTGCCCAGCGCCTGCGCAATCCGGCGGAGAACCGGCTCGGCGCCTACGAGAGCTTCACCGTCGAGGACGCGCGGCGCTATCACGCCGCCACTTACTCGATCGGCATGGGCGCTGCGCGCCTGTTCAGCCGCAGCGTCGACCTGACGGGCCGCAAGCTGCTGCTCGACCTCGGCGGCGGCTCGGGCGCCTACAGCATCGTCGCCACCAAAACCTATCCCGGGCTCGAAGCCATCGTGCTCGACCTGCCGCCGGTTACCGTCGTGGCGAACGAGTACATCGCCGCCAACGGCGCCGCCGGCCGCGTCACCACCCTGCCCGGCGACTTCACCCGCACCCCCTTCCCGCAAGGCGTCGACGTGGTGGTGATGGCGAGCAACCTGCCGCAGTACGAGCCCGACCTGATCCGCCTGGTGGTCGGCAAGGCATTCGAAGCCCTGGTGCCGGGCGGCGAGATGCACCTGGTCGGCGAGACGCTGCACGACGACCGCCGCGGGCCGTTGTCGGCGGCCCTGTGGGGCCTCAACGAGGCGATCTACGGCAGTACCGGACTGGCACATACCGAATCGGAGGTGAAGGGCTATCTCGAGGGCGCGGGCTTCCGCGATGTGGCCATCCATCCCTTCGTGCCCGGCGTCCTGTCGAGAGTGGCGGGACGCAAGCCCGCCTGAAGCGGCAGACTGGGCCGGCCAACGCTACCGACTGATCCGGGCCGACCCGGCACTGGGTCGGCGCCAGCGGGGGGGAATCCTCTGGGGCCGACCCGGGCATTCGCATAGGCCAAATAAAATCTGTCATCCCGACCAGAGCCGAGCGTAGCGAGGCGTAGTGAAGGGACCCTTCTTGTTGCGGCGTCAGCAAGAAAAGTCCCTCGGCTGCACCGCCAATGGCGTTGCACAAAGCGCCTAATCGGGCGGCCCCGCTCGGGAGACGGTCTTTTCCGTATGCGAATGCCCTGCGGGGCCGCCGTCGAGTGGCCTTGGAAGCGGGGGCCGGGTCGGGCCGAGTCTCCTCCGCAGGCTTGCGCCCCCGGGGCCTATCGACTATCAGTCGCCCTCTGGCCTCCGCTCCCTTCGTCTAGAGGCCTAGGACGCGGCCCTCTCAAGGCTGAAACACGGGTTCGAATCCCGTAGGGAGCGCCAGCCGAAAGCCCAGTAAAATCAGCGTTTTCTGTCGATCCGCGGTCGTGCGCGGCTGTGGAAAATCCTACGCGAAACGACCTCCGATGCCGCTAGATGACGTGAGCGGTGGGCGAAAAGTGGGCGAAGAGTTCCGCTACTGTTCTCGCCAGCATGTCGACCCGCCGCTGCCCCTACACGTCCGGCACTTTCCGCGCCATCCGCTGGGCCGACGGTCCTATCTACGTCCGCTGCGATGCGTGCCGGCGCTACATCGAGGTGCTGATGACGACCGACGTCGCCGAGCGGCAAATGAAGCGGACGACGACATGATGCCGGCGCCCGTGAGACCGGCGACGGTGATGCCGATCACCGGCCGGATGGTGGCGAGCGACAGGAACTCGGCGGCGACGCGCCTGGCCATCTGCGAATGAACCGGCATAGACCGTGTGATGCACGCCGAGGATGCGTGCGGCCTCGAAGCAATTGCCCATGCCGACGACGTTGACCTGCAGGGCCGTGTGCGGTGGGTGCCTGCTGCCGATGAGGTAGGCGAGGTTGGCGACGCGATCAGGTCGAGGCGCGGCCATCGCTGCCATCACGTCGTCGAAGCTGCGGACGTGGCCGCGGAGCGAGATTACGCGGTGACCTAGGTCGGCGAAGGAGTGTGCTCCTGGATCGGCGTCCATGGATGTGACGGCGTGGCCCTGTGTGGCCAGCAGGTGCACCAATCGGCGGCCGATGAAGCCCGTGCCGCCGGTGACGAACACGTTCATGCTCTTCTCCCGATGAATGCTGCGGGCGGTCCCGAATCATCCGTGAAAGCTATGCAATCGT
>NZ_JBFWZI010000306.1:0-5643 GCF_050185545.1 Reyranella sp. | reverse complement strand
AGCTCGTCGATGAAGGCCTGGCCCGCAGCGCCGCCCGCCACATCGCAACCATAGAGCAGCAGGTCGCCGGTCTCCGACAGCGCCGACCCGATGTCGGCCAAGGCGGTAGTCTGCGACGCCAGGCCAGCTGCGTCGAGCCGCGTGCTGCCGAGCAGGAGGGTGCCCTCGGTGCCGTGCGACACGACGTGGATGGACTCGAGGTCGGAATAACCCGCCAGGATGCGCCGCATCTGGGCGACGCCCTCCTCGTCGGCCGAGAGCACGTACCAGTCGCGCTCGCCGGAATCATCGCCCAGGATGGGCAAGAAGCCAGCCACGCGAGAATCGACAAAGGCTACGCTCGTTGCCATGGAACCGTCCCCCAAGGGACTGCGACCTCCCCAAAGCGCCGATCAGTCCTGCGTCTACCCGAGACTACGTCTCCCACCCGGCCACGATATCAAATGCAACCCGACCTTGTCCCCCACGGCCGCCAGTTTTTGGCGTTCCTCGCCCGCCGCGCGGATAACAGGTGGGATACGACCTCGCACATTCGGTCCCTTGCTTCCGAGGCTCTGGAGTAGCGCCCGCCCAGCGGATAAAATTCCGCCATGACACATCGCACACCGCTCACCGGGCCGGCCGTCTGGGCCGGCGACGAAATCAAGGCTTCCACGCGCTGGATCCGCCAGTTCCCTGCGACGGCCGTGACCGAGCTCGATGCGGCGCTCGAGGCAGTCAAAGCCAAGGGCCTGGAATGGTCGCAGATCACGCGCCGGGACTTCCCGCTGTCCGGGCTCGACGGCCTGCTCGACGACATCCGCGACGAGCTCGAGAACGGCTGCGGCATCCTGAAGCTGCGCGGCTTCCCGACCGATCGCTACGACGAGGCCGACCTGCGGCGCGTCTATTTCGGGCTGGGCACGCATCTCGGCACGCCGGTGTTCCAGAACAGGAGCGGCGAGATGATGCGCGCCATCCGCGACGAGGGCGCCCATGTCGGCCGCACCTACGGCGAGACCAAGGACCAGAAGGGCGCGACCTTCCTGTCCTCCTATGCGCGCACCCTGACCAACGGCAGCCTGCGCTTCCATACCGACCGCACGGACGTGGTCGGGCTCTTGTGCGTGCGCCAGGCGCGCGCCGGCGGCGTCAGCACGCTGGCCAGCACGCCGGCCATCCACAATGCCATCCTGGCCCGCCGTCCCGACCTGCTCGACGAGCTGTTCCAGGACTACTGGCGCAGCCGCTTCGGCGAGGAAGGCACGACCAAGGAGACCGCCTACCCGCTGCCGATCTTCGGCCTGCGCGACGGCAAGTTCACCTCGCACTATTCGCTCACCTTCATCGAGGCGGCGCAGATGGCGCCCGGCGTGCCGAAGCTCACCGACAGGCAGAAGGAAGCGATCGACATCCTGATGCAGACCGCCCAGGACCTCTGCTTCGAGATGACGCTCGAGCCCGGCGACCTGCAGCTGATCAACAGCCACGTCACCTATCATGGCCGCACGCCGTTCGAGGACGATTTCGCCGCCGGCAAGAGCCGCCTGCTGCTGCGCATCTGGTTGACGATGCCAAATAACCGGCCGCTGCCGGCCGGCCACGAGATTCTGTGGCGCCACATCGAGGCCAACACGCCGCGCGGTGGGATCCAGCAGATGACGATGTGAAGCAGCGCAGCGAGCGTCATCCTCCTCCCCAGCGTCTTCGCTGGGGAGGTGCCCCGTCATCCGGGGCGGAGGGGTCATTGCTGGGAGCGCGCCACTCCGATGGCGCTCATGGGATGTGTGACCGGCAAGAAGAGCGCCATCGGAGTGGCGCGCTCCCAGCGAAGAGTCACTCCTTCCGCAGCTGCCGCAACTTCCCGACGATGCCCGTCGGGAAGAAATAGACGCACAGCACGAAGGCCACCCCCAGCCACAGGAGCCAGCGGTCGGGGTGGAACAGGTTGGCGAGCAGCGGCACGCCGGCGAGCGCCTTATTGGCGATCGCCAGCAGGTCCTGCAGATAATTCTGGGCGAACACCAGCAGCACCGCGCCGATCACCGCGCCGTAGATCGTGCCCATGCCGCCGATCACCACCATCAGCAGGATGTCGACCATGATGTCGAAACTCAGCGTGGTGTCGGGATTGGTCTGGCTCGACCACAGCGCCAGCAGGGCGCCGGCGAGCGCCGCCACGGCGGCGCCGACGCAGCTTGCAATGGTTCGGTAGACCACGGTGCGGTAGCCGATCGCCTCGGCGCGGAAGGGATTCTCGCGGATCGCCATCAGGACGCTGCCGAACGGCGAGTTGACGATGCGCAGCAGCGCCAGCACCAGCACAAGCGAGACCAGGTAGACGAGATAGTAGTCGACCAGCCTGCCGTTCAGGCGCACGCTGAACAGCGTGCCGTCGGCCAGCGCAAACGACGCGCGCAGCGCCGCCGGCAGGCGATAGTTCAGCCCGTCCTCGCCGCCGGTGATGTCGGAGAGCTGCGAGGCCAGGATGGCGAAGGCGCTGGCGATGGCGAGCGTGATCATGGCGAAGAAGATCGTGCGCACGCGCAGGCTGAACAGGCCGATCAGGACGGCGAGCACGATGGCGACCGCCAAGCCGGCGACGACTCCGACCAGCACCGCGTCCCAGCCGGCACCCATGCGGGAGAGCGCGATCGCCACGCCGTAGGCGCCGATGCCGAAGAACATGGTGTGGGCGAAGGAGACGATGCCGGTGTAGCCCAGCAACAGGTCGAAGCTCGCCGCCAGGACGATGAAGACGCAGATCTTGGCTGCGACGTTCAGCGACTTGGCGCCTGGGAACAGGAACGGCGCCACGGCGAGGCCGACCAGGATGGCGAGCAGCGCCAGCGCCAGCCAGCGGCTGCGCGGCAGGTCGTCGGACAGGAGGGCGCGCAGCATCGCTACCTCCTGGCCACGGGATAGAGCCCCTGCGGCCGCCACAGCAGGACCAGGGCCATCAGCAGGATGTTGGAGCCGAGCGCCACCTTGGGGGCGAGGAAGCCAATGTAGTTGGCGGTCAGGCCGACGAGGAGCGCGCCGACGAAGCAGCCGCCGACCGAGCCCAGCCCGCCGATGATGATGACGATGAAGATCAGCACGGCGACCTGCGCGCCGATCGCCGCCGTCACGGTCTCCTGATAGAGGCCCCACATCGCCCCGCCCAGCCCGGCCAGCGCCGAGCCGGCGACGAACACGCCGACGAACAGGCGGCGGATGCGGTAGCCCAGCGCCTCCACCATTTCGCCGTTCTCGACGCCGGCCCGGATCAGCAGCCCGAGCTTCGTGCGGTTCAGCGTCACCGCGAGCGCGGCGAACACCACCAGGCCGACCAGCACGGCGAGCGCGCGATACTTCTCGATGGCGATGTCGCCCAGCAGGAAGGCGCCGCGCAGCGCCGCCGGCCGGGTGAGCGTGATCTGGTCAGGCCCCCAAACGACCTTGAGGAGCTGCTCGGCGACGATCAGCCCGCCGGTGGTCACCAGGATCTGGCGCAGATGCTGGCCGTAGACCGGCCGTACGATCACGCGCTCGAAGCCCCAGCCCAGGACGCCGCTCACCAGCATGGCCGCCAGCACGGCCGGGCCGACGGCTGCGAGATTGAGCCAGAGCGACTGCGACGCCATCCACGGCGCCAGCGCCAGCATGACACTCGCCGCCACGAAGGCGCCGACGGCGATGAAAGCGCCGTGGCCGAAATTGAGCACGTCCATCAGGCCGAACGTGAGCGTGAGCCCCGACGCCATGACGAAGATCATGAGCCCCATGGCAAGGCCCGCGAAGGTGAGCGTGACCCAGCTCGCGGGCGAGCCGACCAGCGGGAAGGCAACGACGGCGAGCGCCGGGATCAGGAGCAGCGGCAGCCAGTCGCGCTTCATCGGCACACACCCGGCGCGCGCGGCGCGCTCCACGGCGCCGTGACGGCAGTGCGCGGAAGAATCTCATGGCCGGGAGCGCGCCATTCCGTGGCGCTCATGAGGATGGCGGGCGTCTCGCCCACTCGTGGCTCATGAGTGGGCGGGACGCCCGCGGTCCTCAAGCGTATGAGCGCCACGGAGTGGCGCGCTCCCAGCGCATGTTTCATTGGTGGGTGTCCATGCCGAGCCCCAGGAGGTGCTGCTGCAAGGCGGAGTCGGCGGCAAACTCGGCCATGCCGCCGCGGTGCGCCACGCGGCCGTCGTCCATCACCGCGACCGAATCGCCGAGCTGGCGGGCGAAGGCGAAATTCTGCTCGACCACGAGCAGAGTCGACTCGCCGTCCTTCAGCTCGGCGAAGGCGGCGATCATATTGGCGATGATGGCCGGCGCCAGCCCCTTGGTCGGCTCGTCGATCAGCAGCAGGCGGCGCGGCTCGACGATGGCGCGAGCCACCGCCAGCATCTGCTTCTGGCCGCCCGACAGGTTGCCGGCCGGCAGGGTCCAGAAGCGCTTCAGCGCCTCGAAGCGCGCAAATATCCAGTCGAGCCGCTTGGGATCGGGCGGTCCGGCGCGCGCCGCCAGCACCAGGTTCTCCTGCACCGTGAGGTCGGCGAAGATCGCCATGCTCTCGGGCACGTAGGCGATGCCCAGTCGGGCGATGTCGGGCGTCGCGAGGCGGGTGATATCGCGGCCGTCGAAGCGGATCTCGCCCGCAGCGGCGCGCCACAGGCCCATGATGGTGCGCAAGGTCGTCGTCTTGCCGGCGCCATTGCGGCCCAGCAGCATGGTGAGCCCGCCCTCGGCCACGTCGAACTCGACGCCGTGCAGGATGTGGTAGCGGCCGATGTTGGTCTGCACGCCGCGCAGGCTGAGCAGGGCCTCAGTCATGCGCCGCTCCGCCGAGATAGGCCTCGCGCACGATGTCGGAGTTGATCACCTCGGAAGGCCTGCCGTCGGCCACCAGCTTGCCCTGGTGCAGCACGACGATGCGATCGGAGAGCGTGCGGACCACGTCCATCTTGTGCTCGACCAGCAGGATCGTCTTGTCGGCGCGCCGCTTGATGGCGGCAATGATGTCGAGCACCGTCGGCACCTCGTCGACGCTCATGCCGGCGGTCGGCTCGTCGAACATGAAGACGTCGGGCTCGAGCGCCAGCAGGATCGCGACCTCGAGCTTGCGCTGGTCGCCGTGCGGCAGGGTGGCGGCGACGGCGCGGGCGCGGTCGGCGAGCGAGACGGCGGCGAGATGTTCCATCGCCTGATCGGTCAGCTCGCGATGGCCGAGCGTGCGGCTCAGGAGATCGAGCCCCTTGCCGTCCCTCGCCTGCACCGCCAGCCGCACGTTCTCGAGTGCCGTCAGATTGGGGAAGAGGTTGGTGAGCTGGAAGGCCCGGCCGAGCCCCAGCCGGGTCCGGTGCGGCGCAGCGTAGCTCGTGATGTCCTCGCCGTTCAGCTTGACGCGGCCCGAGGTCGCCGGCAGCTGACCGGAGATCAGGTTGAAATAAGTCGTCTTGCCCGCCCCGTTGGGCCCGACGATCGACGTGAGCGTGCCCGGGTGGAAGGCGCAGCTCACGCCATCGACCGCGGCATGCCCGCCGAAGCGGATGGTCAGGTCCTGGGTCTCAAGCATCGATCTTTCGCCTCCCCGGCTTCGCCGGGGAGGTGTCGCCGTCTTACGGCGACGGAGGGGTCATGGCCTCTTCTGGACCGCGGGCGTCCCGCCCGCTCTTCATCATGAGCGGGCGG
>NZ_JBFWZI010000305.1:0-5644 GCF_050185545.1 Reyranella sp. | reverse complement strand
AGAGCATGAGCCGCGGCGCCCCGTCGTGCCGCGCGCCGAAGGAGTCCGACCGCCGTGCCGATCGTCCTCAGCGAGAATTTCCGCGCCCTGTTCTATGCGCCGTTCTATGCCGCCCTGGCGACCGGCGCCTTTCGCGACGCCGGCGTCGAGGTGATCCTGCGGCCCTCGCCCAGCCCGCGGGCGGCCGCGGCGGCGCTGCGCGCGGGCGAGGCCGACGTGATGTGGGGCGGGCCGTTGCGCGTCATGATCGTGCACGCGAGCGAGCCGGGCGCCGACCTCGTCTGCTTCGCCGACGTGGTGGCGCGCGACCCGTTCTTCGTCATCGGCGCCAGACCGCGGCCAGATTTCAAGCTCGCCGACCTCGCCCGCCTGCGCTTCGCCGCGGTAGCCGAGGTGCCGACGCCGTGGATATGCCTCGCCCACGATCTGCGCCTGGCCGGCATCGACCCCGATCGCCTCGAGCCGCTCATCGGACCCGCGATGGCGGACAACGCCCGGGTGATCCGCGCCGGCACGCTCGACGCCGCCCAGCTCTTCCAGCCCCATGCCGAGGCGCTGATCGCCGCGGGCGTGGGTCATGTCTGGTACGCCGCCGCGACACGCGGCCTCACCGCCTACACCACCCTGGTGACGCGCCGTGCCACCCTCGAGACGCGCCAGGACGAGCTGCTCGCCATGACCATCGGCATGCATCGCACGCTATCCTGGTTCGCGGCCGTGCCGCCGGCCGAGATCGCGCGCCTGCTGGCGGGCTACTTCCCCGACGTCGCGCCGGCGCTGTTCGCCGCCGCGATCGCCCGCTACCGCGCCCTCGGCCTGTGGGGAGCCGATCCGCTGATCCGCCGCGAAGGCTACGACTGGCTGCATGCGGCGATGCGCGCCCACGGCACGCTCGGCCGCGACGTCGCCTACGAGACCTGCGTCGACACCACGCTCGCCCGCCGTGCCATCGCCGGCAGAGCCGCGTCCGATCCAATCGAGCCGCACGAGAGCCGATCGGATCGGACGTGAGCTGCTCCGGATTCGCAGCGATACCGGAGCACGGCCTTCCGCCCGGGTGATGGCGGCCGGGCGGAACAGGCTCTACGGCTTGACGCTGACGCAGGCCGGGTCGATCGCCTGCCGGGCGATCTCGACGAAGCGCTCGACCGGACAGGCTTTCTCGCGCTCGTCGGCAGCGCAGGCCGGCAGCGCCACGGCGGTCATGCCGGGTGGCTGGGTCGCCTCGAGCACGATCCGCCCGCGCATCTGCGCCATGGTCTGCGCATAGTAGGCCAGCCGCACGTAGCGCTGGCCGGTCCGCACCTCGCGATAGAGCTCGAAGGCGAGCGCGCCACCGGGCGACAGCTGGTTGGGCTGGAAGCCCGCGATCTGCCAGCCGATGTTCAGCAGGCGCGACAGGTTGGCGAGGTTGGTGCTGTGGCCGACCAGCAGCGCGAAGCGCACCGGCTCGGCGATGCGCGGCTGGCCGGGGAAGTCGTGGCCGTCCTGCAGCGTGGCGACGATCTGGTTCAGGAGATTGGAGCCGTGCTGGCGGGCGAGCGGCAGCGTCTTGTCGACCAGGTCGACCTCGAGGCGATGGAGCTTGAGCAGGTCCTGGAGCTCAGCCTCGCCGGCAAGCCGCCCCCAGGCGACCTGCATCCCCTCGGCGTCCTCCATGGCGAAGGTCTCCGCCGCGGCCGAGGCGAAGCCTAGGGAGCCAGTGAGACGAACCGTGCCGTCGGGCCGGCTCTCGAGGCCCGGCTGCCCGGTCGCGAGGCCGCAGGCCTTGCCGCCGGCGAGCGACGTCGGGCAGAGCGTCTGCTGCATCAGCGTGAGCTGTGGGGCGTACTCGCGCTGCACCGAGTCGAAGTTGCCGCCGATCCGCGCCAGCACGGCGGCGCGGTTGGCCGCCCCGTCCATCGGGCAGCTCGCGGTCGGCTGCGGATGGAACAGCGGATCGGGCACCGTCGGATCGTCCTGGTTGCGCACGTTGAGGGTCGGGCAGCGCGGATACATGCCGGTCAGCAGCGCCACCGCACTCGCCCGCGTGCGCTGGTCGAGATCGGCCCACGCCGAGACCGTGCCGCGCGGCGGGCAATCGTCGGACTGCACCAGACCGCGCCCGCCATAGAGCACCCGGTAGTAGCGGCCCATCAGGCGCAACAGCTCCTCGCCGCGCGGCGTCAGGAAGCCCGGCGGCACCGGCCAGGTTGGCCACGGGCTCGCCGACCGGCTGTCGAGCTCGACGTTGGTCAGGAAGGGAGCCCGCACGCCGTGCCGGCTGACGAGCACCGCCCGCTCCATCTGCCAGCCCGGCGGGATCGGCAGGATCTGCGCCCGGACCGGCGAGACGGCGGCCGGCGAGAAGGCGGCCAGCACGGCGGCGATGACGATGATCCCCAAATGACGACGCTTCATTCGTACTTTCCAGGCTTGGCCGACTTACCCACGCGGCGCCCGACCCTACCTCATGCGACAGGCCGACGGTAGAAGCGCTGCTTCGTCGCGCAGCGTGGCTTCGCCGCGCAGCGTGGCCTCGCAGCGAAGCCCGCTCTCGCGCCACCTGGCGATGTCCTTCGAGCACCCGCCGAAGCGCCTGCGCATCATCGGCGAGGCGTGAGGAAGAGAGCTCCTCGGGAACTTTCCGCGGTCCGATATTGCGTCTTTTGCGACTTTGCGTCAGTGCCCCTTGGAAATCAAAGACTTGCGACTGACGCAAAAGCAGATGTCGAATGCGGTTTTGCGTCAGTCGGGCCTTTTGCGTCAGTCGGGCGTGCGGCATCGGCTTCGCTCGCCGGCGCGGCGGGCATCCGACCGGCCCGCGTGCCGCGGGCACCGAAGCGCTCGCACGCAACCTCGGCCATACCCTCGTGCTTGCGCATGATCCATCCTCCCTGATGCTGCGCCGTCGCCGGCGACGGGTCGTCGCCTGCCTCTGCCACGCTAGCCGGGATTTACGCGACGTCAACCCGCTCCAGCAGAACGCCGCGCACGAATCACCCCACTGCGGTCCAACGCCGGGAGCGCGCCACTCCTATGGCGCTCTTCTTCGCGATCGCACAGCCCATGAGCGCCATCGGAGTGGCGCGCTCCCAGCGCCCGATCGCGCTCCCAGCCACCATCGCCCTCCCAGCCATGACCTTCACCCCGCCCTCGTCCGGTCCCACCAGTCGCGGGTGCGGTACCAGGCGCCGATCAGGGGCAGGAACCAGGGATTGCCCGAGTAGAACGGCACGGTCGGGAAGTCTCGCTCGTCGAAGGCGTTGGCCGGGGCATTGGAGCCGCCGACGATCTTGCGCGCCGTCTGGTAGCCGAGATAGCTCATCATGGCGACGCCCGAGCCGTTGCACGCCATCAGGTAGTGCACGCCCTGCTCGCGGCCCTCCTTCGCCGTGCCCATGTGCGGCAGATAGTCGAAGGCGAAGGCGACGTTGCCGGTCCAGGCGTGAGTCACCTTCGTGCCGGCGAGCTGCGGCCAGCGCTCGACCATGTAGCGATGCAGCACCGGGGCGCTCACTTCCGGCGAGACCTGGGTGAAGCGCGCCCGCCCGCCGAAGATCACCCGCTTGCTGTCGGGCGATTGCCGGTAGTAGCACAGCACCCGCTTGGTATCGCTGACCACGCGGTACTTCGGGATCAGGCTCCTGACCAGGTCCTCGGGCAGCTCCTCGGTGGCGATGATGTGGCTCGCCACCGGCACCAGCCGGCGCCTGAGCGTCGGCGTCAAATCCGTCGTATAGCCGTTGGTCGCGACCACCACCTCGCGCGCCTCGATGGCGCCCTTGCTGGTCAGCACGCGAAAGCCACCCGTCCTGCGCTCGATGCGCTCGGCGTCACACTCGGCGCACAGCCTGGCGCCGGCGCGCTGCGCCGCCGCGAGCAGGCCGCCGTAGTAGAGCGCCGGATGGAGCTGGCCGGTGCGCTCGACCACCATGCCGCCGTAGTAATAGTCGGAGGCGATCTCCTCGCGCTGCCGCTCGCGCGGCACCATGTAGGTGCCGAGCGCGGCACCCTCGTTGTAGGTTCCGACCCTGGCCGCCTGCTCGGCGTAGTGGCGCGGCGTGAAGGCGCCGCTGAAGCGGCCGGTCATGCGCCAGTGGCACTCGATGCCCTCGCGCCGGATCACCGTCTCGACCTGGGCCAGCGAATCGGCGGCATCGGCGAGCATGCGCGCCATCACCCGCTTCCAGCCCTCGGGATCGCCGCCCGCGCCCTTGCCGGAGAAGCCCTTGCCCAGCGTCGTGCCGCCGCTCACACCGCCGCCGTTGCGCGTGCTGGCGCCGACGCCGAAGGCGCCGCGCTCGAGCACCGTCACCTCGACGCCCGAGCGGGCGAGCTCGAGCGCCGTCGACAGGCCGCCATAGCCCGCCCCGATCACCAGCACCTCGGTCTTGCGCGGCGGATCCTGCGACAGGGCGTTGGTGGGATGCCACCATTCCCACCACCACGGCATCGCCTTGAAGTCCTTGTGGAACACGGAATCGGCCATGGGCAAACCTTATGGACGGCGCCGCGGGCGGGCAACCGGGAGGAACCACGTCTTCCGGACCGCGGGCAGCCTGCCCTGAGCTTGCCGAAGGTCGCCCGCTCTTGTCATGAGATCCATGAGAAGAGCGGGCGAGACGCCCGCGGTCCGGATGATCATGAAATCGCGTGCGGCCGACGCTACAATGCCCGTCCGATGTCGCTCGATCCCGTCGTCATCAATCTCGTGAGCATCGTCGTCCTGGCGGCGAGCGCGGCAGTGTCGCTGCTCACCTGGTACTACCATCGCGATGCGCCGGGGCTCCGGCCGTGGACCTTCGCCCTGGTGCTCACCACGCTCGCCCTTGTGCTCTACGGCCAGCGCGCCGAGTACACGCCGGGTTGGCTGATCTTCACCGCCGACCTGCTGTTCGTCGGCGGCTTCGCCATGATGTGGATGAGCCTGCGGCGCTTCAACGACCGCCGCATCGGCCCCGACCGCGTGGTGATCGAGGCGGCGGTGGTGTGCGCGGTCTTCACCGTGCTGTCGTTCGCTTCCTGGCAGCTGGGCGGCGGCCGGCTGATGCAGTCCGGCTTGCGCACCATCTTCATTTGCCTGCTGTCGGGCGCCGCTGCCTGGGAGACCTGGCGCTTCGGCCGCACCGACAGGCTGTACAGCCGGATCGTCGCCGCCGGGGCGCTTGCCGGCATCGCCGTGGTCCGTGTCGCGCGGACCGTCGCCGTGGTGCTGCAGTTTGCCGGCGTGGTCGACTCGGCGGTCGGCCGGACCATCCAGAACTACACCGTCTACATCACCACGGCCTGCATGCTGATCGTCACCTTCGGCCTCATCCTGATGGCCACCGAGCGCGCCGAGCGCGAGCGCGCGGCGCTGTTCGACCGCTGGCAATCCGAGGGGCCGCCGCTGCGGTGATCTTCTCCTCCCCGGCTCCGCCGGGGAGGTGTCGCCATCATACGGCAACTGAGGGGTCATGGTCTTGGACCGCGGGCGTCCCGCCCGCTCATGGTCATGAGGCATGAGGGGGCGGGAGGCCCGCGGTCCGCATGAGTCATGACCCCTCCGTCGGCGAAGACGCCGACTCCTGTACCTTTTCCAGACCTGAGTAGGTGAGCGGCGTGGGGGTTGGCCCACGGGCGACGGCCCGAATGTCGTATCCTGCCAGGACCGAGCCAGTCC
>NZ_JBFWZI010000304.1:0-5655 GCF_050185545.1 Reyranella sp. | reverse complement strand
CGGAGCTCGACGCCTGCGGCGAGTCGCTGGAGGTCGTGGCCGTCCGGGCCGGCCTCGGCAAGTACACGATCGGCAGCTGGGCGAGAGGGCGGCGCGTCCCCAACGTCGGCAACATGCGGGCCGCGCTGGGAGCGGTCGGGCTGGAGCCTGTCGCAGTAAAGCCGGGTGCCGTGCAGCAAGGCATGGTTGTGGAGTGATCCCGATCGCGCCCGGTAGCTCTTGACTTGGCGCCAGGATTGGACAGAGTGATCGAGAAGACCAAGGAGGGTCGACGCCAGCGGCTGCCGAGCGAGCAGCCTTGCACACCATCATGCAGACATCGTCTTCCGGGAGCGGCGCACGCGCTTGTCCGGACTCGATCAGCCCAAGGAGGGGCGTTTCATCATGTCGTTCGATTGGCAAGAATCGGAGCTGCCGTCGCCAATTTCGTCGGCGCAGCTGCCGGGTTTCGCGCGCAACCTGAGCGAGCGACAGGGGACCCTGGAGTTCAAGCGACGCTCTTCCCTGCTGCTCACGCATCGGGCGCGGCTGCTGCGGTTTCAGGCTGCCCCGCGCCTTACGCGCGACCAGGAACTCGAGGCGCTCAGGCAGTTTCGCGCGGAACACGGCGTCGTTCGCTGTCCGCCGGCCTTCGCGGCAGCGACGCAGGCGTTCATCGGCTGAGATCTGCGACAGGTCGAGGAGAGCCACTGCATGACCGCCAGTTCCCCGCCCATCCTGATGAGACATGGCGATGCGCCGGCGTTCGCGCTCGTGCCAATGGCCGGCCTCGATGGCGAGGTGCTCGGCCCCGATGCGCTGGCGCGGACGGCGCGCGAGATCGAGGACCTGACGGCCGAGCGCGCCCACGCGCTGGTGGGCGAACTCGCGGATGCTTCCGATTATAACGCCTTCAGGCTGGGCGGGGTGCTGGCGAAGATCCTTGCCGAGAAATGGTACGCCAGCGCGGGCTACGTCGACTTCGCGTCCTATGTCGAACGTCGACACGGCTTCAAGCGGCGCAAGGCCTACTATCTGGTCCAGATTTACAATGCCGTTTCGGAGCTGGGGCTCGGTTGGGACGAGCTGAAGCCGATCGGTTGGACCAAGCTCAAGGAGCTCGCGCCCGTCCTCGCGAGCGGCAACGCCGCCGAGTGGCTGGCGCGCGCCGCCGCGCCTGGCATGACGGTGTCGAAGCTGCGCGACCTGGTGCAGGCATGCCGTGCGGAAACGCCGGCGCGCTTTGAAGACGTCGCGCCAGGCCGAACCACGATCCGCACGTTCGACCTCGATGACGAGCAGTTGCGGATGCTGAATCAGGCCCTGACCAAGGCGAAGGCGGAAGCCGGAACCGATCTCGACGCTGCGGCCCTGGCCCATATCGCGCGGAACTATCTCGGCCCATCGGACAGGGTGGTCGAGCGCCATCTGACGTCGATCGGTCTGGTCGGCGCCTTGTCGCTGCTCGAACGAAGCTTTCCCGAAGCCGACCTCAAGGTCGAGGCGAATCGCCCGGAAGGCGATTGCCCAGAAGATCAAATCCAGGAGGAGTGATGACAAGCAACGAAGATCTTTCGCCGTTGGCGGCTCTGCGCAGCGAGTGCCTGCATCTCGCCGTTCGAATGCTGGCCTACTGTGGCGCCGAGACGATCAACCCGCAGGACGCCATCCGGCTGGCCGAGGAATACGTCGTGTGGATCCTCGAGACCGGGCGCCATGACGCCGCGACGGAACCCGGCGGCGCCCGCGCGTCGCATCCCGTTCAGGGCGACCGGACGGTGCTTCCCGACGGTCAGCCCAGGCATTGACGGGAGCGTGATCTCGCCGCCGGCGCGCGGCGCAACTTCATCGAGACGACGCAGGCACCAAGGAGGGTGGAATGCGGCAACCGGGCATACTGGCGGTAGGGGTGTTGCTCCTGGTGATTGCCCTGATCGGAGCGATCGGGCTCGCCAGGCCGGCGCGTGCACAGGACGGCGGGCACGGACAGGGCCACGGCGAACGCCACGATTGGTACCGGGCCCTCGAGCAGCCGGGCACCGGGTTGTCGTGTTGCAACGGGCGACGGTCGACAACGGACGGCCGAGTCGAGGGCGATTGCCGGCCGACCCGCGCGTTCCTGGGTGAAGACGGCCAATGGCGGACGATGATCGATGGGCGCTGGCAGGTCGTGCCGCCGCACGCCGTGCTCGATCCCGCCCTGAACCGCGAGCCTCTCCATGCGCACGTTTGTGCCAGCCTCGCCGGGCTCATCTACTGCTTTCTGCCCGGCAGCCCGGGAGGGTGATCGTGGACGACGAGATCCTGGAGATGATCGCCGCCCGGCGCGCCGCGGCGGGCAGGCCTGCGCTGTCGGCCGATACGATGCGGGACATCGCCGAGCAGCACGCGCTCAAGGAGGACCCGACCTTCGACATGGTGCTCCACCTCATCACCCTGCCGCAGGCCGAGAGCCTGTGATTGCCAGCCACTCGGCCAGCTTGGACCACCGCCGACGCCCGCTGACGTTCTTGACGGCAATGGCGATGGCCTTCTTCTGGCCGACCAGCACGACCAGCTTCTTGCCGCGCGTGATGCCGGTATACAGCAGGTTACGCTGCAGCATCGCGTAGTGCTGGGTGAGCAGCGGGATGACCACCGCCGGATATTCCGAGCCCTGGCTCTTGTGGATCGTCGCGGCGTACGCCGGCACCAGCGAATCGAGCTCGCCGAACAGGAAGGTGACCGGCCGGCCGTCGAAGCTCGCGACCAGTTCCGCTGCCTCGAGGTCGACATCGTCCACATAGCCGATGTCGCCGTTGAAGATGTCCTTGTCGTAGTCGTTCTCGATCTGCATGACCTTGTCGCCGGGCGCGAAGGTCCAGCCGAACCGCTCGACCTTCTTCTCGCCCGCCGGATTGAGCGCCGCCTGCAGCTCTATGTTGAGCGAGCGCGCCCCGACGCCGCCGCGATTCATCGGACACAGGACCTGGATGTCGCGGATCGGGTCGAAGCCGAAACGCCGCGGCATGCGCGTCTTCACCAGCTCGACCACGTGCGCCACTGCCGTCTCCGGCTCGTCGGCCGGCACGAAGTAGAAATCACTGTCGCCCTCGGGCCGCGCGAGATCGGGCAGCAGGCCCTGATTGACCCGGTGGGCGTTGACGATGATGCGGCTTTGCGCGGCCTGCCGGAAGATCTCGGTGAGGCGCACCACCGGCACTGCGCCCGAATTGATGATGTCGGCCAGTACCTGCCCCGGGCCGACCGACGGCAACTGGTCGATGTCTCCCACGATCAGAAGGGCCGCGTGCCTGGGCACGGCGGCGAGCAGTGCCTGCATCAACAGGACGTCGACCATGGAACTCTCATCGATCACCACCAGGTCGCACTCGATCGGATTGTGCTCGTCACGCTTGAAGCCGCCGGCGCGCGGATCGGTTTCCAGCAGACGATGGATCGTCCTGGCCGCGAAGCCCGTCGCCTCGGTCATGCGCCTGGCGGCACGCCCGGTCGGCGCGCAAAGCTCAAGCGCCGTATCCTTGACCGCCAGAATGCGCAGGATCGCGTTCACGATCGTGGTCTTTCCGACCCCCGGACCGCCGGTGATCACCAGTACCTTCGATCGAAGGGCGAGACGGACCGCCTCGGCCTGGCTGTCGGCCAGGGCAAGGCCGGTCTTAGCCTCGATCCACGGCAACGCTCTCTCCGCGTCGATGGGCGGCCATGGCAGGTCGCCTGCCGATATCCGCAACAGGTTCTCGGCGATCGCGCGCTCCGCCCGATGGAGCCTTGCGAGAAAGACGCAATGGGTCTCGCCGACGCGGTCGGCCACGACCGTTCCTTCAGCCAGTTCGAGATCGAGCGCAGTCTGCACCAGGGCAACCTCGACCTCGAGCAGCTCGCCGGCCAGCGGCAGCAGCTGCTCCAGCGGCAACCCGCAATGGCCGTCGTTCGTCGCCTCGGTCAAGGCATATGAGATGCCGGCGCGAACGCGAATCATGGCCGTTTTGGCGATGCCGAGCCTTTGAGCGATGGCGTCGGCCGTCTTGAAGCCGATGCCGCGAATGTCGCGCGCCAGCCGATAGGGGTTTTCGCTCATGACCTGGACGGCATCGGCGCCATAGGTCTTGAAGATGCGGACGGCGCGCGCGGTGCCGACGCCGTGGCTGTGCAGGAAGACCATGATCTCGCGCACGGTCTTCTGGTCGGCCCACGCCTCGGTGATCTTGGCTGCGCGCACCGCGCCAATGCCGGCAACGTCGCGCAGCCGCGCCGGCTCGGCCTCGATGATGTCGAAGACTCTCTCGCCGAATGCCTTGACCAGCTTCCGGGCATAGCCCGGGCCGATGCCGCGAATCATGCCCGAGCCCAGGTATTTCTCGATGCCGTCGATCGACGTCGGCGCCGAGGTGCGCAGGAAGCGCGCTTTGAACTGCTGGCCGTGGACGCGGTCGTTGACCCATTCGCCCGAGGCGGTCACCCATTCGCCGGCGGTGATGACGGCGGCGTGGCCGACCACCGGGACGAGATCGTGGTGTCCGCGCGCCTTGACCCGCAGCACGCAGAAGCCGGTCTCGGCATTGTGGAACGTGACCCGCTCGACGAGGCCCGCGAGCACGTCGTGGGAGGAGGAGGTGGAGGCCGGCGGCGGCTTCATCGGAGCTCTGGTGTTGTGCCCGGCGTCGCTGCGATGGTGCCGGGTCTAGGTTTCCAGGAACTTCACCCCTTGAACGGTGATGGTGATGGACGAGGCGGGATCGCCGTCGGCACGAAGCCAGCCCTTCTTCACGGCGAGGCGGATGGCGGCATCGACGGCGTCGACATTGTCGGTCGCGAGTTTGGTCTGGACCTTCGATACGTGCGTCCAGGCGGGAGGTTGCCGATGCCCGGTCACGTCGCGCACGGCGCGCAGCAGCGCGGTCAGGAACTCGGTGGGGCTGGTCGCTTGATTGGTCATGCCGGGATCATACCGCGACGCTCCTCGACCGACCATCCGGCCCGCCTCGGGCGCTGCCCTCGAGCCGAGTCCTCTCGAGCTTGCCCCGCTTGAACTCGCTTGCCGAAAGAAGATACAGGACGCTCGCATGTCGCGCGCCAATCCGCTGCCCATCGAGAACTCGCTGTTCTTTCGCATGGTCCTGGCCGTGAACCTGACGGCACGCCCGTTCGCGCGGCTCTACTCGCGCAAGTACCAGCTTAATCTCACGGAGTGGCGGGTGATGGTCGCCCTGGCCAACGTGCCGGGCGTGTCGGCCAACGAGGTGGCGCGCCTCTGCGGGCTCGACAAGATGACGGTGAGCCGCTCGCTCGCCTCGATGATGCGGCACGGCTACGTCGCTCGCCGGCCCGCGCGCGACGATCGGCGTCGGCTGATCCTGGCGCTGACGTCCAGCGGACGGCGCGTCTTCGCCGCCATCGCCCCAAGCGGCGCGGCGCGCGAGAGGAGCCTGTTCGGCGACTTCTCGGCGGCGGAGCGCGCCCAGTTCGGCCACCTGCTCGATCGCCTGGTAGAGCGCGCGCGCCAGTTGCCCGACGCGTGAAGGCCGCGCCTCAGAAGCCGTAGAGGTCGGGGCGTGCCGTACCGTCGGACCACGCGATACGGCCCTCCGACCAGGCGAGCAGCAGCGCGCCATAGCGGCTCGACACGACGGCCTCGGCGCCGGGCTCGATGCAGACGAAGCTGCCGCCGCGGGC
>NZ_JBFWZI010000303.1:0-5657 GCF_050185545.1 Reyranella sp. | reverse complement strand
CTCATCGTCGGTGGCGGCCCCGGCATCAGCGCGAGTTGTGCCCGGCTGTTTGCCAACAACGGCATGCGCGTCGCAGTTGCCGCCCGGACACCGGACAAGCCGGTCCTGCAGGCATTGGAGGAAAAGCACGGTGTGCGTCGCTACGCCTGTGACGCCGCCGATCCGGCATCGGTGGCGCAACTGTTCCAGAGTGTCGGGCGCGATCTCGGCGCGCCGACACTGGTCGTGCACAATATCGACGGCCGCGTGCCCGGCATCTTCCGCAAGGGCATCACCGAGGCCCAGCCGGAAGATGCCTTCGCGACGCTGCGCAACGCTGCGTTCAGCGCGTTCCTGGTCGGCCAGCAGGCCGCGCTGGCGATGCGCGAGAACAGGCCCAACGCCAACGGCGCGCGTGGAACGATCATCTTCACCAACGCCAGTGCGGCGCTGAAGGGCTTCCCGGCGAGCGGCGCCTTCGCCATGGCCTGCCACGCCAAGTCCGGCCTCGCCCAGAGCATGGCGCGCGAGCTGATGCCGCAGGGCATCCACGTCGCCAACGTGCCGATCGACGCCGCGATCGGCTGGACGCAACAGGACGGTAGCCGAGCGCATCGCAGGGCGGGTACCACGGTCGACGACAACATGGCCGATCCCGCGCACATCGCTGAGACCTACCTGCAGCTCCATCGCCAGCACCGCTCGACCTGGGCGTTCGAGATCGTGCTGCGGCCGTGGCTGGAGAAATGGTGAGCAGAACCTGAAGAAGGCGAGGGCGCCGCGACGCCCATCCTGATCGTGGGGCAGCCCTAGGAGCGCAGCGGGTCGGGACGATCCAGGACGCCGTGATGACGCAGGATGCCGAGGACCTGCTCGACCTCGGCGTCGATGGTGGACGCGGTGGTGCGCAGATGCAGGTCCGGTTGTTCCGGTGGCTCGTAGGGCGAGTCGAGCCCGGTGAAATTCTGCAGGCTGCCGGCGCGCGCCTTGCGGTAGAGGCCCTTGGGATCGCGCCGCTCGCATTCGTCTAACGAGGTGTCGACGAAGATCTCGGCGAAGAAGAAGTCGCCGCCGAGGCGCTCCCTGGCCCGCGCCCGTTCGGCACGGAACGGCGAGATGAAGGAGACCAGCACGATCAGGCCAGCGTCGGCCATGAGGTGCGCCGTCTCGATCACGCGGCGGATGTTCTCGACGCGGTCGGCGGCGGTGAAGCCGAGATCGCGGTTGAGGCCGTGCCGCACATTGTCGCCGTCGAGCGTATAGGTGTGATGGCCGAGCGCGAGCAATCGCTTCTCTACGCCGTCGGCGATGGTCGACTTGCCGGCGCCCGACAGGCCGGTGAACCACAGCACTGCTGGACGATGGCCCTTGATCGCGGATCGCTGGCCGCGGTTGACGGTGAAATCGTGCCACCTGAGGTTGGCGGCCCGGCGCAGCGGGAAACGAATCATGCCGGCACCGACCGTCGCATTGGTCAGGCGATCGATCAGAACGAAGCCGCCGGTGTCGCGATTGTCGTCGTAGCGATCGAACGGCATCGGCCGGTCGAGTGCCAGGTTGGCGAAGCCGATCTCGTTGGCCGCCAACTGCTTGGCCGCCTTGTGCGTGCCGTCGTCGATATCGAGCTGATGCTTGAGCTCGCTCACCGTGGCCGTCATCGTCGCCGGGCCGAGCCGCATCAGGTAGGGCCGGCCGGGCAGCATCGGTGCCTCGTCGAGCCACAGCAGATGGGCGGCGAGCTGGTCGGCAAGCTGCGGCGGGCGGCCGTCGGGCGCGGCGAGGAGATCACCGCGGGAAACATCGATCTCGTCGGCGAGAGCGAGAGTCACGGCCTGCCCGACGCTTGCTTCGGCCAGATCGCCGTCGGCTGTAACGATGCGCGCGATGCGGCTTTGCTTGCCCGACGGCAGCACGACGATCTCCTCGCCGGCGCGGATGCTGCCGCCCAGCACGGTGCCGGCATAGCCGCGGAAAGTCGTCGCCTCGTCGCGCGTGATCCATTGCACGAAGAAGCGGAACAGCCCGCCATGAGGCGAGGCGACATCGACCGATTCGAGGTGCTCGAGCAGGGCCGGGCCGTCGTACCACGGCATGTGCGCGCCGAGATCAATGACATTGTCGCCGAGGCGTGCCGACATCGGGATCGCCGTGACGGTGGGCAGCGCAAGCGGCGCGGTCAGCGCTCGGTAAGTGGCGGCGATCGCCGAGAATGCCTCCTGCCGCCAGCCCACCAGATCCATCTTGTTGATGGCGAGAACCACTTGGCGGATGCCCATCAGCGCCACGATGGCACTATGCCGATAGGTCTGGCGCCGCACCCCCTTTGTGGCGTCGACCAGGATGACCGCCAGATCGGCAGTCGAGGCACCGGTCGCCATGTTGCGCGTGTACTGCTCGTGTCCCGGCGTGTCGGCGATGACGTAGCGCCGCCGAGCCGTCGTGAAATAGCGGTACCCGACATCGATGGTGATGCCCTGCGTGCGCTCCGCGTGCAGGCCGTCGACGAGCTGGGCCAGGTCGCCGTCGATGCCGTTGGCGTGCAGGTGATCGTCGGGAACGGCATTGCCATCGACCAGCAGGCGGCCGATCAGGGTGCTCTTGCCGTCATCGACGCTGCCGCAGGTGATGAAGCGCAGCATGTCGCCGGCACCGCCACTAAGCAGCGGCATCAGAAGTAGCCTTCGAGCTTCTTGCGCTCCATTGAATCGTTGCCGTGGTCGATGGCGCGACCCTGGCGCTCGGACGTGCGCGCCACCGCAAGCTCGTCGAGGATCGCCTCGACACTGTCGGCGCGCGAGTCGATGGCCCCGGTGAGGGGGTAGCAGCCCAGAGTGCGAAAGCGTACCCAGCGCTGCTCCGGCACTTCCTGCGGCAGCAGGGGCAGGCGCTCGTCATCGACCATGATCAGCATGCCGTTGCGCTCGACCACCGGCCGGCGGGCGGCGAAGTAGAGCGGCACCACCGGAATTTCCTCGCGCGCGATGTAGGCCCACACGTCGCGTTCGGTCCAGTTCGACAGCGGGAACACGCGCATGCTCTCGCCCGGGCCCAGGCGGCCGTTGTAGATCCGCCACAACTCCGGCCGCTGGCGGCGCGGGTCCCAGCGATGATGGGCGGTGCGCAGGGAGAAGATGCGCTCCTTGGCGCGCGACAGCTCCTCGTCGCGCCGGGCGCCGCCGATCGCCGCATCGAACTGGTGCAGCGCCAGCGCCTGCTTCAGCGCGTCGGTCTTCATGATGTCGGTGTGGATCGCCGAGCCGTGCGCGATGGGATTGATACCGCGTGCGAGCCCATCCGGGTTGATGTGCACCTGCAAGGGCAGGCCGAGCTCGCGCACGCGCCGGTCGCGAAACGCGATCATGTCGCGGAACTTCCAGGTCGTGTCGACGTGCAGCAACGCGAAGGGGGGGCGCGCCGGATGGAACGCCTTCAACGCCAGATGCAGCAGGACCGACGAATCCTTGCCGATCGAGTAGAGCAGTGCCGGCCGGCGAAAGCTCGCCGCCGTCTCGCGCAGCACATGGATGCTTTCGGCTTCGAGACGGTCGAGCCAGGGGCAGGCCGGGGGCACGTCAGGCGGCGCTGGCGACGGCGGGTACGGCGGTGGCTGGCCACTCGATCAGCGCGGTTTGCACGCCCAGGCTTTCGAGCATCGCCAACGCCTCGCGCCTGAGCTGGAGATCGCCGCGGCCCTCGGCCCTGGTGGGATCGCGCCGGATGTGGCTGCCGCCGTCGTGCCGCGTGCTGTCGAGCGAGCGACCGAGAGCGCTCTCGATCGCCTTCATATGGTCACGACGGGCCAGCCAGACTGCGTCGGCCAGCCGCGGCCAGTCGCGTCGATTGCCGGCGAAGTGATCGAGCAGGGCGGCCACCGCCTCGACGGGATGCACGACCAGACGCTCATAGGGCATCAGCTTCACATGCGCGGGATGGCGTGCCGCCATCTCCTGGAAGGAAATGAACTGGCGTGCATAGGAGGGAAGCCCGAACTTGAACAGGTAATCGCGGAACGGCACGCCGGCGAGCGGACGGCCGTCCACCATGCTGTAGGCCGGGTCCCGGTGCTCCTGGCAGTAGCGGTAGTAGGACGCCGCCTGGTCGATCGGGTTGCGGTAGACGAGGGCGATCCGTCCGCCACGGCCACGGCGGGCGGCGCGCTCCACTGCCGACACGCGCAGTGGGGTATAGCGCTGGGGTGCGAGGTCCACCGGGGTGTAGCGAAAATTCGTGCCCTCGTGGAAGTAGTCGTATCCCGGCACATGAAACTTGCCCTGGGCCCACCAGTCAAGGTTGCACCCGAGTGCGCCGAAGCCGGGACACACGGTGTGACCGACAAAGAGGTTATCCACCGGCAGGGTGCCACGGACGCGAAACAACGGACCGCCGCGGAAGTGCTCAAAATCGAACGCCGGACCCGAATCGGGCCCGAAGACACGACCTGTCAGCCGATCCTCGATCCGACCGCCACGGTCGAGATGACAGAGGAAGGAGATCGAATACCGGAGGAACCACGTTCCGGAGCGCGGTACGGTTGACAGGATTGGCGTCGGGCTACGGTCGAACATCGAACTCAATACGCGGCGAGACTCATTTCTCTCCCCGAATGAAAATTATCTCATATCAAGTGCCAATCAAGTGTGATTGGGATCACATGGCAGGAATGTTATTTGAGTGGCCGGTTGGGAACGGATTTTGACGATGACGCTGAACGCACTGATTCTGAACCAAGGGGCTGACCGGAAAGTCAGCGGCGCGATCGAAACGCTGGCGGACGATCGGTTGCCGGCGGGCGACGTCACGGTCGCGGTGGACTACTCGACCTTGAACTACAAGGACGGGCTGGTGCTGACCACAGGCGGTGGGCTGGTGCGGACCTGGCCGCATGTCGGCGGCATCGATTTCGCCGGCACGGTCGAGGCGTCGGGCACTTCCGCCTTCCGTCCCGGCGACAAGGTCGTGCTGAACGGCTGGCGCGTCGGCGAGTTGCATTGGGGCGGCTACGCTACCAGGGCGCGTGTCAAGGGCGACTGGCTGGTCAAGCTGCCGCCGTCGATCTCGACGCGTCGGGCGATGGCCATCGGGACGGCGGGCTACACCTCGATGCTCTGTGTGCTCGCCCTGGAGAAGCACGGTGTCCGCCCGGCGGCGGGCGAGGTCCTGGTGACCGGGGCCGCTGGCGGCGTCGGCTCGGTAGCCGTCGCGATCCTGGCCAAGCTTGGCTACACGGTCGTGGCGGCCACCGGTCGGCCTCAGGAGGGCGACTATCTCAGGTCGCTCGGCGCGGCCACCGTGATGCCGCGCAAGGAACTCGTCGAGGCGCCCGACCGCCCGCTGCTCTCCGAAAGGTTCGCGGGTGTGGTCGACACGGTCTCCGGTGTGATGCTGGCCAAGGCGCTGGCCCAGGTGAAGTATGGCGGTGCCGCCGCGGTCTGCGGGCTGGCAGGCGGCGCTGCATTCCCCGGCTCGATCCTGCCCTTCATCCTGCGCGGCGTGACCATGTACGGCATCGATTCGGTGATGCTGCCCAAGGCGCCGCGCGAGGAAGCCTGGCGCCGGCTCGCGACCGACCTGCCTATGGACAAGCTCGATGCCACGGTGAGCGAGGCCGGGTTGGCCGACCTGATGACGCTTGCTCCGAAGATCCTGAAGGGCGAGATCCGCGGCCGCGTCGTGGTCGA
>NZ_JBFWZI010000302.1:0-5670 GCF_050185545.1 Reyranella sp. | reverse complement strand
GAACTGCTGATCGCCGTCGCCCTCATCCTGGTGCTGCGCCTGAAACCCTCCGGCGTCCTGCCGGAGCGGATCCCGCCGGCACCACGTCCCGTTACAGGAGCACGCTCATGACCCCGTTCGACGCCTGTGTCGCCGCCCTGCGCGAGCACGCTACCAAGGACGCCCTGTTCAAGGTCCTGGATAAAGCGCTGGCCGACAAGGTCGGCCATAAGCTGTTCACGCTGCTCTACGTCGCGCCGTCGGGCCTCCGCGTGAAGCGGATCTACACCAACATGCCGAAGGAATATCCGGTCGGCGGCTACAAGGAGATCACCGGCTCGCCCTGGCACCAGCACGTTGTCGAGGGCCGCAAGCCGTGGATCGGGTACAACGCCAAGGACATCGCCTGGGCCTATTTCGATCACGAGCTGATCGTGTCGCTGGGTTGCGAATCGGCCATGAACATCCCGGTGGTCTATGGCGGTCGCCTGCTCGGCACCATGAACCTGCTCGACGCGGCCGGCCACTACAAGGAAGCCGACGCAAGGACCCTCGAGCCCTTCGCCGCGCTGATGGTCGGGCCGTTCCTGGACGCGATTGCCGCCGATCCGGGATGAAGCGATTCATCCTGACCGGCACGCCGGGTGCCGGGAAGACCGTGCTGCTGCGGCAGCTCGAGCAGGCAGGTTTCGGCGTGGTCGAGGAGGCGGCGGCCGACGTCATCGCCCTCCAGCAGGCGCGTGGCATCACCGAGCCGTGGACCGATCCGGGTTTCATCGATCGTGTCGTCGATTTGCAAAGGCGGCGGCAGATGCGCGCGGCCGCCATGCCGGAAGAGGTCCAGTTTCACGACCGTTCGGCCATCTGCACGGCTGCCCTGGCGACCTACCTCGGCTACCCGGCCTCGCCCGCCCTTGCCGAGGAGCTGGCCCGAATCGAGCGGGACGCCGTCTTCGAGCGGCGGGTCTTCCTGATTCGCAGCCTGGGTTTCGTCATGCCGACGGCGGCGCGCCGGATCACGCAGGAGGAGGCGATGCGATTCGAGGCGATCCACGAGAGAATCTACCGCGAGCACGGTTTCGAGATCGTGCCCATTGATGCAGGAAGCGTGCTAGATCGGGCCGCAGCGATCACTCGGGCGCTCTAGCCGATCAGCGGGCGTCACCCCATATCGGAAGCGAAAACGGAGTCTTTGCGAATGAATGCGATGTTGGGCGACCTGCCGACCTGGAAGCTCTCCGACCTCTATTCCAGCCCGACCGGGCCCGACCTCGAGAACGACCTGAAGCGGGCCGGCGCCGACGCCGATGCATTCGCCCGGGACTACGAGGGCAAGATCGCCGGCCTGGGCGGCGCCGAGCTCGGCAAGGCGGTTGCCCGCTTCGAGGCCTTGCAGGATCTGATGGGACGCATCGGCTCGTATGCCTCGCTGTACTACGCGCAGGACATGGCCGATCCGGAGCGCGGACGTTTTTCGCAGAACGTGTCCGAGGCGCTGACCGATATCGGCAGCAAGCTGCTGTTCTTCCGGCTCGAGATCAACAAGATCGAGGACGCCGACCTCGCCGCGAAAATGAAGGAGCCGGCGCTGGCCAAGTACGGCCCGTGGCTGCGCGATGTCCGCGTCTTTCGCCCGCACGACCTTTCGGACGAGCTCGAGAAGTACATCCACGACCAGTCGGTGGTCGGCAGCTCGGCCTGGTCGCGTCTGTTCGACGAGACTATCGCGCGCCTGCGCTATCCCTTCCGCAACGAGGTGCTCACCGAGCCGCAGATCCTCGACAAGCTCTCGAGCAAGGACGCCGACGTGCGGCGCGACGCCGCCAAGTCGTTCGGCAAGGTCCAGGGCGACAACATCGCGATCTTCTCCCTGGTCACCAACACCCTGATCAAGGACAAGGAGATCGACGATCGCTGGCGCAAGTATCCGCGCTCGCAATCCTTCCGCAATCTCGCCAACGTCGTCGAGGACGAGGTCGTCGACGCGCTGGTCGCGTCGGTGAAGGCGGCCTATCCGCGTCTTGCGCATCGCTACTACAAGCTCAAGGCCAAATGGTTCGGCGTCGACAGGATGCCTTACTGGGACCGCAACGCACCGCTGCCTGAGCACGACGACCGCGTGATCCCGTGGAACGAGGCGGAGCGGATCGTGCTCGATGCCTACCACGCCTTCTCGCCGGAGCTCGCTGCCGTCGGGCGGAAATTCTTCGGCAGCGGTTGGATCGACGCGCCGGCGCGGCCGGGCAAGTCGCCGGGCGCCTTCGCCCATCCTACGGTGCCGTCGGCGCATCCCTATCTGCTGCTGAACTACCAGGGCAAGGTGCGCGATGTGATGACCTTGGCGCACGAGCTGGGTCACGGCGTGCACCAGGTGCTGGCCGCGCGCCAGGGCGCGCTGATGGCCGATACGCCTCTCACCCTCGCCGAGACGGCGTCGGTGTTCGGCGAGATGCTGACCTTCCAGTCGCTGCTGCGCTCGGCGCCTGACGCGTCGACGCGTAAGGCGATGCTGGCTGGCAAGGTCGAGGACATGCTGAACACGGTGGTGCGCCAGATCGCCTTCTACGATTTCGAATCGCGTCTGCACGCGGCGCGCCGCCAGGGCGAGCTTACGCCCGATGCGATCGGCGAGGTGTGGATGGCGGTGCAGAGCGAGAGCTTGGGCCCGGCCTTCACATTCGACGACGAGTACAAATACTACTGGTCCTACATCGGCCACTTCATCCATTCGCCGTTCTACGTCTACGCCTACGCCTTCGGCGACTGCTTGGTGAATTCGCTCTACGCCGCCTACCAGTCTGGCCAGCCGGACTTCCAGGCCAAGTATCTCGAGATGCTCGAGGCGGGCGGCGTGAAGCGCCACAAGGAGCTCTTGGCCCCGTTCGGCCTCGACGCCTCCGATCCCGCCTTCTGGGACAAGGGCCTGGGCGTGATCGCCGGTTTCGTCGACGAGCTGGAAAAAATATAGCGGCGCAAGAGGAGGTGAAGACCCTGTGCCGCGAGGTACGCCGGCGCTTCGAGAGCTACGCCAACGTGTCGCTCTCCTCGCCGCCCCAGGGCCTGCTCCACCTTGCCCATGCCGGCACGCCCGGAAGGACCGTCGACGCGATCGCGCTGTATCTGTCGGTGAACCTGTGGCAACGACAGGAACTCTCGCAGACGGCAAGCATCATTGACCGGCTGAAGCTCATCCTGGCGATGATGGACGCAGACCGAAAGGCAGCCTGAACGCGAACCATGGACGCCTGATCTCTCCTGTCGTCCTGAGCGTCGCGAAGGATCTCGTCGCCGGAAGTTGCGGTGCGCTCTCGTGGCCAGTGGCGATGAAGTCCTTCGCTTCGTTCCGGACGACAGATGAAATCGAGGGGCTATGCCGTGCGCCCTTGAGCGGCGCCAGGAAGGCGGATTCTTTATGCGTGCCGTGCCAGGCATGGAAGATTCGTCTGGCAAAGCTGGACACGGATCGCCACCTTGTCGCCGTGCAGGGCAAGACATCTGAATGACCCAGGACGAAGGTGACTCCCTCGGCGGCCGGTTGGGCCGCTACGCCAGGGTCGGCGCATCGGTCGGCGGGCTGGCGGCAAAGTTGGCGGGCCAGCGCTACCTCGGATTCTCGCTCGACCGTGACAAGCACGCCACCGAGCTCAAGGCTGCACTTGGCGGCCTGAAGGGACCGCTTATGAAGGCGGCCCAGCTGATCGCCACCATCCCCGACGCGTTGCCGCCGGAATACGCCCGTGAGCTGGCGCAGCTGCAGGCCAATGCGCCGGCCATGGGCTGGGCCTTCGTTCGCCGCCGCATGGCGACCGAGCTTGGTCCGGACTGGCAGGCCAGGTTCGCCCGTTTCGACAAGGAGGCATCGTTCGCCGCTTCGTTGGGGCAGGTCCACCGCGCGGCGCTGCCCGACGGGCGCGAGGTCGCGGCCAAGCTGCAGTATCCCGACATGGCCTCGACCATGGAGGCCGATCTCAACCAGCTGAAGCTGGTGTTCGCCATCGGCCAGCGCTTCGATCCGGCCATCCGCACCGACGAGATCCATGCCGAGATCACCACGCGCCTGCGCGAGGAGCTCGACTACCGCCGCGAGGCCAAGCACGTGGCGCTCTATCGCCACATGCTGCGCGACGAGCCCGATGTGCACGTCCCGGAGGTCGTGCCGTCGCATTCGACCGATCGCCTGCTAACCATGACGTGGCTGAGCGGCGAGCCGCTGCTCAACTGGAAGAGCCGCACCCAGGAGGAGAAGGACCGGCTCGCCATCAACATGTTCCGCGCCTGGTACGTGCCGTTCTATTTCTACGGCGTGATCCACGGCGACCCGCATCTCGGCAATTACACGGTTCGGCCGGACGGCTCGGTCAACCTTATGGATTTCGGTTGCGTGCGCATCTTCCCGCCGCGCTTCGTGCGTGGCTCGATCGAACTCTATCGCGCGCTCATGACCGACGACCAGGACCGCGCCGTGGCGGCCTACGAGGATTGGGGTTTTGCCGGCCTGACACGCGAGATGATCGTCGTGCTCAATCGCTGGGCTGCCTTCCTCTACGGGCCGCTGATGGACGATCGGCCGCGCCGCCTGACCGAGGGCATGGCCGAAGGCTTCGGCCGCGAGATGGCGCAGAACGTGTTCGGCGAGCTGCGCCGCTTGGGCGGCGTCCGCCCGCCGCGCGAGTTCGTGTTCATGGACCGCGCCGCCATCGGGCTCGGCGCGGTCTTCATCCACCTGCGCGCCTCGATCAACTGGCACCGGCTGTTCGAGGAGCTGATCGGGGATTTCGATGTCGAGGCGTTGGCCGCGCGACAGCGCGAGGCGCTCGAGAAGGCCGGCCTCGCCACGTCATGAGGATCCTCGTTACCGGTTCGTCGGGCTGGCTCGGTCGGACCCTGGTGCCGCGCCTGCTGCGCGACGGCCACACCGTGGTCGGCCTCGATCCCGAACCGGGACCGACGACGGCGGTCGTGGGCTCGGTCGTCGATCGCGGCCTGGTCGGCCGGCTCATGCGCGACCGGGCCATCGAGGCTGTCGTGCACGCCGCGGCGCGCCACAAGCCGCATATCGAGATCCACGACAACTCGGAGTTCGTGGCGGTCAACGTGCAGGGTACGCTCAACCTGCTGGAAGAGGCGGTGGCGCCGGGCTCCAAGGTCGACCGATTAATCTTCACCTCGACCACGTCGCTCATGATCTCGCAGCGCATCCGCGACGGGAGGGCGGGCGGCGCCGGGGAAGCGACCTGGATCGACGAGACGTTGTCGCCGCTCGAGCCGCGCAACATCTACGGCGTCACCAAGCGCGCCGCCGAGGAGCTGTGCCGGCTGTTCAATCACCTGCACCGGCTGCCGATCCTGATCCTGCGCACGTCGCGCTTCTTCCCCGAGGCGGACGACATGGCGCACGCGATCGCGCAGTCGGACGAGAACACCAAGGCCAACGAATACCTGTTCCGCCGCCTCACGGTGGAAGACGCTGCCGAGAGCCACGTCATAGCGCTCGACAAGGCGAAGGAGCTGGGCTTCGACACCTTCATCATCTCGTCGATGACGCCGTTCTCGCCGGCCGATAGCCGGGAGCTGCTGGTCGATGCGCCGTCCGTGGTGGCGCGCTATTTCCCCGACTATCGCAAGCTCTATGAGCAGCGCGGCTGGACCATGTTCGACTCGATCGACCGCGTCTACGACGCCGGCAAGGCG
>NZ_JBFWZI010000301.1:0-5727 GCF_050185545.1 Reyranella sp. | reverse complement strand
GAGCTGGCGGGCGGAGTTCGGACAAGAGACAGAGGACGACCGCAACTGACGGCCGGCCAGATCGCCCCTGGCGCTGGACCGCCGATCTACTTGCCTTTCGTGTCGGGCAACGACGCACCATGGCCTGGATCGATCCCAGCCTGGGGGCGCAGTGGCATGGGCGTTGTGTTACAGTAACGCCCATGTGAGCGCAGCAGCCGGTCAGCTGCCGATGCGCTCCGCGTCGCGGACCCGCTGCACGTAGACGTTGATGATCAGCGCCGCCAGCAGGATCAGGCCCCGGATCAGGATCTTGAGGAAGCTGTCGATCTCGACATGGTCGAGGCCGTTGTTGAGCACGCCCAGGATCAGGAGTCCGATTATGGTATTGCCGATGCCGCCGCGGCCGCCGAACAGGCTGGTACCGCCCACCACGACGGCGGCGATGGCATCCAGCAGGTAGCCGTCGAACTCGTTCTGCTGGGCACTGCCGAAGTGGGCCACGCCCAGCATGCCGGCAACACCCGAGCACAGGGCCGAGATGACCATGACGGCACCCAGCACCAGCCTGACGTTGACGCCGGCATATTCGGCCGCCTCGCGGTTGCCGCCGACCATGTACACGTAGCGGCCGAAGCGCGTGTAGGTCAGCACCAGATGGCCGGCCAGCAGGAAGACCGCGGCCACCAGCACGAGGCACGGAATGCCGGCCACCCGGCCTGCCCCCAGGAGGGAAACCAGGTCGGGCACGGCATAGGCGATCTGGCCGCGCACCAGCAGCGCGCAAATGCCGGCGCCGATCTGCATCATGGCGAGCGTCATGATGAAGGACGGGATACCAATCAGCGTGATGCCGGCGGCATTGACCAGGCCCAGCATGAAACAGCCGACCAGCGCCAGGACAATGGCGGCAATCCCCGGCACCGGCACGTTGGCGATGTTCACGTAGCTTTCCTGCAGCGTGAAGTAGGCGACGGCGATGCCGGTAACGTTGGCGATGGCGGCGACCGACAGGTCGATCTCGGCACACAGGATCACGAAGGTGAGGCCAACGGCGATGATCCCGGTGACCGAAATCTGGGTCAGGATGTTCGCTGCATTGTCCAGGGACGCGAACGACCGGCTGGTCAGGCTGAAAAAAGTCACCAGCACGATCAGGGTCGCGAACGGTGCGATGATGCGCATCTGGTTGCGCAGGAAGACCCCCATCGCCGTCATGTCACGCCGCCTCCAGAAGCTGGTCCTTGGCTACCGTCTCGCCGGCGAATTCGTGCACGATGCGCCCCTTCTTCATCACTACAATGCGGTCGGCGAGCGACAGCACGGTCTCGGGCTCGGTCGACAGCACCACGACCGCCATGCCCTGGTCGCGCAGCCCTTTGACGATGCGCACCACGTCCTCCTTGGCGCCGACATCCATGCCGCGCGTCGGTTCGCTCAGCACCAGGACCTTGGGAGGCCAGGTCAGCCACTTCGCGAGTGCCACCTTCTGCTGGTTGCCGCCCGACAGGCTGCCGAGCAGCGTCTCGACCATCGGCGGCCGGATCGACAGCGACTGGACATGCCGGCGGGCGATGTCCTTCTCGACCGAGGGCCGCAGCAGCATGCGGCCAATGCGGCCCAGCACGCTGATCGACATGTTCTTGTAGACCGGCTCGGCCGGGAAGAGCATCGATCGCCGGCTCTCCGGCACGAAGGCGATACCGGCGCGGCAGGCCTCGGCGGTGCTGCGCAGCCGCAGGACCCTGCCGCCGATCGACATCGTTCCGGCATCGGCACGGAGCTTGCCGAACAGGGTGCGGGCAAGCTCGATCAGGCCGCAGCCCATGAAGCCGTAGATGCCCAGGACCTCGCCCGCCCTGACGTCGAGCGACACGTCGGCGAAGGCGCGGCCGGCGCCGAGCCCGCGCACGGCCAGAACGACCGGCGCGTCGGGCCGGCTGTCGAGCGCGATCGCGCCGGTGTAGCTGCCTTCCAGCTCCTCGTGACCCCGCCCGATCATGCGCTGGATGAGCCAGCCCTTGTCGATGCTGCCGGCGGACTCGGTGGCGATGAGACGGCCGTTGCGGAAGATCGTGACGGTGTCGGAGATCGCCAGCACGTCGTCGAGGAAGTGTGAGATGAAGACGATGCTGCGGCCGCTGGCGCGCACGCCGCGCAGCACCTCGAACAGGCGCTGGACCTCGGGCGGCGAGAGCGCCGAGGTCGGCTCGTCGAGGATGACGATGCGCGCACCCGAGAACAGCACGCGGGCCAGCTCGATCAACTGCTGCAGGCCAATCGCCAGCGAGCCCATGCGCGCGCCCGGGTCGACGTCGATGCCCAGGTCGGCGAGATGCCGGCGGGCACCCTCCTTCATGGCGCGCCAGTCGACGATCCCACCCCGGGTCGGCTGCTGGCCGAGATAGACGTTCTCGGCCACGCTGAGGTCCGGCACGACGCTCAGCTCCTGGTGCACCATGCCGATGCCCGCCGCCAGCGCCTCGCGCGGCGAACGAAAATGCACCGGCCGGCCGTCGATCATCATGCGACCGTCATACTGGCCGTGCAGGCCCGCGATGATCTTCATCAAGGTCGATTTGCCGGCGCCGTTCTCGCCGACCAGGCCGTGGATCTCAGCCGCACGCAGGACGAAGTCGACGTCGCGCAACGCCGCGACGCCGCCGAACGATTTGGAGATGCCGCGCAACTCCAGCGGCGGCACGGCTCGTTCCGTCATGCCGATCGATCATCAGATCAGGAAGTGATCCTCCATCCACAGCATGCCGGCGGCGTTCTCCTTGGTCACCACCGGACCGTCGGTAACGATGCTCTTGGGAATGCCGCTGCCCGCCTTCTCTCCTGCCGTGACCGCCGCCACGCCCGCGATGATGGCGCCGCCATGGATGCGGCAGCTCGGATTGCGCACGGTCGCGAACATGCGGCCGTCGGACACGGCGTTGATGGCCGGCGGCATGGCGTCGACGCCGCCGATCAGGATATTGGTGCGGTTACGCGCCTTCATGACGTTGTAGGCGGCGAGCGCCATGTCGTCGTTATGGAAGAAGGCGGCATCGATCTGCGGGTACTTGGTGAGATAGGTCTCCCACAGCCGCGCCACCTTGGTGACATCCCAGTCGGCGGGCTGGGTGTCGAGCACCTCGATGCCGGGATTCTGCTTGACCACCGCGTTGAAGCCCTTGGCGCGGCCCTGCGCGCCGGTGTGGCCGAGCGCGCCCTGGGTCATGATCATCTTGCCCTTGCCGCCGAGCTTGGCAACCAGCGCTTGCGTCACCGACGCGCCCATGAACTCGTTGTCGGGCGCGAGGAAGCTGTGGACGTTGATCTTGTCCAGGGGCGCGATCAGCGTGTCCATGTCGATCACGGGGGTGCCGGCATCGATCATCTTCTGCACCGGCTGGGTCAGCGTGCCGATGCCGAAGGCCTGGATGGCGACGAAGTCCCATTTCTGCGATGCCATGTTGTCGACCGCTGCGCGCTGCTTGACGGCGTCGAGCTGGCCGTCGAACCACGTCACCTCGACGTTGTACAGCTTGCCCCAGTATTCGGCTGCGGCCTTGCCCTGGGCGCACCAGGTAGCCTGCAGGCCGGCGTTTGAGAAAGCGGCCTTCAGCGGTTTCTCCGAGCGGCCGGCCGCGACACCGGCCATTGCCGGGCTGACGCCGATCATCGCGAGCGTCGCCGCCGCGCCTCCGACTGTAGCGACGCTGAGAAAGTCACGCCTTGTCCTGTCGAACGTGTCCGTCATCGCTTCCTCCGTGGTGAACCGGTCGAATGCCGTTCTTCACGCGAGTCTGGCAGCGAGGGCTCTCGGCAGCAAGGCGGGGCCCCATGCCATGAGGGGCAGCGAGTTAGTCGTTCGAGGCTATTGCTTCACGAGATCAGCGAGCCGCTGCGCCGGTCCGTGACCTCCTTCCGGCCGGTCTTGGCGGCGCGTTCGGCGGCGTGCTTGTCGATCATGCGCTGGGCCGCCTCCTGGCGCTGACGCGAAAGCGTGTCGCGGTTGCGTGTCACCCAGTCGTAGGACTCGTCGCGAGCGACGTTGCTGCCGTCGAAGGCCGGCACGACGTAGCGCGCATAGAGCTCGTAGGAGCGCTTGGTCGCCTCCCAGTCCGCGATGTTGTTGGCCATGTGCAGCATGACCCCGAACTCGCCCTGCTTGGCCTGCAGCTTGCGGATCTGGGCAATGGCGTCGTCCGGCGTGCCGACGACGCCGATCTTCACCCTCATCCAGTAGTCGACGATGTCCTCGCCCGGCGGCACGTTGAAACGGGGCATGTTGTTATTGACGTAGTCGATATAGGCCTGCATGCCGAAGCGCACGTTCTCGCGCGCCTTGTCGCGCGTCTCTGCGATGTGGAAGGGCGCCACCAGGCGCAGCCGCCTGGGATCCATGGTGCGGCCGTGCTCGGCGGCGATCTCGCAAGCGGTCCGCCAGTTGGTGGTGAGCGCGTCGAAGCCGTTGGTCTCGGCCGCCGCGACGCACAGCATGCCGAGATCGTAGCGGCCGGCCAGCCGGCCGCCCGACGGCGTGACGGCGCTGGCGACCGCGACCTCGGGAAACGGATCGCTGTAGGGAAGAAGGTGCAAGCGCGCCTCCTTCAGCGAGTACCAGTCGGTCTTCTCGGTGACGACCTCGCCGCGGAACAGGCGCAAGATGAGGTCGAGCGCCTGTTCCATGCGGTCGCGCTGGGTATTGGGATCGATGTCGAGCATCATGGCGTCCGACGCCAGCAGGCCGGGCCCGGCGCCGAACATGACGCGGCCGCGGGTCTGGTGGTCGAGCTGTATGATGCGGTTCGCGACCATAAGCGGGTTGTGATAGGGCAACGAGATGACGCCGGTGCCGAGCCGGATGTGCTTCGTCCGCTCGGCAGCCGCGGCGATGAACAGCTCGGGCGAGGAGATGGTCTCGAATCCCGCCGAGTGATGCTCGCCGATCCAGGCCTCGTGGTATCCGAGCCGGTCGAGCCATTCGATGAGCTCGAGGTCACGATGCAGCACGTTGTGCGGGTTCTCGTTCAAGGCGTGGAACGGCGGCAGGAAAATTCCGTGTCTCATGTGCATTGGTTCCTCCGTTCGCTGGTGCCGACGGCCAGTCTATCGTGTAGCGGTGTGCGTCGGTATCGTGGATACGCGTTTCGCAATGCAATGGACGGAGGCGAACATGGGAAGGCTCGACGGCAAGGTCGCGGCGGTGACGGGAGGGGCATCGGGGATCGGCGAGGCGACTGTCAGGCGTTTCGTCGCCGAGGGCGCGAGCGTGGCGTTCTGTGATCGGGACGCCGAGCGAGGCCAGCGCGTGGCGGGCGAGCTCGAGGCCGCCGGGGCGAAGGTCGCCTTCACGCAGGCGGACGTGGGAACCGAGGCCGCATGCCTCGCCTTCGTCAACGGTGCCGCGCAGAAATTCGGGCGCCTCGACATCCTCGTCAACAACGCCGGCATCCGCAAATACGAGAAGATCGACGAGGCGAGCGCGGCGAGCTGGAACGAGATCCTCAACGTCAACCTGATGAGCTACGCCTTCTGTGCCAAGGCGGCGGTCCCGCTGATGCGCCGCAACAAGGGCGGCGCCATCGTCAATGTCGCCTCCGTTCGTTCCGTCGTCGCCGGCGGCGGGAACCTGCAGTACGACACCACCAAGGCCGCGATCGCGGGCCTGACACGGGCGCTCGCTGCCGACCACTCGCCCGAAGGCATTCGCGTGAACGCCGTCGGCCCGGGGCCGATCTTCACGCCCTTCCATCA
>NZ_JBFWZI010000300.1:0-5924 GCF_050185545.1 Reyranella sp. | reverse complement strand
CACCCAGGCGGAGATCGCCCTGGCGAACGACTTTACGCTGAAGCTGGTGGGCGTCATCGACCTGAACGACTACCACGCAGCGACCGCAGCGCACGTCTAGTCCAAACTGAGGCATAGTCTTCCGGACTGCGGGAGCGGTCGCATCCCGCCATCGCCCTTCGGGATCTCCACCCGGCGCACCGCTTGCGGCTGGTAATCGCCCTGCCGCAGAGCTTCGCTCAGCTCGGCAAGGTACTCCTCCCGCCGCGCCTCGAACCTCTCCACACTTTCCCCGTCCACGCCGCTGGCACCGCCGTTCGCCCGGAATTTCTCCCAGGCCACCGACAGCGTCTTCGGCGCGAACACTTTGCCTATAAGGCTGAACCAGCGTCCTCCTCTGACGCCGTTGACCAGCGCCGAGATCATGTGTTCCGTCCACACCGTGCCTTCCGCCCAGCTCAAATCCGGGGCTTCTACGCCTTGCTTAGCCTGTCGCACTGTCGGCGCTTGTTTGACCTTGTCTGTCTTCACGCATCCACCTTCCTGACTCCCTTCCCTAAAGCCGGTTTTTGCTGCCCGACCCTCTCGCTTCCCTCGGCTGGCGCCTCGGGCCGCTGCAGTACTACGAAGGCTCTGACTCCTGACCAACTCACTCACTTTGGTCAGGTCTCTCCGCTTACTCCGCTTTGCCTCGGAACATCCCACCCTCAACCACGTCATGGTGCCCGTGTCGGGCCGTCACTCTCGCCCCCGCAGCAGGCCTCTCGGCCCAGGCTTCGCCATACGCTCGCAGGCTCGCCACTCCATCCCGCCGAAACAGGTTCGTCATCCTGCAGGCTGTTCCTTCGCTTCCGGTTGCTCTCCACCCGCCCTCACGAACGATGCAGTTACCTGCAGCTTCACGTGTTGTGACTTCACATGGCACAGACTCCCACCGTACTGACAAAGCGTCCTCGCGGACGCACGGGCGCGCCACTCCAGTGGCGCATCTTCTGTGTGATCGACGATGATCGCGCCACTAGAATGGCGCACCCGCAGCGCAGACGCCCGCGGCCCAGAAAAGGCACGAGTCATTCGGGACACCCCCTGCAGCAAGCGGCATTTGTCATGTTGGCCCCTGCCGCACTTCTTGTATGAAGGGTCGCCAACGGCCCTTGCGCGATCCGCGAGGCGGACACAAGGAGCGCACTGCAGATCCATGACGCTTTGGCTAGATGTCGACGACTTCTTCTATTTCGCGCAGCGCAGCGCCCGACCGACCGGCATCCAGCGCCTGACCGGCGAGGTCTATTGCGCGTTCGCCGAGCAGGCCCCCGACCGCGTCCGCTTCGTCACCCACAACGAGCGCCCCGGGCTGTTCAAGCTGATCGACTGGCAGGAGGTGCACGACACCTATCGCAACATGACCAGCGGCAGTGCCGCGAGCCCGCCCGCGCCGCCGGCCGCCGCCGTCGAGCCCCAACTGGCAGACGTTGCCACGCCGACCGCACCGTCCTCGCTGATGGCGCGGCTGCGCAGCTGGATGTTCCCGCCGCCACCCGCGATGCCGCAGCCCGAGCAGCCCCAACCCCCACCGGCAGCGACGCGTATCGAGGATCTACGCGACGTCGGCCGCGCCGGCGATGTGCTGTGCGCACTCGGCGCGCCGTGGCACGACGGCAACTACGCCACGCGCGTTCGCGAGCTCACCGGGCGCACGGGCATGCGCTTTGCCATGCTGGTGCACGATCTCATCCCGCTGGTGCGGCCGGAGTATTTCGAGCTCGGACGGGGCCCCGAGTTCGGCAAGGTGATGCGCGAGACCCTGCCGCTCGCCGACGCCATCCTGACGAACTCGCGGTCGACGGCGCGCGACGTCGCGGCCTGGACGGCCGGGCAGGGCATTGCGCTCAAGTGCCAGCCGCGCGCCGTGCCGATCGGCACCGGCTTCGCCCGGCCGCAGCCGGGTTCCCTGCCTGAGCCGCTCAGCCCCGGCGGGTTCGTGCTGTTCGTGTCGACCATCGAGACGCGCAAGAATCACCAGCAGGCGTTCCGCGTCTGGTGCCGCATGCTGCGCGACCTGCCGCGCGAGACGGTTCCGACCCTGGTGTTCGCGGGCAGCGTCGGCTGGATGGTCGACGACCTCATGAAGGCGATCGAGGCCACCCGCTGGCTCGACGGCAAGCTGGTGTTCATCCGTTCGCCGGACGACGCCACGCTATCGGCCCTCTATCGCGATTGCCGCTTCACCCTGTTCCTCTCGCACTACGAAGGCTGGGGCCTGCCGGTGAGCGACAGCCTGTCGTTCGGCAAGATCTGCGTCTCGTCCGACCGCACGTCGATGCCGGAGGCCGGCGGGCCGTTCTGCCTCTATGTCGATCCGGACGACACGACCGGCGCCTACCAGGCGATCCGCCGCCTGATCGAGCACCCCGACGAGCTGGCGCGGCTCGAGCACCGGCTGCGCACCGACTTCGCCCCGGTCGGCTGGTCGGCCACCGCCGACGCCATCCTCGCCGCGACGCTGGATGCGGCGCCCCGTCGCCGCTGCATCTCCATTCCTCCCCCGTAATCGGGTCCGTAATCGGGGTAGGTGCCCGGTCATACGGGGCGGAGGGGGAAGGCGACAGACGAGATCCATGAGATCCCGACGTCGGAACTTCATGGATCTCGTCTGTAGCCTTCCCCCTTGTGTGCGGCAAATTTGGCAGAATGTGCGAACGGGCGGCTGTTCGAGCAACCGCCCGTCGTCGACCCTGAGCCCGTAACCCCCAAAGGCCTGAGCCGGAGCGTGGGACAGGGCCGATGTCTTCCTTAAACCCGAACAGTTGCTCCGGCCCTACGGGCCACCCCCCGATTACGGCGGAAGGAGTGAAAGATGGCGAACGACACCCGCCCGCGACTCCGGCTCGCCGCGCGGAAGGGGCGATGGTAGGGTGGCGACTTAACGATGGGAGACGTCATGCGTTCAATTTGGGCGGGACTCACTACGGCCTTGCTGCTGGTCGGGCTGGCGACGGCATCGTGGGCGCAAAACGGGCTGGAGCGCTTCGACAAGGAGATCAAGCCGCAACTCGAGCTGAAGAAGTTCAGCTACGCCAGTGGCGCCCCGCTCGGCAACGCGGGCTTCGTGCTGAACGACGTGGTGGCCGTCATCCCGGCCAATGCCGCGACCGGCGACAAGGAGAGCACGGTCAAGATCCAGAAGGTGACGGTCGACGAGATCGACTTCGATCGCCTGAAGAAGGAGTCCAGCCCCGAGGACGCGCCGCGCTTCGCCAAGCTCAAGCTCGAGGGCATCACCGGCGACGACGACATGTTCGCCGCCCTGAAACCCTATGGCGTGCCCAACGTGCCGGTCGACGTGGCGCTCGACTATCGCATCGACACCGCGGCGAAGGTGCTGCACCTCAACAATCTCGAGATGACCCTGCGCGGCCAGGCCAGCATCGCACTCGCCATGGTGCTCGAAGGCATCAGCGACAAGACCGACGCTTCCACGGCCAAGGACGACGGCCGGCTGCGCAGCGCCAAGCTGACCTACGACGACAAGGGACTGCTGGCCAAGGTCGTGCCGCCGCTCGCCCAGACCGAGAGCCTCAAGCCCGAAGACGTGGTCAAGACGGCGCTGGCCTCGATCGCGGGCTTCGCCGAGCCGCAGGGTCCGCAGACCCTGCAGGCGCTCGACGCCATCGCCTCCTTCATCACCGACTGGAAGGCGCCCAAGGGGCCACTGGTGCTGGGCCTGAAGCCCTCCAAGACGGCGGGCGTCGACGATCTCGACAAGATCATGATGCCCAACGCGCTCACCGACCTGTTCGGCTTCACCGCGACCTATCCGGGCACCAAGCCCGGCGCTGCCAAGGCCGGCAAGTAGGCCGATCATGGACCGGCGCGCGCTCCTCGCCGGCGGGCTGCTGCTCGCCGTCGTTCCGGCGGCGACGCAGGCGCAGGAAAAATTTCCGGCGCGGCCGATCCAGATGATCGTGCCGTTCCCGCCGGGCGGCGTTGCCGACATCACCGGCCGGCCGACCGCGCAGGTGATGGGCCGCCTGCTCGGGCAATCGGTCGTGGTGGTGAACAAGGCGGGCGCCGGCGGCTCGGTCGGCGCCGCCCTGGCGGCGCGCGCCCAACCCGACGGCTACACGATCCTGATGGCGCTGTCGTCGATCTCGGTGCTGCCGGTGGCCGACCGGCTGCAGGGCCGGGCGCCCGCCTACGAGCTCGACCAGCTCACGCCGATCGCCCTGATCAGCGCCGACCCGACGGTGCTGGTGGTCAGCGCCGACGGCCCCTATCGCACGCTGAAGGACCTCGTCGAGGCCGCCAAGGCCAAGCCCGGCACGATCAATTACGGCTCGTCGGGCGTCTACGGCACGCTGCACGTGGCGATGGAGATCTTCGCCGGCGCCGCCGGTATCAAGCTGTTCCACATCCCCTATCAGGGCGGCGGACCGGCGGTGGCGGCGCTGCTCGGCGGGCAGATCGATTGCCTGGCCTCGGGTCCCGCGGCGGCGATCGGCCAGATCAAGGGCGGCAAGATGCGCGCACTCGCGGTATGGGGCGACAAGCGCCTGGCGTCGCTGCCCGACATGCCCAGCATGGCCGAGCTCGGCTACGACGCCACCTTCTACATCTGGTCCGGCCTGTTCGCGCCCGCGGCCACGCCGCAACCGATCCTCGCGACCTTGCGCGACGCGGTGAAGCGCACGGTCGCGGAGCCTAATTTCAAGGAAGCGATGGCCAAGGTCGAGACGCCGATCGCTTATCTCGACGCGCCCGAGTTCAAGACCTTTCTCGCGCGCGATGCCGAGCGGCTGCGGATCGCGGTCGAGCGCATCGGCAAGGTGCCGGAGAAGTAACCAACGGCGCCGGGTCTTCGTCTTCCGGACCGCGGGCGTCTCGCCGGCTCATGAGCGGGCGAGACGCCCGCGGTCCGGAAGAGAAACGGCCTCTGCGAGTCATGGCTGGGAGCGCGCCACTCCCATTGCGCGCTTCTTGGTGTTTTCACATACCATGAGCGCCAAAGGAGTGGCGCGCTCCCGGCCATGAGCATTTGAGTTCACACATTCGCCCCTTGAACGGCACCGATCACGGCGGCGGTGACATCAACCGTTCGCGCCTTGCCACCGAGGTCGGGTGTGTGGAAACGCGGGTCGGCCGTCACCGTCTCGATCGCCCGCATGAGGCGACCGGCGGCGGCGGGCTCGCCGAGATGCTCCAGCATCATGACGGCGGACCAGAAGGTGCCGATCGGGTTGGCGATGCCCTTGCCCATGATGTCGAACGCCGAGCCGTGGATCGGCTCAAACATCGACGGGAAGGTGCGCTCGGGGTTGAGGTTCGCCGTCGGCGCAATGCCGAGCGAGCCGGCCAGCGCCGCGGCGAGATCAGACAGGATGTCGGCGTGCAGGTTGGTCGCCACAATGGTGTCGATGGTCTGCGGCTTGATCACCATGCGCATGGTCATGGCGTCGACCAGCATCTTGTCCCACTTGACGTCGGGGAATTCGGCCGCGACCTGGACCGCGATCTCGTCCCACATCACCATGGCGTGACGCTGCGCATTCGACTTGGTCACGACCGTGAGCTGCTTGCGCGGCCGCGACCGCGCGAGCCGGAAGGCGAAGCGCATGATGCGCTCGACACCGGCCCGCGTGAACATGGCGACGTCGGTCGCGGCCTCGAGCGGCGAGCCCTGATGGACGCGGCCGCCGACGCCGGCATACTCGCCCTCGGAATTTTCGCGCACGATCACCCAGTCGAGCTCGCCACCGTTGACGTGGCGCAGCGGCGAGGTGATGCCCGGCAGCACGCGGGTCGGCCGCACGTTGGCGTACTGGTCGAACGGCTGGCAAATGGCCAGCCGCAGCCCCCACAGCGTGACGTGATCAGGTATGTCGGGATGGCCGGCAGAGCCGAACAGGATCGCATCGTGCCGGGCGATCAGGTCGCGGCCGTTCTCG
>NZ_JBFWZI010000299.1:0-6046 GCF_050185545.1 Reyranella sp. | reverse complement strand
CAGCTCGGCCTATGCCCTTACGGCCAGGGGCTGGCAGCTGCACGACCGCATCCTGAAGATCTCCCTCGAACGCGAGCAGCGCCTGCTGGGCGATCTGTCGCCGGCCGAGCGCGAGACCCTGATCGGGTTGCTGAACCGCCTGCACCGCCGCCTCCCCGACCTCAACGGAACCATCGATACCGGCGATCGTTGACAACACAACGAGAGAGGCGCAGCCTGTACCCACGACTGGAGATGCGCTCCTGGCCGGCGTCGTCGGCACTGGCCTCAGCTTCCGCCTTTTCCACGAGCTCACGCCGGAGACCGAGGACAGCTGCCACTATTCCTGGTCGGTCTCCAACGGCTTCTGCCAGAATGACCCGCAGGCGACGGAGAAGCTCTACTCGGAGATCGCCTCGGCCGTCCAGGAGGACAAGCGCATGGTCGAGGCGCAGCAGGCACGACTCGGCGAGACCGGCGAAGCCGGCCTGGTCGACATCGTGACCGACCGCGCGCGCATCCACATGCGCCGCGTCGTCGAAGGCAGACTGGCCGACGAGGCGCAACGAGCAGCGGCTGCCGCGGAGTAGGCATCATCCCCCTCTCCCGTAATCGGGGGAGGAATGGATGTGCCTACTCCGTGTATGAATAGCGACCTTCGTCCTCGGTCGCCCGGCACTCTCCTTTGTCCTTCGCTCTCAGCTCGTCCCGTCCGCCATCCAGCCCGCGCAGCTACCTCCTGGATCTCGCCCTGCTGCTGCTCGGCGGCAGTGCGCTGCTGATCGCCATCATCCTGTGGTTCGACAACGCGCAGGGCGGGCTCACCGGCAATGGCGTGTTCAAGAGCCTCGAGCTGAAGCCGTGGATCGTCGATCCGGCCAACGCGCCGCTCTATCCGGCAAACTATCTGTTCTATCCATTCTACGGCGCGCTGTGCCGACTGCTCGACCTGCTGGGCATTTTCGCCGGCGATCCGCGGCGGCAGATGACCATCCTGAACGCCGTGAGCTGCAGCGTCTGTCTCGCCATCGTCTACGCCCTGATCCGCGCCGTCACCGGAGACCGGCTGGTGGCGCTGCTGGCCGCCCTGTTTCACCTCGCCTCGAGCTTCGTGATGTTCCTCGCCATCATCAACGAGGACATCCTGCCGAGCTACACGGTGCTGATCGCCGCCATGGCGCTGGGCAGCGTGTTGCTGGCGCAGCCCAGCGCGCCACGCGTGATCGCCGTCTCGGGGCTGTTTTCGCTGGCCTGGCTGATGGAATGGCGCCTGATGTTCCCCACCCTCCCGGGCATGCTGGCGGCGCTATGGCTCTGCGAGCCGCGGCTCGCGCGGCGCATCGGCTGGATCGCACTCTTTCTGCTGGGAATGGTCACCACAGCGGCGCTCGTGGCCTGGGCATGGCAGGGCCACGACAAGTCGGTCGGCCCGTTCGAGCTGATCTGGACCGGCAAGGCGGTGCGCTCGGTATGGGCGGGCTTCACCTGGCCGAAGCTGTTCTATCTGTGGGACGGCATGGTGGCCTACCTGCTGGGCGCCGGCGTCGCCGCCATACCGGGCATTCCCGGCTGGGACATCTGGCGTTGCACCGCGACCGTCTGGATGATCGCCATCGCCGCGGTGGCGCTCCCGCTGCTGTGGCGCAACCGGACCGATCCCCTGGCGCGCTCCCTTGCGGCGATCTTCGGCGGCACCTTCGTCGCCGGCACGGTCTTCAATCTCTATTCCCAGCCGCAGGATCCGCAGATGCAGATCAACGTCATGGCATGGCTTACGGTGGGCTGGGCTCTCCTGCTGGCGGTCGTGCGCAAGCGCAATGGCGTGCGCGGGCTCGCCGCGCTGGGTGGGCTCACGGTGGCGCTGATCGCCTACAATGTCTGGAGTCTGGCGCCGTTGCGCGGCCTCGACAGCGCCTGGCAGCGGGCGATCGAGCGCCTGGAGCGCGAGTCGGACCCGTCGCGCACGGTCTGGCTGATGCACGATTTCGACTGGGCGATGATCTACGGCTCGCTGCACTGGGGCTGGACCGAGCCGGGCACGGCCGAGCTCGGTCCGGCACCGCAAGCCCTGCCGCGCTTCAAGTGGATCGGCTTCACCGGCCAGGTGCTGCGCCATCCCGACTGGAGCGACCAGCGCCTGGCCGACGACCTGCGCCGGCAGATCGATCGCGCGCTCGAGCTCGGCTACACGGTGATGGTGGTGCGGCTGTGGGACATGGACCTGCCACAGCTCGAGGTCGCCACCGGAATGGTGGCGAGCAGCGCCCGACTCGCGGTCCTTCGCCGCCTGCTGCACCACGACTACGTCGCCGCGCCGGCGTACGTCGATCCGATCGCGGGCGCCGTGCATCGGCTGCAGCGCAGGCCGGGGCGGTGAACGGGAACCAGTCCTCCCCAGTAATCGGGGGAGATGCCCCGTCATACGGGGCGGAGTGGGAAGGCCGCAGTAGGGGTCTCTGAGGTTCCGACGTCGAAAACGCATCTGCCTCGACTGCGGCCTTCCGCCTCCGGCCCTTCGGGCCACCTCCCCCGATTACGGAGGAGGAAAATGGAGGGGCTTCGCGACACACGTCTTCATCGGAAAAAAAGCTACATCGTCGCATGCTGGATGCGGCGCTCATCGAGGCCGACCGAGCGGGCGGTTTCGACGATGGCGGCCCAGGTGGCGTCGGGCAGCGGCACGCCGTTGGCCAGGCGTTCCGCCCGCATGCGCACCTCGGGCTCGCCCGGAACCAGGACCTCGCCGCCCGACGCTGCCGGTGCCGAGCTCTTGACGAAGTCGACGTACCTGGCGACGTCGGCGGGAAAGAACCCCGCCGGATCAACGACATTTGGATCGACATAGAACGACAGCATGCCGTTGGCGAAACGGCCGCGCTTTGGATCAGTCGCGCCGTTGCCCGACAGCGAGCCGCCCAGCAGCTCGCACATGAAGGCCAGGCCGGAGCCCTTGTGCTCGCCGAAGGCGCGGATGGCGCCGGTGCCCTTGCTGTAGTCGCGCGGACCCGCCGGCACGTAGTCACCGTAGAGCGTGTGCGGATCGCTGCCCGGCTTGCCGTCGGGGCCGATCAGCGCGCCGTCGGGCAGCTTCTTGCCACCCTGGCTCGCCACCAGCACCTTGCCCTCGGCCACGATCGAGGTGGCGAAGTCGAGAACCAGAGGATCCTGCCCCGGGCGCGGCACGCCGATGCAGTAGGGTGCGGTCGAGAAGCGGCGCTGCACGCCACCGTGCGGCGCCACCAGGACGCTGCCCGACGCGTTGACGAAATGGATCGACACCAGCCCGGCGGCCGCCGCCATCTCCGCCCAGTCGCCGACCCGGCCGATATGGCCGGCATTGCGCAGGGTCACGGCGGAAAGCCCGTTGGCCTTGCACTTGTCGATGCCGATGCGGACCGCCTGCGGCGTCACCGTCTGGCCGAAGCCGTACTTGCCGTCGACCACGGCAATCACCGGCGTGTCGATCACGACATCGACGGTGACGTCGGCCAGCACGATGCCGTTCTTCTTGTTCGCGGCATAGCGCGGCACGCGCACCACGCCATGGCTGTCGTGCCCCGACAGATTGGCGCTCACCAGGTAGCGGCCGATGCGCTCGCCCTCCTCCTTCGAGCAGCCCGCCGACGCAAAGATATCTGCGACGAAGACCTCCAGTGCGTTCGCATTGATGGTAACGGTCATCGCATTTGCTCCTGAAAATCGCTCATGCTCTTCCGGACCGCGGGCGTCCCCCCCGCTCATTATCATGAATAACGAGCGGGCGGGACGCCCGCGGTCCCCAAGAACAAGATCCCAATTTCCTCATCCCCGCCATCACCTTCGCTTTCGCCTTGGCCCTGGCCTTCGCCTTGGCCGTCTTCTCGTCGGCGCTGCGCCGCAGGCTGGCGACATAGCCGCGGTTCCAGGTCGGGTTGATCAGGACCTCGTTGATCACGACGTGCGGCGGCAGGCAGGCGACGTAGCGGATCAGGTCGCCGACATCCTCCGACTGAGCCATGCGCGCCCGTTCCTCTGGCGTGATCGGGATCGGTCGCTTGTCGAGGATCGGCGTGGCAACCTCGCCCGGGCAGACCACGCAGGACCTGATGCCGTTGACGCATTCCTCCATGTTGATGGTATGGCTCATCGCCACCACGCCGTGCTTGGCCGCCGAATAGGCCGGACCGCTGAGCAGGCTCGCCTGCCGACCGGCCATCGACGAGGTGTGAATCAGGACGCCGTCCTTGCGCCTGCGCATCATCGGCAGCACCGCCGATGAGCAGTAGAAGGCGCTCGACAGGTTGCCGTCTATCACCTGCTCCGCGCCGTCCGCCGAGAGCTGGGCCCAGCTTCGCGCGACGATGTTGAGGCCGGCATTGTTTACGAGGATGTCGCAGCGCCGGAAACGCTTGTCGATGTCAGCGGCGATGCGGTTCACCGCCGACGCCTTCATCAGATCACCGGGCTTGACCACCGCGGTGCCGCCGGTCCTCCTGATCGTGGCCGCCGTTTCGTCGAGCGGCTCCTTGCGCCGCCCGGTCAGCACCACCGTTGCGCCCTCGGCGGCGAGCGCCACCGCTGCGGCCTGTCCGATCCCCGAACCAGCCCCCGTCACCCAGGCGACCTTGCCCGTCAATCTGCCCATCGCTGTATCCCCATGCTCGCAAGCTCGTCCTGATGGCGACGGACGTCGCCGGACGCTCGCCCCTCGGACGAGGTTGATCATGGTTTAGCATGCCTCGCGGCTGGAGCCAGACTCTCGCGAGCAAGAGGCTCGCTCTCTTCCGGACCGCGGGCGTCTCGCCCGTTCATGCTCATGAAACATGAGCGGGCGAGACGCCCGCGGTCCGGAAAAAGATGAACGAAGGCTATGTGCTTTCAGCATGCAGGACGTCGCCGAACAGCTCCCAGGTCTCGCCCTTGAAGCGCTGAAGCTGGACCGCCTGGATGGGCTAGAAGTCGGTCGCGCGAGTGTTGACCAGGATGCCCGGCAGCAGCAGTGGCACCCGGAGCTTCTGGTGGTTGGCTGCCTGCTTCATCACGTTCGCCCGTGTGAGGGCATTGCCGCACTTCTTCAGCGTCTCGTGCATCAGGAGTCGCGACCGCAATCGTCGTTCTGCATCAGCACGGCGATCTTGGGATCCTTGACATTGGCGAGGATGTGCTTGGCGTAGATCACCGCCTCGGTGTGGTAGTCGGGCTGGAAGCCCATGGTCCACGGGAACTCCTTGGGCTTGCCCACTTCGACGCGCCCGTCGCGACGTAGAGCATCGGCACTCTCCGCTGGTTCATGTACTTGTGGACCGCCGAATTGGTCGGCGTGCCGAGCGTCTGGAACAGCGCCAGCACCTTCTCCTGCTCGACGAGCTGGCGCACCACCTCGACCGTCTTGGCGGGCGAGTAGCCGTCGTCCAGCGAGATGAACTTCACGTTGCGGCCGTTGATGCCGCCCGCGCCCCCGATTTAGGGGGAGGAACACAATGTCTGTCGTTACAGCACCTTGCCCGTGCCGTCATCGATCAGGTGCATGTTGCTGAGATCGGCGCGAAGCTTCATCGGCTTGCCGTCGGCAGCGCCGGCGTTGGGATTGACGCGGCCGCAGACCTCGGCGCCGGCCACGGTGAAGTAGACCAGGGTCTCCATGCCCATCGGCTCGACGACGTCGATCGCCATGTCGAAATCGTGCTGGTTGGGTTCTACATGCGGGCGCGTCTCGGTGATGTGCTCCGGACGCAGGCCGAGCACGAGGTTCGACTTGCCGGCATGGCTCGAATAGCGCGTCGTCCGGTCCGACGGCACCGGGAAGGAGAGCGTGTCGCTCAGCCGCACCCGCAACGCGCCGGCCGCCTGCTCGAGATGGCACGGCAGGAAGTTCATCGCCGGCGAGCCGATGAAGCCCGCCACGAACTTGGTGGCCGGCGAATGGTAGAGATCGTTGGGGGCGCCGACCTGCTCGATCAACCCGGCATTCATCACCACCACGCGGTCGGCGAGTGTCATCGCCTCGACCTGGTCGTGGGTCACGTAGACCGTCGTGGTGCGGACCTTCTGGTGCACCTTCTTGATCTCGGTGCGCATCTGCACGCGC